>NZ_JBICTE010000013.1:0-163493 GCF_043197485.1 Micromonospora sp. NPDC049102 | reverse complement strand
GAGCCAGTCATCGATCTTCACGTACAGTGCCGTCAGAAGGGTGTTGAGGTCGGTCGTCACAAAACTGATCCTCAACACCCTTCGTCTATCTCCACCACCCAGGGTCGTTAGGACTTACTCGTCTAGGGGCTGGGCTCGACGGGAGGGCGGCCGCCGGTCGGCGTCCGGCGGCCGCCCCACGTCCGGTCAGCTCGCGTACACCTCAAGTGCCGCCAGTTGCCCGGCCGGCCAGCCGGTGTTACCGGTAACGGTGATCCGCACGTAACGAGCCTGCGCGGCACCGAACGTCAACGACACCGAGTTTCCCGTCGACGGATCGAACGTCCGCCCCGCCGCTCCAACCAGCGTCCCGAAGCTCGAACCGTCAGTGCTGCCGGCAACGGCGACCGTCTGCGTCCGAGCACCCCAGGCCGATGACGGCGGCAGCTTGAGCACGACCCGCCCGACCGTGCGCGCAGCGCCCAAGTCGACCTGCACCCACTGCGGGAAGGCGTTGTTGGCGCTCTCCCAGTAGCTGTTCGCGTCGCCGTCGACCACGTTGCCCGAGCCGTAGCTCTGCACGTGGCTGCTCTCCGAGGTGGACCGGCCGCGGGCCAGGTCCGAGTTGGCGGCGGCATCGGTGGTCACGGTGACGGCGTTCGACGCGCTTGAGCTGTTGCCGCCGGCGTCGCGGGCGACGACGGTGAAGGTGTACGAGGTCGACGCGGCCAGCCCGCTCACGGTGGCGGTGGTGCCCGTGACTGTGGCGACGACCGTGCCACCCTGGCGTACCTGGTAGCCGGTGACGCCCTTGTCGTCGGTGGAGGCCGTCCAGGCCAGGGACACGCTGCTCGACGTCTTGGCGGTCACCGCGAGGCCACTCGGGGCGGTCGGCGGGTTGTCCGTGGTGCTGCTGGAGCCGTACACCTCGACCTTGGCGAGCTGGCCCGCCGGCCAGCCGGTGTTTCCGGCGATGCTCAGCCGGACGTAGCGGGCCGTGGTGGTCGTGAGAGTGCGGCTGACGGTGTTGCCGGTCGCCGGGTCGAAGGCGAACGCCGAGGCTCCGGCGATGGTCGAGAAGGAGCTGCCGTCGACGCTGCCCTGCACGGTGATGGTCTGGGTGCGCGCCTCCCAGCCGGCGGGGAGCCGCACCACGAGCCGGCTGACCTGCTGGCTGGCGCCCAGGTCGACCTGCCACCAGTGCGGGAACGAGCCGCCGCCGCTCTCCCAGTAGCTGCCGGCGTCGGAGTCCACCGCGTTCGCGGCCACGAAGGAGCCGTTCTGGCTGCTGGCCGAGGTGGACCGGCCGGCAGCGAGGTCGCCGCTGGTCGGTGGCGGGGTGCCGACCATGGGCGGGGTGGGGCGGGTCGCGGTGAGCGCGAGCTGTCCCTTGAGCATCCGGCCACCGTCGCCGGTGATGCGCAGGTAGTAGTCCGACGAGCAGGCGACGCCGTCCTCGTCCAGGGCGCGGATGTTCGCGCCGGCCGGGGTGGTCGCCTGTGTCTCGGACGTCTTGGCGATCTGGTTGCCCTCGTTGTACTCGTCGAACATGGACACGTAGAGGCCCTGGGAGCCGAGCCGGACCATGTTGTGGATGTGCCGCCAGTAGAAGTCGCCGTGTTTGCGGTGTCCGCCGGCGAGGTCGCCGGGCATCACGCAGGGCAGGTAGTCGATGCCGCGTGCCGCGCAGTCGGCCATGTCGCCGACGTTGACGTTGTTGTAGTACGAGTCCAGCTCCTCCACGGTCCTGGCCCGGTAGACCATCCACGGTGAGATCGCGTGGAAGGCGTGGTAGACGTCGAGGAAGCCGGCGCGGGAGTCCTCGATGCCCTGCCGCCACCAGGTGGGCACGCCGCCGATGACGTAGCAGCCCTGCGCCTTGAACCAGTTGATGACCTCCAGGCACGGCCCGGGGGTGAAGGGTCGGCTGGGCTCGCTGAAGCCGAAGCCCCAGATGCAGACGACAGGCTTGCCGTTCTGGCGGGCGTACGCACTGGAAGCTGTGTGCGTCGACATCTTGTTCAGCCAGTCGGTCTTGATGTCCGCCTGCATGGTGAGCCAGTCGGTGACGTCGTACATGATGTAGAACTTGCGGCCGTAGCGCTCGGCCGCCGAGCGGACCTTGAGCGTCATGGCGTCGCGGGTCGGCCCCTCGTCGCCCGTCGGGTTGAAGCGTTGCAGCGCGGCGGTGTCGCAGCCGTACTCCTGCATCCAGCGGAAGTGGGTGTCCACTGTCTGCTGGTCGTAGGAGGAGAACAGGGTGGCCGGCGAACCGTTGCCGAGGTTCGGGTACGCGGTGGGATAGCTGCGCGTGTACTCGCGCATGTCCGGCCAGGACACGATCGTGGTGTTGCTGGGCGAGGGCGGCTGGAACCGGTCGCGGCTCCAGTGCCACCAGCCGCCGATCGGCGCGGAGTCGCCGGGGGCGCTGAACCAGCCCTGGTAGCCGACCGTGACCTTGCCGACCACGTCCCCGGGAGGACTGCCGGCCTGGGCGGGGCTGGCGAGGAGCTTCGTGGTGGAGGCGGCGGCGAGGGCGGAGCCCGCCAACACGGATGTGACGAACCTGCGGCGGGTTACCGCCATGGGGACCACTCCTTCGGGACGGAAGGCATTGACGGCCATCGTGGCAGTTCCGAATGCGGTTCAGCAAGAGTGGGACTGATCAATGCAAAAGTTCGTCAGGTTCCGGGAAGCAGCGCGAGCCTGTAATGTTTCATGCCTTAAAAGCGCCGCTTGGATGTTTTGTACGTTTTATCCTTTTTCGATGGACATAGCAGCTCGTTGGTTGGTGACCGGAGCGCACGGCATGCTGGGTCGGGACATGGTCGACGCGCTCGCACACCACCCCGGCGCGTCCGTGACCATCGCCGACCACGCCACGCTCGACGTCACCGATCCCGCGGCGGTCGCGCGCCTCGTGCCCGGCCACGACATCGTGGTCAACGCCGCCGGCTGGACGAATGTGGACGCTGCCGAGCAGGCCGAGGACGAGGCGACAGCCGTCAACGGCACGGCCGTGTGCCACCTGGCCCGGGCCTGCGCGGATTCCGGGGCCTGCCTGCTGCACATCTCGACCGACTACGTCTTCGGCGGCGCCGCCCGCCGCCCCTACCAGGAGCACGAGCCCACCGGCCCGGTGAACGCCTACGGCAGGAGCAAACTCGCCGGCGAAGAGGCGCTGCGGCAGTTCCTGCCCGAGCAGGGCTACATCGTCCGTACCGCCTGGCTGTACGGCGAACACGGGCGCAACTTCGTCGCCACCATGCTCGCCCAGGCCGCCGAGTCCCGCGTGGTGCGGGCGGTGGCGGACCACACCGGCCAGCCGACCTGGAGCCGGGCGCTGGCCCGGCAATTGGTGGAGCTGGGCCAGGCGGCCCACACCGGGGTGGCACCGCCGGGGATCTACCACGGCACCAGCACGGGCCACTCGACCTGGTACGACCTGACCCGCGCGCTGTTCGACCTTGCCGGGCTGGACCCGGAGCGGGTCCAACCCGTGTCGCACACGATGTTTCCCCGCCCCGCGCAGCGTCCCGCCTACGGCGTGCTGGGGCACGGGCGGTGGCGGGTGGCCGGGGTCAGCCCGCAGGCGCCGTGGCGGGAGCAGCTCGAGGAAGCGTTGCGGACACCGGTGTTCGCCGCTCTCGCCGGGACCGCCCGCGCTCGCTCACCGCGCCTCGAGACGTTGGGGCGGTAACCGCACGACGCGGGCGTCCCGACGCCGTTACTGGGTCGCCGCCACCGGGTCGAGGTCGCGCGCCTGGGTGAGGACCTGGCCGCCGTGCCGGCGACGGGCGTCCCGCACCGTCATCCGCACACCCTCGGTGAGGCCGACCTTCGGGTACCAGCCGAGCAGCTCACGGGCCTTGCGGATGTCGAGCGCCATGGCGCGTACCTCCCCCGGCCAGGGCAGCGGCTCGTAGCGGGGCGCGGCCTCCACGCCGCACGCGTCCCGGACCGCGTCGTACACCTCGTTGATGCTGGTCTGCCGCCCGGAGGCGATGTTGACCATCCCCGCCCCCGGGTGGTGCGAGGCGACGGCAACCGCCTCGGCGACGTCACTGACGTGGATGAAGTCCCGGGTCTGCGCGCCGTCGTCGTAGATGACCACCTGCCGACCACGGACCAGGGCATCCGCCATGAGGGACACGACGCCGCAGTCGCCGCCCTCCTGCCGGGGGCCGTAGACATTGCCGAAGACCATCGAGGTGTACGCCAAACCGTGCTGCCGCCCGTACCAGTCGAGGTAGTGCGCACCGGCGGCCTTGCTGATGCCGTACGGGCTGACCGGCGCGATCGCGTGGTCCTCACGGATCGGCAGCTCGTTGGCGGGGACCCTGCCGAAGATGGCGCTGCTGGCCGCATTGATCACCAGTCGTACCCCGCTGCGGACGCAGGCGTCGAGCACGTTGACGGTGCCGAACACGTTCACGTCGGCGTCGTACAGGGGTGAGCGGCGGGCCGCGGGAACGCTGGGCTGCGCGGCCAGGTGCACCACCACCTCGGGCTGCCACTGGTGCACGATCTCCAGCCCCTCCGGAGTGCGGATGTCGCCGGTCACCACGTCGGCCTCGGTCAGCCCGCCGTACGCGGCGTCGGCGAGGTTCTCCAACCGCCCGGTGGTGAAGTTGTCGAGGACGCGCACCTCGCTTCCCATCAGCATCATCCGGGCGACCACGTGGCTGCCGATGAAGCCGGCGCCGCCGACCACCAGAACGCGACGGGGCACCGGGATCGCCGACGGTTCGGGACCGACGGCGATGTCTGGCAGGACCATCTGGAACTCCTCGGTACGACAGGGCCGTCGGCCGGTGCCGACAACCCGGGCTCGGGCCATCAACGCGGACCTAGAACGCCTGAAAGGGAACCTTTCACCACCCAGGTTGCCGCCATATAGCCATGCGCGTCCCCAGAATCCTTTTTTTACCGTTTTGACCCTCTTGGGGTTTTTGTCCTTGAGACTTGCTCCCGGGGTGCTGGCTGGCATGCCCTGCGAGTCCCTTACCGAGGAGGTCGACGCGATGAGGAAGACGCGGGGTCCCATCGCTGCGGGCCACTCTCCGGCGTCGCTCGACCGCGTCGACGTCCCGACCGGTGTCGGTGCGGCGTCGAGGTCACCGGCGGCCGTGCACCAGGTGTCCGTCCACCGCGCCGAGCGGCGCGAGCGGGCCCCGAGGCCGGATCAGAGCAGCCGGCGGGTACGCGTGGTGGTCATCGAGCCGAACGACGTCGCCGCCGTGCCCGACCGGCTCGACGAGGAGTTCGACGTCGCAGCCCGGCTGCCGATGCCGTCGCGCGCCGAGGACGTCGCGGCGGTCCTCACCCGTGTCCGGCCCCGACTGCTGCTGCTCAAGCACTCCCTGGAGAGCATCGACGAACGCCTCATGACCAGTTGCCTGAGCGCCGGAGTCGAGATCCTGGTGCTGGCACGACCGGTCTACGGCCTGCTGCGAGCGCCGGCGATGGCCCGCTTCGGCGGGCTGCCCTGGATCCGCCTCGGCTCCGGCGCGGGCCGACCCCGCCACGAACGCCTCAAGCGCACCTTCGACCTCGCCGTGATCCTGCTCAGCGCCGTCGTGGTGATCCCGCTGATCGCGCTGATCGCCGTCGTGGTCGCGTTCACCGGGCCGCCGTTCTACCTCCAGGAGCGGGTCGGCGCGGGCGGCCGGCTGTTCCAGCTGGTCAAGTTCCGGACCATGCGGGTCGGCGCGGAACAAGCCACCGGACCCGTCCTCGCCCAGCCGGACGACACCCGGATCACCCGGGTCGGGCGCTGGCTACGACGCTCCCGTCTCGACGAGCTCCCTCAACTGTGGAACGTCGTACGCGGCGAGATGAGCCTCGTCGGCCCACGCCCCGAACGGCCGGAGTTCATCGCCGGCTTCGACCGCCTGCCGCACTACGACCTGCGGCACCTCATCCGCCCGGGGCTGACCGGCATCGCGCAGCTCACCGGCGGCTACGCGGCCACCGTGGAGGACAAACTCCGCTGCGACCTGCTCTACCTCAACTGCCGCTCGATGCGGGTCGACCTGGCCCTGCTGCTGCTGACCGTCGTCGAGCTGTTCCGGGGGTTCCCCCGTGGGTAGCGCCACCGACGCGGTCGACACCCGGGTCACCCGCAACACGGCCAGCATGCTGGGCGCGCGGGTGGTCATGGCGGTGTCCGGCCTGGTCTCGGTGCCGGTCGTCTACCAGAGCCTCGGGCCCCGGGAATTCGGCGTCTGGATCGTGCTGGCCGGCCTGCTGGCCATGGCCGCACTTGTCGATCTCGGACTCGGCTCCGCGCTGGTACGCGAGGTCGCCAAGGCCGTGAGCGCGGCGGACCGTGACCTGGTGCGCCGGCTACAAGGGCTGGCGCTGGGCTGGGCCGCGCTGCTCGGACTGCTCACCGTGGGGGCGCTCGGCGTCTGCTGGCCGTGGCTCACCGGGCTGCTGCGGCTGGGCGACCTCGCCGGCGAGGCCTGGCACGCCACGCTCTGGCTGGTCCTCGGCCTGGTGGCCGGTGCCGTCGAGCTGCCCTGGCGTGCCGTGCTCGAAGGCGGCCAACGGTACGGGTCGCTCGCCGCGATCAGCGCCAGCACCGCCGTGCTCGGCGCCGCACTGGCCATCCTGGTGGTACGCCTCGGCGGCGGCCTGGCGGCGCTGGCCGCCTCCGCCGCCGCGACCGGCGCGATCCGTACCGTCCTGCTCACCGGGGCCGCCCACCGACAACGCCCGGACCTGTCGCCACACTGGGGACGGCTGGGCCTGCCCGACGCACGCCGGATCGGCGGCTACGGCATGCGGGTGCAGGTGTCCGCCGGGGCAGGCATGGTCAACGTGGAACTCGACCGCCTCGTCCTCGCCGGGGTCTTCGGCCCCGCCGTCGCCGGCGACTTCGACCTGGGCAGCCGCCTGCTCAACCTGCTGCGCCTACCACCGAGTCTCGCCCTCGTGGTGCTGTTCCCGGCCGCTGTCGCCCGCTCGGTCAGCCGCGGCACCGGCATGTCGGACCGGTTCCACCTGGCGGCCACCCGATACCTGGCGCTGTTCCTCGCCCCGGCCGCCGCGGCCCTGATGGTCAGCGCCGACCCGCTGGTCCGGCTCTGGCTGGGACACCAGGTCCCCTGGGCCACGGTGAACATCCTCGTGCTCACCCCCGCCTACGCCCTCAACCTGATCAGCGGGGCGACCACCGTCATGGCCCGGGCCGAGGGCCGACCCGGGCTGGAGACGCGGTACGTGCTGCTCTCCGTCGTGCTCAACCTGGCCCTCACGGTGCCGCTGATCTGGCTCTGCGGGCCGCTGGGCGTACCCCTGTCGACAGCCCTGGCCGTGGTGCTCAGCACCGCGTACTTCCTGGTCTACTTCCACGCGGCGACGGCCCGGCGGCTGACGCCGCTGGTACGGGTGATCTGGCCGCCGATCGCCGTGGCGGTCGCGGCCGGACTGGTCGCCAGCGCGGCGAGCCGCTACCTGCCGGACGGCCCCGGGCGACTCGACGCCGCCCTCGCCGTCTCCAGCCGCGCGGGCCTGACCCTGCTCGTCGCCGCCGCGTTGCTGGCCGTCGGCGGACAATTCAGCGCGAGCGACCGGACGCGGCTGCGCCGGCTGTTGCGTGCTCCCTCGGCCGTCCTGGCCCCGACGGCAGGTGGCCCGCGATGAGCGTGGACCGCAGTACCGCCCGGTGCCTCGTCTGTGGGCCACGGCAGGACCACCGACCCGAACTCGGTGGGCTGCTGCGCCGCTGCGCGGCCTGCGGGTTCGCCTGGACCGCGCAGGAGCAGGCCGAGGCGGACGGGCGCTACGACGAGGACTACTTCGCCGACGGCGGCTACGACGACTATTTCCGGGCCGGACCACGCCGGTTCGAGGCCGCCCGGCGGCTGCGCTGGCTGCTCTCGGCCACCCGACCCACCACCCTCATCGAAGCAGGATGCGCCGGCGGCTACTTCCTCGAAGCAGCCCACCACGCCGGCATCAACGCCACCGGCATCGAAGTCAGCCACGCCGCCGCCCAGTACGCCCGCGACCACCTCCACATGCCCGTACGCCAGGGCTACTTCGAAACCATCGCACCCACCCTCACCGCCGACACCATCTGCGCCTTCCACGTCCTCGAACACGTCCAAGACCCCCGCGCCTTCCTCCACGCCGCCCACACCGCCCTCACCCCCGGCGGCTGGCTCGCCCTCGAAGTCCCCAACATCGCCTCCGCCGCCGCCCACCGACTCGGCACCGACTGGCCCGGCCTCCAGCCGCGCTACCACCGCTGGCACTTCACCCCCGCGACGCTGACCCGGCTCGTGACCGACGCCGGCTTCGAGGTGGTCCGGCAGGACACGGCGGTCTTCCGCTACTACATGCCGCTGCGCTACCGGCTGCGGCACGCGCGACACCTCCTACCCGCCGACCTGGTCGGGCTCCGTTCACCACGGCTGACCCATCCGCGCCTCGGCGACCTGCTCCGGGTGATCGCCCGGACGCCACAACACCGACGGAGTACCCGATGAAACTTGATGGGATCGAGCTGGTCCGGTGCCGGCTCTGCGGCCGCGCCGGCGGGCACTCGCCGACGCTCGGCGACCTGCTGTGGAGCTGCCCCGACTGCGGCTTCGTCTGGACGGCCGGCGACGCGCCGGACCCGGAGGAGTTGTACGACGAGGCGTACTACACCACCGACGGGTACCAGGAGTACTTCGCCTCGGCCGGTCAACGCCGGTTCGAGGCCGCCCGGCGGCTGCGGTGGCTGCTCTCGGCCACCCGACCCACCACCCTCATCGAAGCAGGATGCGCCGGCGGCTACTTCCTCGAAGCAGCCCACCACGCCGGCATCAACGCCACCGGCATCGAAGTCAGCCACGCCGCCGCCCAGTACGCCCGCGACCACCTCCACATGCCCGTACGCCAGGGCTACTTCGAAACCATCGCACCCACCCTCACCGCCGACACCATCTGCGCCTTCCACGTCCTCGAACACGTCCAAGACCCCCGCGCCTTCCTCCACGCCGCCCACACCGCCCTCACCCCCGGCGGCTGGCTCGCCCTCGAAGTCCCCAACATCGCCTCCGCCGCCGCCCACCGACTCGGCACCGACTGGCCCGCCATCGCTCCGGCGTACCACCGGTGGCACTTCACCCCGGACACGCTCACCCAGATGCTGGTGGAGACCGGTTTCCGGGTCATCTCCCACGACACGGTCTTCTCGCGGTTCTACTGGCGACCGGCGGCCCGGCTGCGCAACGCACGGAACCTCCTGGTCGCCGACGTCGCCGCCAGCCGTTCACCCCGGGTGACGCACAGCCGGCTCGGCGACCTGCTGCGGATCTTCGCCCGCCGGGACGACCGGAGCGTGTCGTGATGGGCGCCCCAACGCTGTCGGTCCTGCTGATCAGTTGGAACACGCGCGAGCAGACCCGGCAGTGCCTGGAGTCGCTGGCCGCGACCGCCCCCGCCGACCTGGACTACGAGGTGGTGGCCGTCGACAACGCCTCCTCCGACGGCTCCGCCGACATGCTCGCCGACCAACCCCGGGTCCGCCTGATCCGGAACAGCCACAACACCGGCTTCGCGGCCGCCGTGAACCAGGCGTACCGCCGGTCGACCGGGCAGTTGGTCCTGCTGCTCAACAGCGACATCCGGTTCCACCCGGGCGCGCTGTCCCGGATGGTCGACCATCTGCGGGATCGGCCGGACGTGGCCGGGGTCAGCCCGCTGTACCTCAACCCGGACGGCACGTTCCAGCAGCACTACGTCCAGCAGCCCAGCTTCGCCGCCAGCATCGCGCTGGTCACCGCGCTGCGCCGCGTGCCCGGGTTCCGCCAGGCGCTGCACCGGTTCCAGATGCGCGGCGAGGACTTCAGCCGCCCCCGGCAACTCGCCTCCGGTAGCTGCATGCTGCTGCGCCGTTCGGTGCTCGGACGACAGACCATCTTCGACGAGACGTTCCCGGTCTACTGGAACGACGCCATCCTCGCCCGTCAGCTCCAGCAGGCCGGTCACCAACTGTGGATGCTCCCCGACGCGGTGGTGACCCACAGCCGAGGAGCGTCCTGCCGGCTGCTCGGGCCGGCCATCCGCTTCCGACACCTCCTGGGCAGCATGGTCGGCTACCTGCGGACGACCCAACCCCGGCACCGGATGGCGGTGTTCCAGGCCGTCCTGCTCGTCGACCACCTGGTCAAGCGGCTGTTCGGCCGACACGTCCAGCTGGGTATGGCCGACCTGCTCGCCGCCCTGCGCGGCGACGTCGGCCCGCTGCCCGACGGCGACACCCGCGACTGGGTGGTGCTGTTCAGCCGCAACCGCTGGTCGGTCGAACGGCACCAGACCGAACTGGAGCTGTTGGCGACCGGGCAGCGGTTGCTCTTCGTCGACCCGCCGGGCCGTCGTCCCCGCTGGCGGTGCGAGATGACCCCGATCGGCTCGACGGCCTGGCGCGCCGTCGCGCCGACCGCACTGCCGCTGGGTGACGCGTTGCCACCGGTGAACTGGATCAACCGCCGGTTCGCGGCCGGCGCCCTGCGGCGCTGGCTGGACCGACAGGCCGGCGCTCGCCTGCTGCGGCTCGACGACGAGCGCGCCCGCCCCGTGCTGGGCCGGCTCGGCGAGGACGAGGTGCTGCCCACTGTGGCACCCCGACCGATGCAGGGGTCGCGCCGTGGTTGAGAGCACGCTTCGCCCATCGGCGCCGACCGTCGACCCCACGGCCACCGACGACCGGGACTGGGTGGTCGTCTTCAGCGGCACCCCGTGGGCCAACGGCGCCCACCGTCAGCACGCCCTGGCGCGCGAGCTGACCGTCGACCACCGGGTGCTCTTCGTCGACCCCGCCGGGCACCTCCCCCGCTGGCGGCTGCGCGTCCGCCAGGTGGCCGACGGCCTGTGGCAGTGCGCCGGGCCCGCGCTGCTGCCGCTCGGCCGGCACCTGCCGCCGGTCAACCGGATCAACCGCTGGTTCGCCGCGCTCCGGCTCCGCCGTTGGTTCCGCCGGCATGCCGATTCGGTACGACTGCTGTGGCTGGACGAGGACCTGGCCGCGCCGGTCGCCGCCCGACTGGACGCGTCCGCCGTGGTGTACGACGCCACCGACCTGGACTGGACGTTCACGAGACGCTGGAACCGTCGGCACCTGCGGCGGGCGTTGGACTCCGCCGTCGGCGCGGCCGACCTCGTCCTCGCCTCGTCCAGCGCGCTACCGGAACGGATGCCCGCCGTCGACCCCGCGCCCGTGGTGCTGGCCAACGGATGCGATCCGGAGCACTTCTCGCCGGACGGCACCGTCGCGCCCTGGTTGACCGGGATGCGCCGGCCACTGATCGGCTACAGCGGGGCGGTCGACACCCGCGCCTTCGACGGGGACCTGGTCGCCGAGGTCGCCCGGGCGCACCCCGAGTGGACCTTCGTGCTGATCGGCCCGTCCACCCGTGCCGGCCGCGCCCCGCTGCTGCACCTGTCCAACGTGCACCTGGTGGACGCCGTCGGCTTCGCCGAGGTGCCGAACATCCTGCGCGCCTGCGACGTCACCGTCATCCCCTACCGGGTCGGCAGCCTCGTCGACTACGTGCACCCGAAGAAGTGCTACGAGTACCTCGCCCTCGGCAAGCCCGTCGTCGCGACACCGCTGCCCGCGCTGGAGGCGCTGGCCGACGTCATCGCCCTCGCCGACGACGCGGAGGGCTTCGCCGCCGCCATCGACGCTGCGCTGGACGGTGCTGACACCCCCGAGCAGGTGGCCCTCCGCCGGGCGGTCGCCACCCGCAACAGCTGGTCGATCCGGGGTGTGCGGCTGCGCTCACTGCTGGCGGGGTTGCCGCGATGAGAGTGCCGATCGTCGCACCGACGGTGCTCCTCGGCGGCGCCGGGCTCGGTGCCCTGGTCACCGTGGTCACCCTGCTGCCCGGGCCGGTCGGACTGGCCGCCGCCGCCGGCGTACTCGCCTGTGGCGTCTTCCTGCTCTGGCCCTGGGCGGTGCTGCCGGTCGGCATCATCGGCGGTGCCGTGATCGGTGCCGTGCTCAGCGGTGGTGACGTCCGGGGATTCATCGCGGTGAAGGTGCTGCTGCTGGCCGCCGGCGGTGCCGCGCTGGCCGTACGGCACTGGCTGCGGGTGGAGGGGCCGACCCGGCGTACCCCCGCCGACCTGGGCATGCTGACCCTCATCGGGTTGACCGTCGTGGCCGCGGTCTACGGCCTGGCCGTCGGCAACCGCTCCGGGGAGGTGCTGGTCGCCGCGTACCAGATGGCCACGATCCCGGTGTACTTCTTCGTCGCGACCCACACCCTGACCACGGCCCGTCGGATCCTGGCGGCCGGGATCCTGTACGTGGTGCTGGCGGGCACCTTCACCGCCCTCTCGGTCGCCACACCGGGACGGCACGGCGGACTCATCACCCTGATGGCGGTCCCGCCGCTGATCTGGGCCGCTGGTCGACTGCGGGGGTGGCGTCGCAACGGCGTCCTCCTGCTCGCCGGGTTCTTCGCCGTCGACGTCCTCCTGGCGTCGTACCGGGGAATCTGGCTCGCCGCCGCGCTGGCCCTGCTGGTCATGCTGGTCCGTGGTGGTCGGGCCGTGCGCACCGGCCTGGCCGCGACCGCCGCCGCCGCGGTCGCGGTGGCGGCGGTCCTCGCCCTGCAACCGGGGGTACGGGACCGGGCCGGCGAGATCGTCAAGGGCCTGGCGCAGTCGGCCGGCTACCGGGGTGCGGAGTCGTCGGTGGGCCTGGGTGTCTTCGCCGACCAGCCGCTGGTCGGCGCCGGCCTCGGCCAGAGCACGCCGGGCGTCTACCTGTCGGGCTTCACCCTCACCGACGTCGGGCCGGTCTACCACGCCTTCTACGTCACGGTACTGGCGAACCTCGGGCTGGTCGGCCTCCTGCTCGTGCTCTGGCCGATCCTGCGCAGCATCCGCGTCGGCCTGCGCAGCCGGGACGGGATCACCCTGCCGTTCGCGGCGCTGTCCTGCGGCTTCCTGGCCGCCGCCGTCTTCGCGGCGCCGACCGACGGGCACTGGGAACTGGGCCTGTTGCCGGCACTGACCCTGCTCACCGCAGAACAGGAACGAGCGCCGCTCCGACGATTCGCGGGAGCGCCGCTCCTGCACCGTCCGGTGCACCGGACGGGAGTCACGGCATGAGTAACGCCGACGCCACCGCCGTCGTGGTGACCCACAACTCGGAGCGGCAGATCGTCGCCGCCCTGACCGCGCTGCGGCAGGAGGGACTGCCGGTACGACTGGTGGACAACGCCTCCACCGACGGCACGGTCGCGCTCGTCCGACACCGTTTCCCGGAGGTGACGGTCCTCGCCAGCACCACCAACACCGGCTTCGCCAGCGCGGTGAACCGGGCCGCAGCCGGGATCGACACCGACGTCGTACTCCTGGTCAACCCGGACTGCGTGGTCACCCCCGGCATGGCCGCGGAGCTGGTCCGGGTCATCAGGAGTCGACAGTCGGTGGGCATCGCGGGACCACGGCTCGTCGACGCGCACGGCCGGATCGCGATCAGCGCGCACCGGTTCGAGTCCCTCGGCACGGTGCTGGCCAGCCGTTTCGGTGGCTCGCTGGCGCCGGTCGCGCTGCGCCGGCTGCTCAGCGGCCGGCAGCGCCGCGCCGCCTACGACGCCTGCGTACGGGGAGCGCAGCCGGTGGCGGTGGACTGGGTCTCCGGCGCCTGCCTGGCGGTACGCACCGACCTGTTCGAGGCGGTCGGCGGGCTCGACGAGGGCTACTTCCTGTACTACGAGGACGAGGAGCTGTGCCTCCAGGCCGCCCGGCGCGGCGCCGAGGTGCTGTACGTGCCGTCCGTGACCGCCCTGCACACCGGCGGCGCGAGCAGCTCCGATCCGGCCTGGATCTGGCCCCACCTGTACCGCAGCATGCTGCGGTACTTCGCCCGGCACCGAGCCGGCACCCTGCGCGCCGTACGCGGTGTCGTGCTGCTGCGCGCCCTGATCGGTATCGGTCTGGCCGGTGTGCGGATGCCCCTGCAACCCCGAGCCGGGACGGCGCGGCTGCGGGCCTGGACCCGCATCGGCCGGATCGCGGTCACCCGAGCTGAGACGAGAGGAGGAGCGTGATGCACGTCCTGATCACGGTTGTCGGCAAGCGCACCGAACACTGGACGGACCTGTTCGACGTGCTGTGTGAACAGCCCGACGTCACCCTGACCGTACTCGCCGCGGACGTGTCCCCGGCGACCCGACGTGAGCTGGCCCGGCTCAGCGGACGACACCGCCGACTGCGGTACCACGTCGTCCCGCACCTGCTCGGCGAGTCGCTGACCGGACACATGGCCTCGGTGCTGTTCCGTGTCCCCGGCCAGCACGACGTGACCACCACCCGCCCCGACATCCTGCACGTCATCGGCGAGGCGGCCTACCTCACCACCTGGCAGGCCCTGCGGCTGCGGCAACGCTGCTGGGCCGGGGTGCCCACCACCCTGTACGCCGCGCAGAACGTGGTGACCCGGTTCCCGGTGCCCTTTCCCCGGATCGAGCGACAGTCCTACCTGTCCGTCGACCACGCCTTCCCGATCACGCCGGCCGCGCTTGACGTGCTGCGCGTCAAGGGCTACCGCGGCCCGGCCACGATCGTCCCGCTCGGTGTGGACATCCGGGTCTTCCGCCCGTTGCCCACCGATCCGGCGATGCGCCCGTTCACCGTCGGATTCGTCGGACGGTTCGAGCCGCACAAGGGCGTGACAGACCTGCTGCGCGCCGCCGAGCTGATCGACTGCGACGTGTCGCTGGTCGGGGACGGCAGCCTGCGCGGCGAGATCGAACGGGCGGCCGCGCGACGGCCCGGCCGGGTGCACCGGCACGGCTGGGCCGGGCACGCCGAACTGCCCGGGTTGCTGAACCGGATGGACGCGTTGGCGATGCCGTCGGTCGAGGTCGTGCAGCGCAACACGCTGCCCTGGATCGGCATCCCGTTGCGCGAGCAGTTCGGCCGGGTGCTGGTCGAGGCCATGGCCTGTGGCGTACCGGTCGTGGGCAGCGACGTCGGCGAGATTCCCCACGTGGTGGGCGACGCCGGACTGATCTTTCCTGCTGGCGACGTACCCGCGCTGGCGGCCCGCCTCGCGCTACTGCGCGACGATCCCTCACTCGCCGGCCGGCTGGCGAACCAAGGGCTGCACCGAGCGGACGCCGAGTTCGACTGGGACCGCATCGCCGACACCCTCTGCGCCACCTGGCGCGGGCTGCTGTCCCCCACCCGCCCCTTTCGCACACCGCCCGCCGAGGCCGGGCACTCAACAAGAGAGGCAATCGCCTGATGAGCGCGTCGATAGATGTCAAGGGCCTGCTCGGTGCCTCGTGGCGCCGCGTGGGCGTACCGCTGATCGGCCTGTGCGCGGGCCTGGCCGCCGCCCAGGGGGTCACCGCACTCCTACCGGCCCGCTACGAGGCCGAGGCGTCCGTGCTGGTCAGCGCCGAACAGACCGACGAGAGCCGGCCTGCGGACCTGGCTCTCGCGCAGAACCTCACACCCACCATCGCCCGGCTCGTCGGCTCCCGGGAGGTCGCGATCGAGACGGCGCGCACGCTGCGACTGCCCGAGCACGCGGTGCTCGGCCACGTCAGCGGTGAGTACGAACTCGGCCTCCAGATCATCACCGTGCACGCGAGTGCGGGTTCCGGGGCGCAGGCCGCCGCCATCGCGAACGTGGCCTCCCGTGCCGCCAGCGAACGCCTGAGCAAACTGGAGATGGGCGGCTCGACCAGCATCAACGCCCGGGTGCTCGACACCGCCAGCGCGCCGACCATCCCCGCCTTCCCGAAACCGATGTTGAACGGCGTGCTCGGGGCCCTGGCCGGGCTGCTGGCCGGCTGGGGCGCGACGCTCCTGCGCGACCGGTTCGACAGTCGACTGCGCGACGTCGGGCAGGTCGAGGCGCGCCTGGGCCTGCCGGTCCTCGGCGTGCTGCCGAAGCTGCCGCGCCGGTTCTCCCGCCACCACGCCAGCGCGCTCTACGCGCGCACCGACGTCACCGACGCCGTACGCGCCACGATCTCGACGCTCAGTGTGCTCACCGCCCCGCTGCCACGCCGGAGGCTGCTGGTCACCAGCGCCCACGACGACGACGGCAAGGCGCTGGTGACCGCACTGCTCGGTCTCGGTCTGGCCGACGAGCACTGCCGGGCCACCCTGGTGGACGGGGCGGTACGGGACCCGGTGTTGTCCGGCCACTTCCCGGAGGCGCCACACACCTGGCAACAGGTCCTGACCCAGAAGTGCTCTCCGGTGCGTCTGGTCGACTTCCCCACCCTGACCGTGCTCCCGGCCGAACCCCGCGAGGGCGCGGACACGCAGGCCCTGCACGAACTGGGCGGACTTCTCAACACGTTGGGCGAGGACGAGGACTGCGTGCTCGTGCACGCGCCGCCGATCCTGGCGGGACGGGAGATCTCCGCCTTCGCCCAGCACGCGGACGGCGTGCTGCTGGTCATCCGGGCCGGCCGGACGAACCTCGACGACGGTACGCGGGCAGCCCGCCTCGTCCAGCGCCTCGGACTTCCCCTGGCCGGTGTCGTGGTGATCGGCGCGGAGGCGCGGACGGACAACCGCGCGGCCGGGCAGCAACCGGCTCCGGCTCTGGACGCCGTCCAGGACACGTTGTCGCTGCCGTCGGCGAGGTCGGGCGCCGTCATCCGGGAGTTGGTCAGCGCGCTCGTCGAGGACTCCTCGGGCAGCAGCGGTGGTCGGCATCGCCGGCAGCCCGCAGACCCGGGCGGATCGGGTCGCGCGCCCGGAAGCGGCAAGACGGTCGAGGGCACCGCGGTCGAACGGCCGACTCCGGTCGAGCGGTCGACGCCGACCGGCCTGACGGCCCCGGCCGAGCGGTCGCCGGCCTCCCACGTGGCGGTCGTGTCCACCCGCGTCGAGGACGCCATCACCGAGCCCAACCCGGTGGTGACCGACGCTCCGCAGCGCCCCGAGCAGGCGGCGACGCCGCGCGTCCGACCCGGACAGGCGGATGGCTCACCGACCCGGGGCAGCGCCGCCGGAGTGAGCGTGCTCGGCCGGCCACTGGCCCGACCCGAGGCGACCTGGCGGACGGCGATGACCGAGTCCGTCGCGTCGCCGTCGTCGCCGCAGACACCCATTCCCGACCCGACGGGTCGATGGTCGTCCTACGGGCAGGAGCTACTGCCCGCCGGGCGACCGAGTACGGAACGACTCTCGTCCACGTCCATCGTGCTGCGCCGGGCGGTCGCCGTCGGCGACTCCGAACGCTGGGGCTGACGCACGAGGGACGGCTGGCCGCACGCCCCATCGGACCGCCAGTTGCCGATCACAGACACCGATAAGGAGATTGCCGATGAGTGAGATGTTGGCGCCGACCCAGTCATCCGACCGGATGCTGGACGATCCCCGTGCGCTCTACTGCGACCTGCTCAAGAAGGCGTTGACCAGATACGTCTTCCGCGAGACGTGGATGCCCTACCAGCCGCGCCGGGGTTCCCTGCACGGCCGGCTCCTGCAGCGCGGCCGGCATCTGCTGCAGCGCAAGGGGCTGGAACTGGTGCTCCAGTTCCCCTTCGACCCGGAGGCACGGGCCAACGGCCGGGACTGGCCGCCGGAGGCCGACACGATGATCGGCCTGCGCCGGCTGGACAACCTAGAGCAGTGCATCGCGGACGTGCTGGACCGGGGCGTACCCGGCGACCTGATCGAGACCGGGGTCTGGCGGGGCGGCGCGACCATCTTCATGCGCGGGATGCTGCGCGCCTACGGCGACCGGGACCGCACGGTGTGGGTCGCGGACTCGTTCCGTGGTCTGCCGAAGCCGGACCCCCGCCGGGTCGAGGACGTCGAGGACGCGCTGTGGCAGGTGCCCTTCCTGGCCGTGTCGCAGGAGCAGGTGCAGGCGAACTTCGAACGGTACGGGCTCCTCGACGACCAGGTGCGCTTCCTCAAGGGCTGGTTCTCGGACACCCTGCCCAGCGCGCCGGTGGAACGCCTGGCGGTGATGCGTCTCGACGGGGACCTCTACGACTCGACGATGGTGGCGCTTCGTTCGCTCTACCCGAAGCTGTCGGTCGGGGGGTACGTGATCATCGACGACTACCACGCCGTACGCGGATGCAAGCAGGCCGTGGACGACTTCCGTGCCGAGCACGGCATCGAGGACGAGCTGCACCAGGTCGACTGGACGTGCCGCTACTGGCGGCGGTCGCGCTAGGCCGTGTGTCAAGGTCCTCGGTCGAGCAGAGGGGCGGACGGCGGACGGCGGACACCACGATGAGGGTGATGCCTGTGAGTCATCTTGATGACCCACAGGCATCACGCTCAATGGAGGGGGCGGCTCCGATCCGGCCGGACCACGGGCCCGCGAGCGACGGTTCACCAGCGGCCGAAACGGCCGGTCCTCTCGGCCTCCGCAGGCCGGCCAGGGGCTTTGACACACGGCCTAGACGAGTACGCCGGCGAAGGGCGACTCGCCGTCGACGGTGGCTGCCCGCCGTGCCGATGTGCTGTTGAGCGGTATACCTCAGAGTCATATTCATTCCTCTGAGGTATACCGCTCAACGCCGTGTCCGCCTCCTACGGAGGTGCGGCGCGGCTCAGTTGGCCGGCGCCGTCTGCGGGTTGGTCGCGAGCCACTGGGTGACCCGGTCCTCGCGTACGGCCGCGAAGAGAGCCTGGGCCTTCACCTCGTCCAGGCGTACCGCGGAACCGGCCGGGGTCTGCAGGTTGGGGTCGCTGAAGGGGACGGTGACGAACTGGACGGTCTCGGGCTTCACCCGGCGCACCGCGAGGGCGAGGTCGGCCAGATTGAGGTCACGGTCGACGATGAGTGACTCGGCCGCCGTGGTGAGCACCCGGTCGAGTCGGGTCGGGTTGGTGAGCAGACTCGTCGCGCTGATCCGCTCCGCGAGGGCACGGACCACCAACTGCTGGTCGTAGATGCGCCCGAAGTCGCCGCCGGGCACCCCGTGCCGCTGACGCATCAGGTCGTCGGCGGCCCTGCCGTCCAGGTCGTGGCAGCCGGCGGTCCAGGTGACCCCCGTGTCCGAGGAGGTGACCGGGTACGGCAGACAGACGTTGATGGTGCCGACCGCGTCCACGAGCTTGCGGACGGCGGCGAAGTTGGCCACCAGCACCCCGTCCAGGGTCAGGCCGGTGAGCTTGGCGACCGTCTCGGCGGCCAGCGCGGCGCCGCCGAAGGCGAACGCTGCGTTGATCTTGTTGAGTCCGCCGGACCAGACCCCTCCGGCGGCGGGGACGTCGACGTAACTGTCCCGGGGAATCGAGACGACGGTGGCCGCGTCCCGGGCGGCGTTGACGTGCACCAGCATGAGCGTGTCCGACCGCTGACCGGGGTAGAGAGCCTGGTCCGGCTCACCGTCGCGCGAGTCCGATCCGAGCAGCAGCAGGTTGAGGGGCCCCGACTCCCAGCGGCGTTCGTCGTGGGGCGCGATGCCCTGTCCGAGGATGTCCTCGCGCTGCACCCGACTCTCGTACCGGTGCTTCAGACCGAAGCCGACCGTGACGAGGCCCGCGCAGAGCACCGCGAAGACCAGGGTCAACCCGATCATGGCCTTCTGCCAGCCCGCCATCGCCCGCCATCGGGACGTTGCCGGCGGGGCCGTCCTGCCGGGGTAACCGGTCACCATCTTGACCACCTCTGCGCCACCTGTCAGGACATCGAATCTGTTGCGGAGCAAGGGATGCTGGCCGACCAACGGCGTCAACCACTCAAAGGGTATTTAATCACTCTTTAGGGTTTCTATGGGTTTTTATCCTGTTTGCCCGATTCTGGCGATGCCATTCTGACCTCCGAGTTGACGAGGGAGATGGCCATGTACGGAGTACCTACCAAGGGTCCACACATCGGCGGAGGGCTGGCCGCTACCGGGGTCGCCATCCAGTCGTGGTTGCTGGTCGGCGTCGGCCTGGTCGTTCTCGGCCTGGCGTTGTGGTTCGTCGCCCTGCTGGGCCGCGAGCGATGACAGGTTCCTCCAGCTGGGGGGCATGGCTGCGCGCGACGACGGGCATCCTGTTCGGCGTCGCCGTGGCCGCCGCGACCCTGTGGCGGTGGCACGACATCGCCAGCGGCGAGGCATGGCTGAACGCCCGCCTGGTCGACGCCGTCGGCCTGGCGAACGCCAAGTCGATCGGCGCGGCGGTCATCTTCCCGCTCGACGAGCGCTGGGTCGGCTTCATGGTCTCCAGTGGATGCTCGGTCGCCATGTTGCTGATACCGCCGATCGTGCTGGCCTCGACGCTCGTCGGGTTCCGGCGCATCTCGATGTCACGTGGCCTGAACGCCCTGGGAATCGCCACCCTGCTGCTGATAACGGTGAACCAGGTGCGACTCGCCGCGGTGGTGGTCTCGATGCAGACCTGGGGCTTCCGGCTCGGCTACGAACGCAGTCACGTGCTGATCGGCTCCGTGATCACGACGGCCGGCCTGATCGCCGTGGCGATCCTGTTCGTCGTCCTGGTCAGCCGGACCAAGCGCATGCGGGGGGCGATCGTCGGTGTCCGCTGAGGCGCAGACCCTCGCCTTGCTCAACACGGCGGCGTTCCTGCTGTGCGTCAGCTTCTGCGCGTACGTGCTGAGCATCCTGGTCTTCCACCTGAAGACCCGCCGTAGCCGCGGCGGCAGCCCGGACGGCTTCGACTGGCACGTCATCGTGCCGTGCCGCAACGAGGCGTCAGTCATCGGCGACACGCTGCGGCGGCTGCTCGGCGACTTCCCCCAGGTGACCGTCTGGTGCGTCGACGACGCGTCCGACGACGGCACGCTCGCCGAGCTGGCCACGTTCTCCCACGAGCCCCGGGTACACGTCGTCCGGCGTCAGCTGCCGGACGCGCGGCAGGGCAAGGGCGCCGCGCTGAACGCCGCCTGGCGCCGCATCGAGCAGTCGCTGCCGGCCGACGTCGACCGTACCCGGGTGATCGTCGGCGTCCTGGACGCGGACAGCCGGCTCGACCCGCAGGGCCCCGTCGCCCTCGCCGGCCGGCAGTACTTCGGCACGGAGGATGTCGGCGCCGTGCAGGTGGAGGTGCGGATGCTCCAGTGCGCGCCGCGCCGGTACGCCCCGGTGACCGAGGTCAGCGGATGGGGACGGCTGCTGATCCGGCTACAGGACATGGAGTTCCGCGCGCCGATCGCCGCCATGCAGTCCCTGCGTCGACGCACCGGCAGCGTGGCGATGGGCGGCAACGGCCAGTTCACCCGCCTGTCGCTGCTCAACGACATCGCCGCCGAGCACGGCACACCCTGGCACGGTGCTCTGCTGGAGGACTTCGAGCTGGGCCTGCACATCCTGCTGGCCGGTGGCCACACCGAGTACTGCGCGGAGAGCTGGGTGGCCCAGGAGGCACTGACCCAGATCCGGCCGTTGGTGCGGCAGCGGACCCGCTGGGCTCAGGGCTCGATGCAGTGTGGCCGCTATCTGGGCAGGGTCCTGCGCTCCCCCCGGATCGGAAACTCCGCGACGCTGGAGATCGCCCACTTCCTGGCGGCACCGTGGACCCAGCTCCTCGGCACCCCGGTCTATGTCGCCTGCCTGGCGGTGATGATCTACTACGTCGACCACACCGCCGGCGGGCTGGGCGGCTGGTGGGACAGCGGCGGATGGGGCGTACCACCGCTGGTGCTCGTCTTCGGCATCGGGCCGTTCGCCCTGTGGGGAATCGTCTACCGGGCCCGCTGTGAGCCGCAGCTGTCGGTGCGCACGGCCCTGCTGCTCGGCGTCTGCCACTGGCTCTACAGCTACGCCCAGTCGCTCGCGGTCTGGCTGGCCTTCGCCCGCATGGTGACCGCCCGCACCGACTGGCAGAAGACCGCCCGCGCCGCCGACCCGCAGCCGCAGGCCGCCCCGGTCCGGGCCATCGGTCGAGTGGCCGTACCGACCCAGCCCCGCCGGCACCACCCGGCCCGCGGTTCGAGCCGTGTCGACGGACCTCGCTCGATCAGACCGCCTCGCCATCTGGTCCACCTCACGCACCTCACCACCACCCCCACCACAGACCACCCCACAACCGCCCACACCAGAAGGTAGACATCTATGCCACGAGTCAGATCCGGTCTCGCCCGAACCGCTGCGGTGCTGGCCGGTGGCCTCGCCATGGCCGTCCTGGCGGCCTCCCCGGCGTTCGCCGACACCTCCCAGTCGTCAGCCTCCGCGCTGCAGATCAGCCTGCTCGGCGGAGGACTCGCGAGTTCCGGCACCGCGTCGGCCACCAACGACGGCACCACCGAGTCGATCTCCGGCAACCAGAACCCGCCGTTGGGCGTACTCGGCGGACAGACCGTCATCACCGCCGGGGTCCTGGCGCAGAACGTCCGCGCCTTCAACGACGGCACCTCGGCGGCCTGCGCCGGCGTGCTCGGCGTGGGTGGCACGGTGACCATCGGCGCCGGCGGGTCCTGCCTCGTCACGCCCGGCGCCGCGGTGTCGCTGAACCTCGGCACCAACGGTCTCGCCACGATCGCCCTGGTGGCCGACGCCATCTACTCGTCGTGCACCGCCACCAGCAGCCCGTCCGCGACCGGCACGACCTCCCTGGTCAACGCCCGCATCACGTCGACCCTGCTGGGCATCGAGACGACGCTGCTCAACCTGCCGGCCAACCCGTTGCCGAACACCGGCCTGAGCGTGCCAGGGCTGATCGACCTCACACTCAACAACCAGACCAGCTCGGGCGTCGGTCAGCTCAGCGTCACCGCGCTGAACCTCACCGCTCTCGGTGGAGCGCTGGCGGGCGTGACCATCGGCACGTCGAACTGCGGGGCAAACGCGGTCGCACCGCCCATTCCGGTGATCCCGCTCGCCGGGGCACCGCTCGCACTCGGTATCGGCGCACTCGCGGCCGGCACCAGCGGCGGGTTCTCGCTCTACCGGCGCCGCCGCGCGGCCGCCAGGAGCTGACCCACCATGTGTGCGAGCAGGTCGACGACACGAGAGGTCCTGATCCTCGCCGGCACCAGGCCGGAGGGTGTGAAGACCGCGCCTCTGATCCGCCGCCTCCTCGATGATCCGAGGTTCACGGTGCGGGTGGCGGACACCGGTCAACAACCGGGACGCGTCGCCGAGGCACTCCTCCCGTTCGGCCTCCGCCCCGAGGTGAGCCTGCGCCCGCAACGGCGTACCGGCTCGCTTGCGGAGCTGGCGGCGGCCCTCATCACGGGGGTCGACGACCTGCTCGCACACCACCGTCCAGCGGCGGTCGTGGTGCAAGGGGACACCACGACCGCCCTGGCCGGCGGGGCGGCCGCCTTCTGGCGACGTACCCCGATCGTCCACCTGGAAGCTGGCCTGCGGACCAACGACCTGGACCGGCCGTTCCCGGAGGAGGCGAACCGGGCGATGATCGCCCGGATCGCCGCCCTGCACCTCGCGCCCACCGAGGAGGCCAGGGCCAACCTCCTGTCCGAGGGCATCGCCTCCGAGGGGATCGCGGTGACCGGCAACACGGTCGTGGACGCGCTCGAGGACCTGATCGAGCGCGGCGCGGCCCGGCCACCGGCCTGGGTCGACCCGACCCGCAAGCTGGTGGTGGCGACCGCGCACCGCCGGGAGAACTGGGGCCAGGGAGTGGCGGCCACGATAGACGGACTTCGTCGGCTGGCGCGGCAACGCCCGGACGTCCAGGTCGTCATGGTCGCCCATCCGAATCCCCGCCTCAGCGCGGAGGTCAGCGCGGGCCTGGCGGGTATCGCCAACGCACGTGTCACCCCGCCGCTGGCCTACCCGCAGATGGTCGGGCTGCTGCGGATGGCCGACCTGGTCGTCACGGACTCCGGCGGACTCCAGGAGGAGGCGGCCACCCTGGGCGTGCCGCTGCTGGTCACCAGGGACACCACCGAACGTCCGGAAGCCCTGGCGGCGGGTCGCGGCGAGCTGGTCGGCACCGATCCGGAGTTGCTGCTCTCGGCCGGGCTCCGGCATCTCGCCACCGCTCGCGTGCCGGCGGTCGGCTCACCGTTCGGCGACGGACGGGCCGCCGAGCGGTGCGTCGCCGCCATGGCGCGGCTCCTGGACGTGTCGGCTCGGCGCGTCACGCAGGTACGCCGGACGATCGGCGCCGCAACCTGACACACCACCGATTCGGACAATCGTTAGAATTTCGGGACAAAACTTCTTGGATCGTCTGATAATTGGCCCATCGATCGGCAGCCTTGCGCGCCGAGGTCCGCACAGATCAGTGATCGAAGGAGTCGTCAGGTGCAGGCGAGGTTGAACGGGCAGCAGTCCCCGACTCTGCAGGGCAGGTTCTCCGCCCAGCACAACGCCTTCGGCGTACTTCGCCTGGCGATGGCCTGTGGCGTGATCATCGCGCACGCCGGGCCGTTGGGCTTCGGCCGGGCGAACATCGGCGCGGCGACGTTCGGCCGACAGAGCGACCTCGGCACCATGTGCCTGTACGGCTTCTTCCTCATCTCCGGCTTCCTCATCGCCGACAGCGCCCTGCGCTCCACGCTGCGCCAGTACGTCCGCGCCCGTGTGCTGAGGGTCTTCCCCGGATTGTGGGTCTGTCTGCTGGTCACCGCGTTCGTCTTCGCCCCGCTGGCGGCGCTCTACGAGAACGGCAACCTCGACGGGTTCTGGGGGCACCCGGAAGGGCCGTTCGACTACGTCACCACCAACATCCTCGCCTCGATGGAGCAGTTCCCCATCGCCGGGCTCCTGGCCGACACCCCGTACGGCCAGATCGTCGGCGGACCGAGCGCGTTCGACGGGGCGCTGTGGACACTCCGGTACGACCTGGCGCTCTACGCCGTGGTCGCCGTCCTCATGATGACCTCGGTGCTGCAACGCGCTCCCCGCGCGGTGCTCGTGCTGGCCGGCGGCTGCTACGCCCTGATCCTGGCCGACTTCTTCGCGGCGCCCGGCTGGAGCTCCCGGCCACCTCAGCACGGCGCGGTCGGGCCGTTCCCGCTGATCGGGGCGTTCGCCGCGGACTGGACGCTGATGCTCGGCTTCCTGTTCCTGTTGGGGGCCGCGGCACGCCTGTACGCACACCGGGTCCCGATGAACTCCACGCTGGCCGTGCTGGCCGCCGTCACGCTGGTCTGCTCGCTGTGGCTGGGCGGATTCTTCGCGGTCGGCCTTCCGGCGTTCGCCTACCTGGTGCTGTTCGCGGCGGTCGCGCTGCCCACGAGGTGGTCCCGCATCAGCCGCCGGAACGACTACACGTACGGCATCTACATCTACGGCTTCCCGGTGCAGCAGATGATCGCCCTGCTCGGCGGCACCCGGTTCGGGATCGTCGGCTACATCGTGCTGAGCCTGCTCGGCAGCGTCCTGTGCGCCGCCCTCTCCTGGCACCTGGTGGAGCGTCCCGCACTCGGGTTCAAGACCGGTAGTGGACGCGCCCGGCACCGGGTCGCCAAGCAGGCCGCCCGTCGACGTCCGCAGCGCGCGACCGGCCCGGTGGGCGCCAAGCCAGCCGAGGCACGCCCGTCGACCGGCCGCCCCGGACGGCACCAGGCGGGCGCTCGGCACAGCCGGTCCCCGCTGCCGATTCCGAAGGTGGGGGCCGCGCTGCGCCGCGCTGACCGGTCCCGCACGCCGGACCTGACGTTCCTGGTCCCACCGGGGCGGGACACGACGGCGGCCGCGCCGAAGAGCGCGATACCGGGCATCCCAGCCGTGACCGCGCCGCCGGAGCGCCCGCAGACCACCGCGACGCCGGCCCAGTGACATGAGCGGGGGGCCGGAGTCAATGACTCCGGCCCCCGTTGGTATGCCCGGAAGCGTTACGAACCCGGGTACTGGCGTCGTGGCCGTGCTGACGGCCCACCCGTAGCAGGACCGGCGACTCGACCGTACCGGCGTCGATCGTGACGCCCGCGACGATCACGCCGGGCACCCCGGCGACGTCCAGTGGGACGGCGCCGTTCACCGCAGTGAGGGTGGCGTGGCCGATGCTGAGCACCACCGTGTTCGCATGCCGGATCTCGATGCTGCGGGCGATGTCGTAGACGCCGGGGGTGAGCAGCAGGTGCTTGCCGCGCGCGAGCTGCACGTTGATCACGCGGACCGGGTCGGACGGGTTCGCGATGAAGACGCAACCCGCCCCCAGTTCGCCCACTTGCCGGGCACTGGATTTTGCCAAGATTGACTTCAAGTGATCGTCAAGTCGTCCCGCTTATTGTCCTAAATGGACGACAGATCAAGGCGGGAACGTCCCGATCGACAGGCATCCGGCGACCGGATCGAAGCACGCACGTTCCGACGCGGTCGAACGTCGAAAGTCCCATCACCCTGCGAGAAGACCCGGAGCCGACATGTGGACCAAATCATTCTGGACGGAAGCCCTCGAGCAGGTGGTCAGGACCTCGGCCCAGGCGATGCTCGCCGTCATCGTGTGCAATGGCCTCGGCGTGCTCGACACCGGTCTGGGGAAGGCGGTCTGGGTGGGCGTGATGGCCGCCATCGTCTCCCTTCTGACCTCCGTCGTCGTACTGCCCTTCAGCAAGCGCGGGTCCGACCCCGAAGCAACGCCGTCGAACGCGACGGCCGATCGGGTGGACGTGAACTGAACTGGGTCTAACACCCCGGCGCCGGGTGGCCCGGTGGCGAACACCCACGCCTACGCGTGCGGGCCGCCCAGGTGCAGCGGGATCGGCAGCGGGTCGGCGAGGGGATCTACCAGCGGGATCGGCAGCGCCTGTGTGGCCGCCGTGCCGCCGCCAGCCGAGTGCGCCGGCGCGGGCCGGTCGCCGACGCGGCTGTGCAGACGTCCACGCCCCGCCGGTCCGGAACGTCGGGTGACCTCGACGGTCACCATCGCCACCGGTGGCGGCGGGACCGTGAACCGGCCGACGCCCCAGCGCACCCAGATGGGAATCCGTCCGGCGTCCGCCTCGGCGGTCAGTTTCTGCACCGTACGGGCCCGGTCGGTGTGGTCGACCTCCACCACCACCGGCGGCCCGTCCGGGCGGGCGCACGCCACGTCGAGGACCGAGTGCCGCTGCTGCATCGGCGGCGGCAACGGCAGGACGCTGGGCGCCCGCCGGTAGACCCGCCAGCCCTGCGCCCTGGCCCACCGCACCACGGTGTCGATCAGCCGCGCCGTGACCTCGTCCGTGTCCAGGTCGACGAAGGTCAGCTCGGCGAGGGACCGGCCCAGGTCGGCGGCCAGCCGTTCACCCTGCGCCGTGACGTCCACCAGCGCAGGATAACGCCTCAGCCGAGGGTGATCACCGTCGTGGCGAGGTGCCGGGTCAGCCAGGAGGTGGTGGCCGTACGCGCCGCCTCGGCGTTGTCCCGGGCGAGGAAGTCGTGCCCCTCACCGGCGAGCACGAGGTGCCCGTGCGGCACGTCCCGGGCGGCCAGCACCCGCGCCACCTGCGCCGACTCGCCGGCCGGCACGTTGGTGTCGTTCGCGCCGTGGATGAGCAGCACCGGCACGTCGAGCTGGTCGATCCGGGTCATCGGCGACAGGTCCCGCAGCAACTCGGCGTCGCGCACCGGATCGCCGTACTTGCTGACGGCGGCGGCGGCGATCCACGGCTCGGTGCCGGCGTAGAAGGTGCGGAAGTCGGAGATGCCGCACTCGGCCACCCCGGCCGCGAACAGGCCGGGGAAGTTCACCAGCACCGCGAGGACCAGGTAGCCGCCGTAGGAGCGGCCCAGACAGCCGAGATGACCGGGGATCGCGACACCGCTGTCGACGAGGTGGTCGGCGCACGCCGCCACGTCGGCGATGGCACCGTACCGGCCGGCGAGGTTGTCGGCGGCGACGAAGGAGCGGCCGAAGCCGGACGAGCCCCGCACGTTCGGCGCGAACACCGCGATGCCCTGCGCCACGAGGGCCTGGAACAGCGGGTTGTAGCCGGGCCGTTCCTGCGCCTCGGGGCCGCCGTGCAGGCTGATCGCCGTCGGCCAGGGCCCCGGACCGGCCGGGCGGTAGAGCCAGCCGGAGAGCGGCGTTCCGTCGTGGGCACGCAGGTCGACCAACTGCGGCGCGACCCCCGCGCCCCCCGTACGCTCGGCGTCGGTGTCCGGCCGCAGCGGGCGCGGGGTGGAGGTCGCCGGATCGACCAGCCAGACCTCCCGGGGCTGCACCGGCCCCTGCGCGGTGACGCAGAGCAGGTCACCGTCCTCGGCGAAGACGGCGTCGCCGAGCACCTCGCCCGGGGCGGTCACGGCCCGTTGGACGCCGCTGGCGAGATCGCACAGGCTCAGCTCGCTACGCCCGCCGTAGGTGTTCCACAGCAGCGCGGCCTGCGTGCGGTCGGCGTCGAGCGCGACGCATTCCAGCTCCGCGTCCGGCCGCGCCGCGACGCGCGTCGGGGCCAGGGTCGGTCGGGCGAGGTCGACGCGCACCAGCGCCGCCAGCTCCGAGAACGCGTCGGTACGCGCCAACACGCTCGTCCCGCCGGGGCCGAACCAGCCCTGGTCGGTGCTGCCCCGGCCGGTGTCCGGCAGCAGACGTACGCGGTCGCCGGTGGCCACGTCGAGCAGTTCCAGCCAGCGGGCGTTGCGGGGGCCCCGCCGCAGCAGGGCTGAGCCGCCGTCCGGGCTGACGTCCAGGAGGGTGAGCAGGTCGTCCTCGGCCAGCACCCGCCGATGCCCGGTGCCGGCGTCGACGAGCACGGCGGCACCCCGTTCGGCGGTCTCGGTGACCGCCATCAACGCGCCGCCCGGCAGCCACCCGGCCAGGCTCGCACTGCGGCGGCCGAAGCCGGCGACCTGGCGGCGCTGCGTGCCGTCCGGGTGGAGCACCCACAGCTCGGTGCGGGGCGCGCCACCGGGCGCGACCACGCAGGCCAGCCACTGCCCGTCCGGAGACCAGCTCACCGCCAGGACCGGTTCGTCGCCGCCGGGCAACGCGACGGCCTCGGGGGCGTCGACGTCGCGGACCCAGACGGCCGGCGTGCCGGCACGATCGGACACGTACGCCACCCGCCGACCGTCCGGTGACGGCGCGGGCGCGAAGTCCTCGCCGGGAGGCGGGGTCGCCGCCGGCCGGTTACGCGCCGGTCGGAGCCGGCGCGGCACCTCGGTCCGTACGCTCATCTAAACCCCGATCCGCTGCAACCAGAGCTCCAGCAGCCCGAGCTGCCAGAGCGCGTTGGAACCCAACGTGGTCCGCTGGGCGTTCGGCGTGTCCAGCAACTCCTCCAGGTAGTCCTTGCGGAACAGACCACGGTCGCGCGCCGGGCCCGCCGTCAGGGCGTCCCGGACGTCGTCGAGCAGCGGGCCGGACAGGTGCCGGATGGCGGGCACCGGGAAGTAGCCCTTGGGCCGGTCGATCACCTCGTCGGGGACGATGCCCCGGCTGGCGGCCTTCAGCACGCCCTTGCCGCCCTGGGCCAGCTTGAGCGCCGGCGGGCAGGCGGCGGCCAGCTCGACGACCTCGTGGTCGAGGAACGGCACCCGGGCCTCCAGCCCCCACGCCATCGTCATGTTGTCGACCCGCTTGACCGGGTCGTCGACGAGCATCACCAGGCTGTCCTGGCGCAGCGCCGCGTCGAGCGCGGTGTCCGCGCCCGGCGCGCCGAAGTGGGCGGCGACGAACTCCAGGCTGGCGTCGTGGTCGAGCATCCACTCGGGCGCCAGGTGGCCGGCGAGCGCGTCGTGCCGACGATCGAAGAACACCCGGGCGTACGCCTCGACGGCGTCCGCGCGGGCGACGTTCGCCATCGGCGGGTACCAGTCGTAGCCGGCGAGGATCTCGTCGGCGCCCTGGCCGGACTGCACCACGGTGATGCGCTGCGAGACCTCCTCGGAGAGCAGGTGGAACGCGACGCAGTCGTGGCTGACCATCGGTTCGCTCATCGCCCCGATGGCCTGGTGCACGGCGGGCACGAACCGCGTCGCGTCGATGCGGATCTGGTGGTGGTCGGTGTCGAAGTGGCGGGCGATCAGGTCGGAGTAGTGGAACTCGTCGCCGCTCTCCCCCGCCGCCGCCTCGAAGCCGATGCTGAAGGTGGCCAGGCCGGTCTGGCCCTGCTCGGCCAGCAGGGCGACGATCAGGCTGGAGTCGAGACCGCCGGAGAGCAGCACGCCCACCGGCACGTCGGCGACCATCCGCCGTCGTACGGCGGTGCGCAACGCCCCCATGATCCGTTCCTGCCACTCCTCGGCGGACATGGTCGGCGCGGCGGCGCGGGTGAACTCGGGCCGCCAGTAGACGGTGTCGGTGCTGCGGCCGGCGGCGGTGACCACGCGCACGGTGGCGGGCGGGAGTTTGCGGATACCGGCCAGGATGGTGCGCGGCGGCGGCACCACCGAGTGGAAGCTCATGTAGTGGTGCAGCGCCACCGGGTCGAGGTCGGTGTCGACGTCACCGGCGGCGAGCAGCGCGGGCAGGGTCGACGCGAACCGGATGCGGCCCGGCGTCTCGGCCAGGTAGAGCGGCTTGATGCCGAGCCGGTCACGGGCCAGCACGAGCGTGTGCGTGGCCAGCTCGACCAGGGCGAAGGCGAACATCCCGTAGAGCCGCTCGACGCAGGCCGTTCCCCACCGGTGGTACGCCTTGAGGATCACCTCGGTGTCCGACGTGGACCGGAAGGTGTAACCAGCCGCGGTCAGCGCGTCGCGCAGCTCCCGGTAGTTGTAGATGCAGCCGTTGAAGACGAGGGCGAGGCCCAGCTCGGGGTCGACCATCGGCTGGGCGCCGGTGTCGGACAGGTCGATGATGCGCAGCCGGCGGTGCACCAGCGCCGCCGGGCCGTGCTGCCACCGCCCCTCGCCGTCCGGGCCCCGGGAGGACAGGACGGGCAGCATCCGTTCCAGCGCCGCCAGGTCCGGCGGCGCCCCGTCGAGGCGGAACTCACCTCCGATACCGCACATGGCACACACCTCTCATCGGCTCGGTCCGCTCGGGCCGCTGACCGGTCCAGGCTTGGCGGACCGGGTTGCGTCCCGATGACATCTGCGTCAAGCGTGGGTTACACCGAGGGTTGCCCGGCTCCGCCGAGCAGCCAGGTGTCCTTCGACCCACCTCCCCGCGAAGAGTTGACGATCATGCTGCCGGCCGGCGCGACCCGGGTCAGCGCCACCGGCGCCACCTCCGCAGTCTCGCCGAGGAACACGAATGCCCGCAGGTCAACGTGGCGAGGCGCGAGGGCCGTGCCGTCGAAGACCGGGTGGGTGGTGAGCGTGACCATTTCCTGGGCGATCCACCGGTGCGGGGCGGCGAGGATCTGCTCCCGGACGGCGTCCAACTCCTCCGCCTCGGCGCGCGGGCCGATCACCACGCGGTCACCGCCGTACCCGTCGACCGGCTTGAGCACCAGCTCGTCGAGCCGGCCCAGCACCTCGGCGCGCTGCTCGGGCAGCCCGCACAGGTACGTCGACACGTCCCCGAGCAGCGCCTTCTCCCCGAGGTAGTACTCGATGAGCTTGGGCACGTACGCGTACAGCGCCTTGTCGTCGCCGACGCCGTTGCCGAGCGCGTTGGCCAGCGTGAGCCGCCCGGCGTGCACCGCCGCGAGCAGCGGCCAGCCCAGGGGCACGCCGTCCGCGCCCGGGGCGTGCAGCAACGCCTCCTCGTCCATCCGCAGGTAGATCACGTCCACCGGGCTGCGGTGCCCCTCCGAGACCACGTGGACGCGGCCGTCCTCGACGAGCAGGTCGTTGCTCTCGGTCAGGGGCACACCCATCTCGTCGGCGAGCAGCCGGTGCTCGAACCAGGCCGGGTCACCCGGGCCGCTGCTGAGCACCACCACGGCGGGATCGTCGGCGGCGGCCGGCGCGGCGGCGACGAGCGCCCGGCGCAGCATCGCCGGCGTCTCGTCGGCGGGCAGCAGGTCGTCGGGCACCGGCAGCTCGGGCAGCACCGCCTGGGTGAGCCGCCGGTTCTGCACGGCGTACCCGATGCCCGAGGGCACCCGCAGGTTGTCCTCCAGCACGTACCAGCCGCCGTCGGGATCGCGGACGAGATCGGTTCCGGACACCTGGGCGCGGGTGCCGTGCCGATCCATCAGCGCGCCGGTCGGGCGCAGCCCCGGCGAGGACTCCACCACCCAGGCCGGCACGACCCCGTCGGCCACCACCGCCCGGTCGGCGTACACGTCGCGCAGGAACGCGTCGAGCGCGCGGGCGCGCTGCACCAGGCCGGCACGCAGCGTCCGCCAGTCGTCGGCGGGCACGACCCGGGGCACCAGGTCGACCGGGAAGAGCCGGGTGCTGGCCTCGCCGGCCACGCTGAACGTCACGCCCCGGGCGCGTTGCTCCTCGTCCCGGTCGTGTTCGCGTTGACGCAGGCCGGCGGCGCCGAGGGTACGCAGGGCGGCGAGGAGCGGACGGTACGCGCGCGCCGGCCCGGCCGGGCCGAAGACCTCGTCGCCGGCATCGGCGTACGTGGGCAGCGCGGGCGGTGTCGACGAGCCGGGCAGGGACGGGCGCACCCGGCCCCGGGTCTCGTCGAGCAGCAGGTCGACGACGTCGGCCAACCGGCCGCGCCGCTCGAACGCCCGCCGCTGCCGTGCGGCGGAGCTGCCACGCTCCAGCGTGTACCGGGTCAGCTCGCTGACCTGTTCCCAGTCGCCGGTCGCCTCCAACTGCGGGCGCAGGTCGGTCACGAGGCGGCGGACCGCCTGGGCGGCCGGCACCGGGCGGGCCGAGCGGGGCAGGTCGAGCAGGTCGCCTTCGAGCCCGGAGCGGGCGGCCCGCCACACGGCGGCGCGCAGCACCGGCGGGCGGACGGCGGTTCGTTCGACCCCGGCGCGCAGGGCGGCGACCTCCCGCCGCACGAGTGCGCGAAACAACCCGGTGAGCAGGACGATCGTCTCGACGTCGGCGTTGGCGTCGGTGATGCGCAGCTCGACGGTCGGCACGTGCGCCGACGGCCGGACGTCGAAGTAGATCATGGCGGGGTCGGTGATGGTCTCGGACGAGATCAGCTCGGCGACCAGGGCCTCGTGGTCGGCCGCGCTGGTCACCTCGCCCGGGTCGCCGGCCGTGGGCCAGCGCTGCCAGACCAGTGAGCGGACGCTGGCGTAGCCGCTGTCCTGGCCCATCCAGTACGGCGAGCTGGTGGAGAGGGCGAGCAGCACCGGCAGCCACGGCTGGACGCGACGGGTGACGGCCACCGCCAGGTCCCGGTCGGAGACGCCGATGTGCACCTGCGCGCCGCAGATCAACTGCTCGCGGGCGAGCAACTGGTACTCGTCGACCATGCGCCGGTAGCGCGAGGTGGGTGTCACGCTCGGGTCGCCGTCGGCGCGCAGCGGGACCGTACCGGCCGCCACGATGCCCAGCCCGGCCCGGTCGGCGACCTGGACCGCCGACTGACGCAGCCGGGTCAGCTCGGCGCGGATCTCGTCCAGGGTCCGACAGACGGCGGTGTTGGTCTCCACGACGCTGCGGTGCAGTTCGGCGGTGAACGACGTGGCCGGCAGCCGGTCGAGCAGTTCCCCGGCCCGGGGCACCAGCTCCCGGGTGTGCAGGTCGACGACGTGGAACTCCTCCTCGACGCCGATGGTGGCGAGGTCAGCCGGGTCGTCGTCGTACGCCGGCGCGGTCGGAGCGGGACGGGACGTCGGCACGGCCCGGCCGTTGCCGGACCGGTCCACCGGTCCGTCGAACGTCGCCGCGTTCGTGGTGTTGTCGACCATGGTCACCCCGGTTCGCGTGTCGGTGGTCTCGACTGTCCGACGAGCGTTCTCAGGCTTGATAGCGAGGGTGTTTCCGGCGCGTTAAGGTGACGCGCCGTTCCGCCTCGTGGTCACCCCAGGACGAGAACGGCCTGATCATCTTCGGACAGTGGGTGGGCTCCGTCAGTGACTCGCCGGCCGACGGCAGCGCGGCGCGGCGCACACGACGACGCGGGCCGCCCGTGCCTGATCGGGACCCGACCCGCTCAGTCGCGGGGCCGGGTCACCGCAGGTTGGCGACCACGAACGGCGCGTGGCCGTGCAGGTAGTTGTTCCATCCGCCGGTCACGGGGGCCCCTGGGCTGAGCAGGTTCATGGTGTCGGTGCCGACGTCGAGCTTCCAGGCGGTCCAGGAGATGCCGTTGGCCCTCATCCAGTCGATCCAGGACTGCGCCTCCGGGTGGCAGGCCCGACCGTCGAGGCCACCGTCGGCGTCCCGAGGACCACGATGATGCAAGCCGGGGCGGCCGGATCACCGCCGCTCAGCGACGCCAGCCCCAGCGGCGCGAACCAGCCGCACCCTGCGACCCACCCTGCTCCCGAGCCAACATCTCGGCCGCGACCCGCAACTGCTGGGCGGGCTCCGCCGCGGCCGGGCCCAACGTCTCCACGAAGCGGTTGCCCATCGACAGCACCAGGGCCGCCCGGTCCAGGTCGCCGATCAGAACCAGGCACTGGGCGTACACGCCGTAGGTGTTGGCCAACTCCCAGAACGTCAGCGGGCGCGCCATGTCCAGCAGCCCCTGGCGCAGCTCACAGGCCCGCGACGCCGCCAGCGCCGCCTCCTTGGCGCCCTCCGCCGACGACGGCCGGGTGAGGTGCCGGTGCAGCAGCGCCACCGCCTGGTTGTGGTACGCCGTCCCCATCGCCTCCCGGGTCCGCGGCCCCGCGTCCGGCGGCGACCCGGCAGAGGTCAGACCCATCGTCACGGCACGTTCCAACAGGTCCCTGCGGGTGGCGGGCTGACCGGCGGCGAACGAGACCTCGGCCAGGTCCACCAGTGCGGTGATCAGCTCGGCGAGGGCGTCGTCGCGGGGCGCGGCCGCCACGTTGCCGCCCTCGGCCGCCACGGCGTCGTACACCCGCTCGAAGACGACCACCGCCTCACCGCCGGGTGCCGTCCCGTCGGCGGCCCGGCCGCGCGCGGAGAGCAGCATGCTGTGCCGCCACAGCGCCCGGGCCAACTGCTGCTGGTCCTCGCGGGTCCCACCCGGACCGCGCACGGCATCCCGGTACGCCTCGACCACCCGCGCCCACAGCCGGTCGGCCTCCGCCCACGTCTCCTGTCGCGTCGAGAGCTCCCGCGCCTGCTCGAACACCCGTCGTCGCTCGTCCGGTCCCATGCCCCACACACCGCCCTTCGTGGTAGCCCAGCCCATGCCGCACAAAAGAGTGAGCTTTGTCGATTCTAGGCTGGACCGATCCGCACCACCCGCGCCCACTCCGGCGGCGTGCTCGGTACACGGTGGGCACCAGGCCGGGCGGCAGGCGGTAGGCGGACTGCGGACGTAGCGTGGTGCCCATGCGAACCACCACGCTGGGCAGTGCAGGACCCAAGGTCGGCGTCATCGGCCTCGGGTGCATGGGCATGAGCCACGGATACGACATCACCGGCCCTCGCGACGACGACACCTCGATCGCCGTGATCCGACAGGCGCTGGATCTGGGCGCCACGCTTATCGACACGTCCGATGTGTACGGGCCGTACACCAACGAGGAACTGGTCGGGCGGGCGCTGGCCGACGGCCACCGGGAGCGGGCCGTCCTGGCGACGAAGGTCGGCCTGGTGGCGACCTCCCCGACCGGTGGCCCCGGCAACTCACCGAAGATCGGCAACAACGGCCGGCCGGAACACATCCGCGCGGCGATCGACGAGAGCCTGCGTCGCCTCGGCACCGACCACGTCGACCTCTACCAACTGCACCGCGTCGACCCCGAGGTGCCCATCGAGGAGTCCTGGGGCGCGATGGCGGAGGTCGTCACGGCCGGCAAGGCGCGACAGATCGGCCTGTCCGAGGTGACGGTCAACCAGATCGAGCGGGCCCAGGCGGTGCACCCGGTGGCGTCGGTGCAGTCCGAGCTGTCGTTGTGGACCCGGGACCCGCTGGCCGAGGTGCTGCCGTACTGCGTCGAGCAGGGCATCGCCTTCCTGCCCTTCTCTCCACTGGGCCGGGGTTTCCTCACCGGACGTTTCGCGTCGTTCGACGACCTGCCGGCGGACGACTTCCGACGTGGCCTGCCGCGCTTCCAGCAGGAGGCGTTGCGCGCCAACCTCGCCATCGTCGGCCAGGTTCGGGAGATCGCCGAGCGGGCCGGCGTCAGCCCCGCGCAGGTCGCGCTGGCGTGGGTCGTGGCCCAGGGCGATCGGGTCATCCCGATCCCCGGCACCAAGACACCGAAGTACCTGGTGGACAACTGCGCGGCCGGTGACGTGCGGCTCGGTGCGCGGGAGCTCGCCGACCTCGACGCCCTGCCCGCCCCCGAGGGCGGCCGGTACTGAGCGACCGGCGGCCCGGCGTCACTCAGCCGGGCCGCCGGAGCGCGACGGGCGGCCCGAATCGCACACCGACGCCGGGCGAGTAGAGCACGCTGACCGGCGGCCCGACCGGCGGCGGCAGGCCCGCGGCGGCGACCAGTTCGTCGTCCAGGCGCAGCAGTTCCGCCCGGTGCAACGGCCAGCGGGGATGCCAGTTGGGCAGGTGCAGCGGCTCCGGCGGCGGCTGCGGCTCGGCGCCCTGGAGCCGGGTCAGCTCACGCCCGGACCACGGCCGAAGCCCAGCCCGACCATCCGGAAGCCGATCAGCCCGACGTAGCTGACCCCGCCGATGGTGTCCGGCGCGGTGCCGGCGGGCAGCAGGGGCGCGACGACCTCCGGCGCGACGGCCCAGTGCAGGAAGGTGAGGTCCTCCCAGCGCTGACGCAGGAGCGCCCAGCGGAACGCCTGCCGGGGTGCGCCGTCGACCGGTTCGATCTCCACGCCCCCATCCTCACTCAGGCGTCCAGACCGGCGCGCGGCGTGCGCCCTCGTCCATCCCGCAGGGTGCGGAGAACGGCCGTTCCGCCCCGGAATGGTCGCGCCGGTCCGTCGTGCCCTTGACCGAGCAGACCGGTTCAGAATGGATGTTTCAGGGAGAAGCGGTCGCCACGACGAGGCCCGACCCGATCAGCGGGGCGGGCCTCGCCCCCTTCCAGGTCGGTCCCGACGGGCCGAACCAGGGCGCGGCAGGGGCAGCCCACCTCGTCTCAGCGCTTTGCTCTGCTTCAACCGGGGCAACACACCTCGTGTCCGGTATCCGGACACGAGGTGTTGCCTCCGCTGAAGCAGTGCAAGGCCGCGCACGAGGGGGTCGGGCTCCCGGACACGTACGCCGAGGGGGCGGGCCATCGTCCGCCTCGCCCCGGCGGCGCCCACGCGGCGGCCGGGACCTGGCGGTCCACGGCATGACCAGCGACCTGCAAGCCGGGGTACGGCAGCGGCTGCGCACCGTCGTGTCCAGCGGCGACGTGCTGCTCTGGGAGACCGACCTGATCAGCCCGCCGGACAACCCGGAGCACTGCCCGCCCACGGCTCTGTGGTCGCAGGTGCTACGCGGCGGGAGAGTGCGCCAACTCACCCTGTTCCATCCCGTTCCCGCGCGGGCCTGAGGAAGTTCCCGAGCAGAGCGAACTTTCTCCCCGACCCGCGCATCTGGTCCGTGTCAGCCACCACTCACCCTCGCGGCACATGCCGCACGGGCCACGGATCGGGAGATACTTCATGGGTTCCACCCGCCACGACGTCGGCGCGCTCGCGCCGGGCGCCCACACGTTCACCGTCGACGGGGTGCGGCAGGTCTACCACGTCGCCGGCACCGGCCCGGTTTGTGTGGCGCATTCGGGCGGCCCCGGCATCGAATGGGCCTACCTGCGGACGCCGAGCCTCGAAGAGCACTTCACCATGGTGTACGTCGAGCCGGTCGGCACGGGCGCGTCGGGCCGCCTCGACAACCGCGACGACTACCGGATGAACACCTATGTCCGTTTCCTGGACGCGGTCGTCGCGCATCTCGGTGCGCCCCGGGTCTACCTGCTCGGGCACTCGTACGGCGGTTTCGTCATCCAGCGGTACGCCGTGGAGCACCCGGACCGCGTCGCCGGCCTCGCCCTGTACGACACCTCGCCCGTCACCGGCGCCGAATTCTGGGCCGAGGCGATGAAGGGCCTCGCCGCGTACCCGCTGCGGCACCCCGAGCACCCGGAGGCGGCGGCCGTACCGGCTGCTCTCCAGCGGGCCCTGGCCGCCACCGACGACGAGTCGCTGAGCGCCGGTCTCAGCGAGGCGCTGCCGGTGTACTTCGCGGACTTCTGGGCCCGGCGGGCCGATTTCGCCCCGTTGCAGGCGGGCCTGCGGGCCTGGGCGGCGCCGGCGGGCGCGCAGGACCCGACGCCCTTCGACGTGCGCGACCGGCTCGGTGAGATCGCCGCGCCGGCCGTGGTGATCGTCGGCGCGTACGACTTCATCTGCGGCCCCCGCTACGCGGAGGAACTGCACGCCGGCCTCAAGGACTCGCGCCTGGTGGTGCTGGAGCGCAGCGGGCACTTCGGGCACGTCGAGCAGCCGACAGAGTTCACCGAGGCCGTGGTGGAGCTGCTGAAGCGGTGACGCTCGTGCCGCCCCCGAGGTCGGTTCGTCACAACGGGCAGGCCCCGGGAGCCGGCGGCGTTGCACGGTCATAGGCTTGGCGCTTCGCTGCGCCGTGACGAAGGAGAAACTGCCGTGAGCCAGACGGATTCCGTCGACGAGTGGAACGTGGTCGAGGACGACGGCGTGCTGGACGCCTCGGACACCCTCGACGACGACCGCGTCGGCGACCCCCTCGACACCGGCATCGTCGCCGCGGACCACTGGACGGCGGCGAACCGGTTCGGCACCACCCCCGCCGAGGAGCGGGCGGGCGAGTCGTTGGATCAGTACCTCGCCCAGGAGGAACCGGACGTCGACCCGTACGCCGAGGGTGGCGACGACGAGGACGAGCTGACCCGTCGCGGGTACGAGGCCGAGCCGCGCGCGGGCCGTCTCGTCGAGTACGACGAGGGCGTCCGCGAGGACGACGAGGCCGAGTCGGTGGCGTGGGACGCCGGCATCGACGCGGGTGGCGCCAGCGCCGAGGAGGCAGCGGTCCACGTGATCGAGGACCCCGACGGGGCTGGCGACGGTCCCCTGCGCTGATCAACGCACCGCCGCGCTCGACACCGGACGGGCGTCGAGCGCGGCGGGCGCGTCGGTCAGTGGATGACGACGGGCGTCTTGGGCAGGTCGGTCTGCTCGTCGCCGAGCGGCTGCGCGGGCGTACGCCGGCGCGGCAGCAGGGCGGCCGGTACGAACGTGATCAGCACCAGCGCGAACGCCACCCAGAAGGTGTGGGCGAACGACTTCGCGGCGAAGTCGAGACCCCGTTCGATGATCGACGGATCCACCGGCATCTGCGTGAGCAGCTCCGGCCGCTGCTGGGAGGCGATAGCCAGCCCGGCCTCGGTGATCGGCTTGCCGCTCTCGTCGACCAGGCCGGGGATCGGGCGGGAGCCGTTCAGCTCGTTGGTCAGGATCACCGACATCACCGCGGCGCCGACCGAGCCGCCGATCTGTTGCAGGATGTTGACAAGCGTCGAGCCGCGCGCGACCTCCTGCGCCTGCAACGTCCGCAGCGCCGACGTCATGATGGGCATCATCGTGCCGCCCATGCCGAGGCCCATCACGAACAGCGACCCACCGAGCAGCCAGTACGACGTCTGCGGGTCGACCTGGGTGAACCCGAAGAACCCGATCACGATCAGGGCCAACGCGAACGGAACGGTGCGACCGATCGGCACCCGGTCGGCGAGCGTACCGGCGATCGGCATGGTGATCATCGCGCCGATGCCCTGCGGGGCCATCAGCAGACCGGCGGCCAACGTCGACTCGCCGCGCACCTGCAGGAAGTAGCTCGGGAACAGCAGGCCGGCGCCCATGAACGCGATGATGAACACGAACAGCGTCGCCGCGGCGATGGTCAGGTTGCGGTTGCGGAACAGCCGCAGGTCGAGCAGCGGGTGCCGGGGCTTGAAGGAGTAGAGCACGAACGCCACCACCAGCACGCCGCCGACCAGCATCGGAGCCCAGACCTTGGTCGCGGAGAAGGTGCCCGCCTCCGGCAACGACGAGACGCCGTAGAGGAAGAGCGCGAGACCCGGCGAGAGCATCAGCATGCCGAGGAAGTCGAAGGACTCCGACGGCTCGGGAGCGTCCTTGGGGAGCGCCATCTGCGCGTAGATCAGGGCGACGACACCGATCGGCAGGTTGATCAGGAAGATCCAGTGCCAGCTCGCCGTGTCGATCAGCCAGCCGCCGAGGATCGGGCCACCGATCGGGCCGAGCAGCATCGGGATGCCGAGGACGGCCATCAGCCGGCCGATCCGGTGCGGCCCGGCCGCCCGGGTCATGATCGTCATACCCAGCGGCATGAGCATGCCGCCGCCGAGGCCCTGCAGGACGCGGTAGCCGATCAGCTCGCCGATCGAGTCCGCGGTGGCGCAGAGCCCGGACCCGATCGTGAACAGGGCGAGCGCCACCATGTAGAGGCGCTTCGTCCCGAACCGGTCGGCCGCCCATCCGCTGAGCGGGATCACCGTGGCCAGGGCGAGCGTGTAGCCCGTCATCGTCCAGGCCACCCGGGCGTAGGACGCGTCGAACTCATTCTGGAACGTGGGCAGCGCGACGCTGACCACCGTCACGTCGAGGATCGACATGATCGCGCCAAGGACGACGACACCCGCCACCTTGAGCACCGCGGCGTCGAGTTTGTCCGATGTCGCGACGGATTGCTGTGTCACTAACTCTCCTGAGGTCGGTTGATCCGGCGGATGGTGGGCGGTGGCGGCGATATCGCCGCGCCGACCAGACGCGGGACGCGACGTGCCGGGGCGACGACGCGCGGAGGCAGACTATCCGGGGACTGTGACGGGTTGCCGCCCGTTTTCGTGACGACCGCGTGGCGGAGACCGATCGGCCGTCGGATTGGAGCCGGTCGGCGGGGTGTCGGGTGCAGAACCTCGACGCCCAGCCAGGGAGAGCCGGACCGGGGATGAACCGCACCTGGTTGGGCCTGCGCGTCGGTGCCACGGTCGGCGCATGACCACTCATCCGCACACCGTCACCGGCCACTGGATCGGTGGCGAGACCGTCGCCGGCTCCGCCGGGACGCTTCCCGTCGTCAGCCCCGCCACCGGGGACGTCGTCGCCGAGACCCCGGCCGGTACCGCCGCCGACGTCGACCGCGCCGTCGTCGCCGCGCGCGACGCCTTCCCCGCCTGGTCGGCCACCACGCCGCGGCACCGGGCGGACGTTCTGCGCCGCCTCGGCGCCGGGCTCACCGCCCGGACGGAGGGGATCGCGGCGGCGATCACCGCCGAGATGGGCTCTCCGATCACGATGTCCCGTACGGCACAGGTCGGCTTCCCGGCCGCGGTGGTCGACTCCGTCGCCGGCCTGGCCGACGACTTCCCCTGGACCGAGGAGATCGGCAACTCCCTGATCGTCCGGGAGCCGATCGGCGTGGTCGGCGCGATCACTCCCTGGAACTTCCCGCTCCAGCAGATCGTCTCCAAGCTGGCGCCGGCGCTTCTGGCCGGCAACACGATGGTGTTCAAGCCGTCGGAGAACGCCCCGCTGACCGTGCGGATCCTGGCCGAGGTCGCCGCCGAGGCGGGCGTACCGGCCGGTGTGTTCAACGTCGTGTACGGCACCGGCGCGGTCGTCGGCGAGGCGATATCCGCCCACCCGGACATCGACATGATCTCGTTCACCGGCTCCACCCGGGCCGGGCGGCGGATCGCCGTGGTGGCGTCGGCGACGGTCAAGCGGGTGGCGCTGGAGCTGGGCGGCAAGGGCGCGACCATCATCCTGGACGACGCCGACCTGCCGACCGCTGTCAGCACCGGCGTGCTGATGGCGTTCTCGAACGGCGGGCAGGTGTGCGGCGCGTGGCCCCGGATGCTGGCGCCCGCCGCCCGCCAGGACGAGATCGTCTCGCTGGCCGTCGAGGCGGCGCGGCAGTACACCGTCGGCGACCCGACCGACGAGGCCACCCGGATCGGCCCGCTGGCGTCCGAGGCGCACCGGCGCAAGGTCGTCGGCTACGTCGAGCGGGGCATCACCGACGGGGCACGCCTCGTGTTCGGTGGGCTCGTGGCCCGGGGCCTGACCAACGCCGAGATCGCCAGTCAGCTCTTCATCGCCGTCGGCACGGTCAAGACCCACCTGGCCAGCGTCCAGACGAAACTCCCGGCCCGCAACCGCGTCGAGATCGCCGCCTGGGCCTGGGAACGCCGCCTGGTCACCTAGACGGGGCATCCTCGCGTCGCCCGCTGCCCTAAAATCCAGGGCAGTGAATCGCCGGCCCGCTGCGGACAACCGGAGGCGAGGGATTCATCGTGCACCCAATCCGAACACGGCCCCGATCACGAGCCGTCACCCTGGTCGTCGCCGCACTGGTGGCCGCGACGGCCATGCTGGGCCCGAGTCCGGCGTACGCCGCCGACGACACCGAGCGACCCACCGCCCCCGGCCCGATCACTGTCACCGCCATCGACACCACCTCGGTCGAGCTGACGTGGGCCGCGTCGACCGACAACGTGGGAGTGGTCGGCTACGCGGTCTCGGCGATGTTCGAGGACAACGGCCGGACGTGGTCGACGGGCACCAACAGCATCCGCATCACCGACCTCCGGCCGTCGCGCACCTACACCTTCGGCGTGGCTGGGCTGGACGCGGCGGGAAACCGCTCACCGTCGAGCCCGACGCTGCGGGTGACGATGCCACCGGGTGACACCCAGCCGCCGAGCGCGCCGGGCCAGCCGGTCGCGTACGACGTCGCCGCGACCCTGGTGTGGCTGCGCTGGGCCCCGTCGACCGAGAACGTCGTGCTCGACCGGTACGAGGTGTACCGGGTCGACGCCGGTGGTCAGCTGACCCTGGTCAGAGAGTTGTACCAGTTCCCGCCGAGGCCCACCATGACCCAGGTCAGCGGGTTGACGCCGAACACCACGTACACCTTCGTGGTGCGCGCCCGCGACGAGGCGGGCAACTGGTCAGCGCTGTCCCCGCCGGTCACCGTGACCACCCTGCCGCCCCCGCCGAGCTGCGCCGTCCGCACCGTCGTCCGACAGTGGTCGGACGGCTTCGTGGCGTACCTCGCCGTCGAGAACACCGGCACGACGGCGGTGAACGGTTGGACGATGACCTGGCGGTTCTGGGCCAGCCAGCAGGTGCGGGCCCTCTGGGGCGCGCAGGTCGTCGACCGGCCCGACAACAGCTACCTGCGGGTCCGCAACACCAGCCACAACGCGCTGATCAGGCCCGGCGGCACCGTTTCGCTGGGCGTCATCGCCAGCGGCACGCAACTGCCGGAGGAGATCACGTTGAACGGCGGCGTCTGCGTGGCGGCAGACGAGTAACGCTCGCATCCGGGGCCTGGTGTCGGCGGCGACATCTTGCGACGCTAACGATCGTGTATGACTACGACCTGTTGGTGCTGGGCTCCGGACCCAGCGGTCAGAAGGCCGCGATCGCCGCCGCCAAGCTCGGCAGGCGGGTTGCCATCGTGGACCGCCGCGACATGCTCGGTGGGGTGTGCATCAACACCGGCACCGTCCCGTCCAAGACACTGCGCGAGGCTGTGCTCTATCTGACCGGCCTGAGCCAGCGCGACCTGTACGGCAGCAGCTACCGCGTCAAGGAGGAGATCACGGTCAGCGACCTGGCCGCCCGCACCCAGCACGTCATCACCCGGCAGACCGACGTCATCCGCAACCAGCTCGCCCGCAACCGCGTCGCGATGATCACCGGTACCGGGCGTTTCGCGGACGCCCACTCCATCTGGGTCGATGCCGGCTCTGGGCGCGAGTCCAAGGTGACGTTCGACAAGGCCATCATCGCGGCCGGCACCCGCCCGGCCCGCCCGGACAGCGTCGACTTCGACGAGCGGACCATCGTGGACTCCGACGGCGTCATCAACCTCCAGGCCGTACCCCGCAGCATGGTCGTGGTCGGCGCCGGCGTGATCGGCATGGAGTACGCGTCGATGTTCGCCGCCCTCGGCACCAAGGTGACAGTCGTCGAGCGCCGCGAGCGGATGCTCGACTTCTGCGACGACGAGGTCGTCGAGTCACTCAAATACCACCTGCGCGACCTGTCGGTGGCGTTCCGCTTCGGTGAGGAGGTCGCCGCCGTGGAGAAGCACCAGACGGCGGCGCTGTGCATCCTCAAGAGCGGCAAGAAGATCGTCGCGGACACCGTCATGTACTCGGCCGGCCGACAGGGCCAGACCGACGACCTGGCCCTGGAGGCGGCCGGCCTCACGGCGGACCGACGCGGCCGCATCACCGTCGACGCCAACTACCGCACCCCTGTCGACAACATCTACGCAGTCGGCGACGTGATCGGCTTCCCGGCGCTGGCGTCCACCTCGATGGAGCAGGGCCGGCTGGCCGCGCAGCACGCCTGCGGCGAACCGATCCGGGGGATGCTCGGCCTGCAACCCATCGGCATCTACACGATCCCGGAGATCAGTTTCGTCGGCCAGACCGAGGCCGAGCTGACGGAGGCGTCCACGCCGTTCGAGGTGGGCATCGCCCGCTACCGGGAGTTGGCGCGCGGTCAGATCGTCGGCGACTCGTACGGGATGCTGAAACTCCTCGTCTCCCCCGAGGACGGCCGACTGCTCGGGGTGCACGTGTTCGGCACCGCCGCCACCGAGATCGTCCACATCGGTCAGGCGGTGATGGGCTGCGGCGGCACTATCGACTACCTGATCGACGCGGTGTTCAACTATCCGACCCTGGCCGAGGCCTACAAGGTCGCCGCGCTGGACGCCTCCAACAAGATCCGCAACATAACCCGAATAGACGGCTAACCCCCGCCCCCTCCCGCCCCCCTCCCGCCCCCCTCCCGCCCCCGGACCCGGACCCGGTTGATCATGAAGTTATTGCCACCGCCGTCGGCGTGTCGTGGCAATAACTTCATGATCAACGCGCTTCAGGTGGGGGTGGGAGCCGCCTGCCCCGGCCACTGCCCCGGTGATCAAGAGGTTTGCGTCACGACACGCCGGAGCGGGTGACGCGAACCTCTTGATCACGAGGGTGGGGCCGGGGTTTGGGGTTTTAGCGGGGGGTGCAGGTGGGGGTTGGGGTGCCGGCGGTGCCGGTGCCCTGGAAGCCGAACTCGGTGGACTGGCCGGCGCCAACCTGGCCGTTGTAGGACACGTTCGTCCAGGTAGTCGTGCCGGTGCTACCGCTGTGGTCGGCACTCCAGGCGTTGGTGACGGTCGCGCCGGACGGCAGGTAGATCGTCACGGTCCAGCCGTTGAGGGCCGACGAGCCGGCGGTCACCCGTACGTTCGCCACGAAGCCACCGTTCCACTGGTTCACCGTCACGGAGGCGGAGCAGTCACCCTGCCCGGGCGGCGGAGTGGTGGGCGGTGGAGTCGTGGGCGGCGGGTCGCTGGGCGGCGGGGTTGTCGGCGGCGGCGTGGTGGGCGGCGGCGTCGTCGGGTTGGTGCCGCTGTTCAGCGCGGCGAGCACGGCGTCGTACGCGGGCTTCTTCTGGCCGCTGTTGTTGAACAGCAACGGCGACTGGTAGGACCGCCACGAGTCGCTGTCCCGGATGCCCCACACGGTGATGCCGTTGCAGCGCGCCACCGCGAGGCAGTCCTCGACCACGCTCCGGTACGTGTTCGCCGGGGCGCCCTCGATGTCCAGCTCGGTGATCTGCACGTCCACACCCAGCGCCGCGAAGCTCGACAGTGTGGTGCGGTAGTTGCTGACGTACGGGGAGTCGCTGTTGAAGTGCGACTGGAAGCCGACGCAGTCGATCGGCACGCCACGGGACTTGAAGTCGCGGACCATGTTGTAGACGCCCTGCGTCTTGGCCCACGTCCAGTTGTCGATGTTGTAGTCGTTGTAGCAGAGCTTCGCGCCCGGGTCCGCGGCCCGTGCGGCACGGAACGCGGCCTCGATCCAGTCGTTGCCCGTGCGCTGGAGGTTCGAGTCGCGCCGACCGCCGGAGTTGCCGTCGGCGAACGCCTCGTTCACCACGTCCCAGGAGTAGATCTGCCCACGGAAGTGCGTGGCCACCTGCGTCACGTGGTTCAGGATCGCCTGCCGCAGAGCGCTTCCGCTCATGCCCTGCATCCAGCTCGGCTGCTGGGCGTGCCAGGCCAGCGTGTGACCGCGTACCTGCATGCCACGGCTGCGGGCGTGGTTGACGATCTGCTCGGCCGAGCCGTAGCTGAACCGGTTCTGCTGCGGTTCGGTGGCGTCGATCTTCATTTCGTTCTCGGCCGTCACCATGTTGAACTCACGGTTCAGGATCGTGGTGTACGCGCTGTCCGAGAGCTTGCACCCGGCAACGGCCGTACCAAAGTAGCGGCCCTTCTCGGCGGCGGACGCGCCGAGCGTGGTCCCGGCGGCGGCGGGCGCCGTCAGGACCAGCGCCATGCCGGCGGCGAGCGCGCCTGCCCCGGCCAGCGCGACGGCGGCTCTCGATGCCGCCCTCCATCTCGTATTTCCCATTCGTGTGACTCCTTGCGGATGGGGTGCGGTGGGGTCAGGAGACCGAGCAGGCGGCACCGTTGAGGGCGAACGACGTGGGCTTGCCGGCGTCGCCGGTGTGGGTGGCCTGGAAGCCGATGTCGACCGACGTGTTCGGGGCGATGGTGCCGTTGTAGGAGACGTTGCGGGCGGTCACCGCGCCGCTGGTCGGCGAGTAGGCGGCGTTCCAGCCACCGGTGATGCTCTGGCCGCTGGGCAGGGTGAACGTCAGCGCCCACCCGTTCACCGCGGTGGTGCCGGTGTTGGTGATGCTCACGCTCGCGGTGAGCCCGTTGTTCCAGGCGTTGACCGTGTAGGTGACCCGACAGGCGCCCGCGCTGGGCGGCGGCGGCGTGGTCGGCGGAGGCGTGGTGGGAGGCGGCGTGGTGGGCGGCGGCGTGGTCGGCGGAGGCGTGGTGGGCGGCAGCGTGGTCGGCGGAGGCGTCGTGGGCGGGGCGGTGCCGTCGAGGCCGAAGAAGCGGATCACCTGGGCGGCGTCGACGGGGATGTTGTGCGTGACGCCCTGCATGCTGATCGCCTCGACCGGGGCCATCGGGCCGCTGCTGCCGTACCGGGTGCGGGTGTATCCCGACTGCGGAGAGTCGGTGTACGTCGGGGTCTGGCTCAGACCATGCACGTTGGTCCACTGCTTGACCTGCTCGCCGAAGTTCGGGTAGCGCAGGGTGTCGTCGCTCGTGCCGTGCCAGATCTGCATCCGCGGTCGGCGGCCGCTGTAACCGGGGTACGCCCCGCGGACCAGGTCGCCCCACTGCTGGGCCGTCTTGATGAGCTGCCCGTTCGCGCACTGGCTGTTCCACTCCGAGGTGCCCCCGGTGGCGAAGCAGGCGAACGGCACCCCGGCGAAGGACGCGCCCGCCGCGAACACGTCCGGGTAGTCACCGAGCATGACGTTGGTCATCATCGCGCCCGACGAGGTGCCGGTGGCGAAGACGCGGTCCGGGTCGGCGGAGTACCTCTGCTTGACGTAGTCGATCATCGAGACGAGCCCGACCGGGTCGCTGCCCCCGCCTCGGCGCAGCGCCTGCGGCGAGGCCACGTCCCAGCACTTGCTGCTGCGGGTCGCCGACGGGTAGATGACGATGAAGCCGTACCGGTCGGCGAGGGACGCGTACTGCGTGCCGGAGTAGAAGGCGGGGCCGGTGCCGGTGCAGTAGTGCAGGGCGAGCAGGATCCCCGGGCGCGACGCCACCCGGTCCGGGACGTACAGGTGCATCTGGAGGTTGGTGGGGTTGTTGCCGAAGCCGGTCACCTGCGTGAGCGTCGCGGCCGACGCGGGGGTGGCGAACGCCAGCGCGGCCGCGGCGACTGTCGCGACGGCCGTGAGGACGCCGAGCAGCCTTGTCTTCAGTGTCATGGATCGCGATCCCTCGGGGACATGGCGCATGGAAGGGGGTTAGTCGAGGACTGCCCTTCGCCCGACCGTGACCGCGGCTCGCGTGACCGATGTCAGCTTCAATCGAGCACACTCGATTGTCAAGGCTTCCGGAAACCTTTCGGCGTAAGGCATTGCGCGGTCACCAGCACCGGTTTCGGGGCCGGCGGGACCCTGCGCCACCGGCCGACGCCGGGATATTATCGGCACGTTCCCGATAAGCAGACCGTCCTCGCGTGCACCCCCCCTGCGAGCGTCCTCACCCGACTCCCGCGGGCACGAAGGAGATCGAGTGAAGATCGTCGACGCCCGAGTCATCGTGACCTGTCCGGGCCGCAACTTCGTCACCCTCAAGATCGTCACCGACGAGGGCGTTACCGGCGTCGGTGACGCCACTCTGAACGGGCGGGAGTTGGCCGTCGCGTCCTACCTGCGCGACCACGTGGCGCCGCTGCTGATCGGCCGTGACCCGGCGCGGATCGAGGACACCTGGCAGTACCTCTACCAGGGCGCGTACTGGCGGCGCGGTCCGGTCACGATGAGCGCGATCGCCGCGGTGGACACCGCCCTGTGGGACATCAAGGGCAAGGTGGCGGGCCTGCCGGTCTACCAACTGCTCGGCGGCCGGTCCCGCGAGGGCGTCACGGTGTACGGCCACGCCAACGGCGAGACCGTCGAGGAGGTGCTGGTCGAGGTTGCCCGCTACGTCGACCTCGGCTACCGGGCGGTCCGGGTGCAGTGCGGTGTGCCGGGTCTGCCCCAGACGTACGGGGTCAGCGCCGACAAGCTCTTCTACGAACCGGCCGACGCCGCTCTGCCCAGCGAGGCCACCTGGTCGACGCAGCGCTACCTGTCGCACGTGCCAAGCGTCTTCGCGCGGGTCCGCGACGAGTTCGGTCCCACCCTGCGGCTGCTGCACGACGTGCACCACCGGCTCACGCCCATCGAGGCGGCCCGGCTCGGCCGGAGTCTGGAGCCGTATGCGCTGACCTGGATGGAGGACCCGGTCCCCGCCGACCTCCAGGAGGGTTTCCGGCTGATCCGGCAGCACACCACCACGCCGATCGCCGTGGGCGAGGTCTTCAACACCGTCTTCGACGCGGCACAGCTCATCCGCGAGCAGCTCATCGACTACATCCGGGCCACCGTGGTGCACGCCGGCGGGATCACCCACCTGCGGCGCATCTTCGACCTCGCGGCGCTGCACCACGTCCGCAGCGGCTCACACGGCGCCACCGACCTCTCCCCCATCTGTATGGCCGCCGCGCTGCAACTCGACATCTCGATCCCCAACTTCGGCCTCCAGGAGTACATGCGGCACACCGCGCAGACCGACGAGGTGTTTCCACACGGCTACCACTTCGCCGACGGCTACCTGCACCCCGCCGAGGCGCCCGGGCTGGGCGTCGACATCGACGAGGAGGCGGCGGCCCGCTTCCCGTACGCGCCCGCGTACCTGCCGGTCAACCGGTTGGAGGACGGGACCGTGCACCCCTGGTGAACCGCTGGCTCAGTAGATGCGTCGTCCTCGCGCGTCGGGCACCCCGGACTTGCGGAAGAAGTACGTGTTGATCTGATCCCGCCACTCGGTGGCGCTGCGCACCTGCTCGTCGAGGCGCTCGGCCACCCGCTCGTACACGGCCGGGTCGATCATCCCGTTCAGCGTCTGCCACCGACGCCGCATCACGGCCACCTCCTCGACGCCGGCGAAGTGGGTGTCGTAGATGTGCTGGATGACCGTCGACCCACTGTGCAGGACGTGCGTGTACGGCACGTGGTGGAAGAACAGCAGCAGCTCGTCCGGGCAGGTCCGCGTCGACTCGTACACCTCGGCCCAGTACGGCGGGTACTGGCCGGCGAAGCCGGTGCCCGAGGCGCGACTGCGGTCCACGCCCACGCCGTCGCGGTCGGCGAAGTGGTAGGTGCCCCAGCGCGAGTACTCGTACCCGTCGACGTCGGGGCCGTAGTGGTCGCCGGGGTGGACCATGAAGCCGACACCCAGCGGGGCGGTGTACCGCTCGTAGGTGCGCCACGAGTCGTCCATGATCTCGTGCAGCGTCCGCCGGACCAGCTCCGGATCGACGGTCGCCGACGGTGGAAACGTCAACGTCATCCACTCGTCGAGGATCGCCGTCGGGTCGAGCCGGGGGTCCCAGGCGAGCCGGCCGACCGTGTACAGGTTGGCCTGCGCCAGCGGATGCCCGGTCCAGAACAGGTCGTCACCGGTGTTGGCGACGGCGACCAGGCCTCCGCCCTTGCCCGCCTCGCCGGTGACCACGTCGGCGATCGTGCGCCCGTCGGGGCCCCAGGGCGCGAAGCCCAGCACCTCGCCCCAGCACGGCCCGAGGTGGCAGACGTGCCGCTGCTGACCCGTGTACTCCTGGGTGACCTGCACCTCGACCGCGACCCGGGTGGCCGGCATGGCGGCGAGCACCGGCGAGACCGGTTCCCGCGTCTGGAAGTCCACCGGGCCGAACTTCACCTGGAGCACGACGTTGGTACGGAACCGCCCGTCGAGGGGGGCGAAGTGGTCGTACGCTGCCCGCGCCCGGTCGGTGGACCGGTCCCGCCAGTCCTGGTGGTGGTTGTAGACGAACGCCCGCCAGTGCACAACTCCCCCGTACGGGGCGAGGGCCTCGGCGAGCAGGTTCGCCCCGTCGGCGTGGTCGCGTCCGTAGGTGAACGGGCCGGGCTGCCCCTCCGAGTCGGCCTTCACCAGGTAGCCGCCGAAGTCGTCGATGCGCTCGTACACCCGCCGGGTGGTGGCCGCCCACCAGGCGCGCACCTCCTCGTCGAACGGGTCGGCGGTCGGCAGCGCGCCGAGGACCATCGGCGCGGCGAAGGTGACCGACAGGTGCACCCGGATGCCGTACGGGCGCAGCACGTCCGCGATCTGGGCCACGTCGCCGAGTCGGTCGGTCAGCAACAGCGCCTCGGCGTGACCCACGTTGACGTTGTTCACCGAGATCGCGTTGATCCCGCTGGCCGCCAACAGCCGTCCGTACTCCCGAATGCGGGTCAGGTCCCCGCGCGGACGACCGCCGGCCCAGAAGATCGAGCCACCGGCGTACCCCCGCTCCATCTGGCCCATCACCGGATGCACGGCCACGTTGTCCCAGTGGTTCAGCATGCGTCGGCGCAGCGCGGGTCGGTGCAGCTCGGGTGGACGGGCCGGGTCGAAGGCGGCCGCGCAGAGCCGTACGACGTGGAACAGCCCGTACAGGAGGCCGGCGGGCGCGTCGGCCAGCACCACAGTCGTCGCACCGCTGCGGGCCAGCAGGAACCCCTCGTCGCCGAGCGTCCCGTCGTCGCCCATGTCGGCGAGCGCCGCCTCCCCCGCCGAACGGGCCGCCTCGACCGCGGAACTGGGCAGCTCGGGCGCCCCGCGAAGGGTGAGCACCAGGTCGACGTCGACGTCCCAGGAGGGGGAATGCCACACCCGACCGCCGTAGCGCGTGCAGGCGCGCGTCACCTCGTCGAGGACGGTGTCGACGAGCAGCCCGTCGCCGTGCACGAGGACGCGTCGCGCGCCGAGGGCCCGGAACGCCTCCGGCGGCAGCCACGCGGGGTGGACGCGCGGTTCCTCGACGTCGGGCGGCTCCGCCACGAACACCGTCTCCTCCAAGTCCGCGTTCACGCGTCTCTCCGCGTGACGATCACCTCGGCGGTCGTGGAGCGGCTCATGCGGTGAACTCCTTCCGGATCAGGTCGACCATCGGGTCGGCGACGCGCAGGACCCCCAGGATCAGGACCGAGGCGAGGAGCGCCAGGACCCCTTCGGAGAAGACCGCGGTGATCCCGGCCGCCGCGCCGAGCAGCAGGGCGTTGCCGACGGAGACCCCGGGGGTACGGACGAGGAAGTGCACGGCCAGGCGTAGGACGTCACGGGTACGGAACTGGAATAGCGAGGTGACCACCAGCGCGTTGGCCGCGCAGAGTGCCACCCCGACCGCGACCAGGACCAGCGGGACCACCCACCAGGTGGGCAGGCCGACCGCGTCGCGGTAGGCGAGGTTGAGCGCGAGCACCGTCAGCCACGCCAGCGCCGGTGTCCAGACCCGCAGCGCGCCACCGACGTTGCCGCGGTAGCCCCGCCAGAACAGCGCGGCGGGTCGCAGGTCCGTCAGGTCGGGCCGCTGGTGGCGCAGGGCGTACAGGGCGGCGGAGACAGCCGGCCCGACCGGTGTCAGCAGCAGCGCGACCAGCGGCAGGTTGCTGGGGTCGCGGTCGAGCAGCAGCAGCGGGAGCAGGCCGGGCAGCGTGGTGAGGAGGAGCAGCACCTCGACCACGAGCAGGATGTAGACGCGGGACGCGAACCGGGACAGGGGTCCGTCGCCGAGCTGCCGCCGGGTCTGCGCCGTGTCGTTCACTGTCCTACTCCTCCCGGTCGGCAGGCGATTCCCGCGCGGATTGCCGTGGTCGGCCGGTCCGGGACGCGTCACCGGACCGGCCGACACCTCAGCGGTGGTCCTTCTGGTAGCGGTCGTACGCCTTGTTCACCATGGTCAGGTAGGCGTCCATGTTCTTGCCCTTCAGCTCGGCCACGTAGGCGTCCCACTGGGCGAGGTCCCGCTGGCCCAGCGCGAACTGGAGAGTCGCCTGGTAGACGGCGTCCTTCAGCGGCGTCTCCCACAGGGACGCCTGCTCCCGCTCCTCGTCGGTCAACGGATGCGGCGGGGGCACGACGACCGGCGTGCGGGCGTTCATGACCTTTTGGAACTCCTGCTCCTCCGGGGCGAAGAAGCCCTGCACCAGCTCCGGCTTGCCGCCGTACGCGAAGACCCCGTTGTAGAAGCCGAAGTCCTTCTGCAGGTGCTTGGGGGCCTTGGGGTTGAGCCCGATGACGTTGACGTCCGGCGCCAGCTTGGGCTTGCCGGCGGCGTCCCGGACGAACGTCTTTCCCTCGACGCCCCACTTGGCGAACTCCTGGCCGGCGTCGGAGTACCAGAGCCAGTCGATGAACTGCATCATCGCCACGAAGTTCTTGCTCTCGCGGGCCTTCGCGGAGATCATCACGCCGTTCTCCAGCCGGTTGGCCGGGTTGACCTCACCGGCCGGCCCCACCGGCAGCGGAATCTTGGCGATCCTGGCCTTGGGGTTGGTCTTGGCCAGGTCCGGCCGGTAGTCGTTCACCACGGCCTGGGCGTTGGCGCTGATCACGAAGGACTTACTGTTGGCGAGCTTCTGCCGGGCCTGGTCGTCGGTCTGGGTGAAGCTCTCCGGGTCGAGCAGCTTCTCCTTCACCAGCTTGTTGAGGTACTGGAGCATCTGCTTGTACGGGTCGCTCGCGCCCGTGTAGACGAACTTCTTGGCGTTGGCGTCCCAGCTCGTGTGCTGGAAGTTCCAGCCCGCACCCTGCAAGCCGTACGACACGGCCAGGATGTTGAGCAGGTTGCCAGCCGGGTTGGGCTTGCTCCACCGGTCCGAGAACGGGTACACGTCCGGGTACTTGGCCTTCATCGCCTTGAGCACCGTGTACAGCTCGTCCCAGGTCTTCGGCGTGCTCAGCTTCAACTCGTCGAGGATGTCGGTGCGGATCGCCACCGAGTAGTCCTGCCAGGGCTTCTCGTGCAGGCCGGGCAGCACGTAGAACTTGCCGTCCTCCTGCCGCCGCCCGTCGATCTCGGGCTTCAGGTTCCACCGCGAGATCTTGTCCTGCAGGTTCGGCATGAGGTCCAGGTAGTCGCTGACCGGCAGGATCGCCCCCGAGGACACGTACGCGTCCTCCTGCCCCGGGTACGTCTTCGGGATGATCATCGGGGCGTCACCGGCGCCGATCAGCAGGCTGCGCTTCTGCTCGTAGTCGCTCAGCGGCACGGCGACCGGCGTGAGGGTGACGTTGGCCCGCGACTTCAGCTCGGACCAGAACAGCCAGTCCTCGCGCAGCGGGTAGTTCGGGTGGTTGTTGTACAGGAGGGAGAAGGAGACCGGCTCGCTCGCCTTGAACTGCTTGCCGATGCCGTAGTCGGACATCGCGCCGGCCCGGTTCTCCGACAGGTCCTTGGCGTCGGACGGCTCATCACTGCAGGCGGCGATGCTGGTCGCCGTGAGCAGCACAGCTACCGCTGTCGCGACGCGGCGCCACGATCGGTGGAGCATGGCGGTCCTTTCGGGTTCGGTGGTTCGGTGGAGGAACAGGTGGACGTGCTGGCTAGCCCTTCACGGCGCCGAGCATCACGCCGCGGACGAAGTACCGCTGGACGAACGGGTAGACCAGGAGGATCGGCAGGGTCGTGAGCACGATCGTCACGGACTTGAGCGTCGCCTCGGCCTGCACCTCGTCGGCCTCGGCGATCGCGCCGACGTTCTCCGCACCGGTGGCCCCGGCGATCAGGTTGCGCAGATAGACGGTCACCGGCCACAGCTCCTGCTTGTCCATGTAGAGGAAGGCGGCGAACCAGGAGTTCCAGAAGGCCACGGCGTAGAACAGCACCATCGTGGCGACGATCGCCTTCGACAGTGGCAGCACGATGCGCAGCAGGATGCCGTACGTGTTGAGGCCGTCCACGGCGGCAGCCTCTTCCAGGTCGGTGGGCAGGGACTCGAAGAACGCCTTCATCACCAGGAGGTTGAACACGTTTATCGCGTTGGGCACCGCGATGGCCCAGACACTGTTTTTCATGCCCAGGCTGGTGACCAGCACGTAGTTGGGAATCAGACCGCCGGTGAAGAACATGGTGAAGACGGCGACGCCGATCAGAGCCGTACGTCCCCGCAGGTGCTTCTTGGACAGCACGTACGCGTAGCAGGTGGTCAGCACGATCGAGATGGTCGTGGCGACCACGGTGTAGAAGACGGTGTTGCGGTAGTTGGTCCAGAACAGCGAGTCGTTCAGCACGAGCCGGTAGGTGTCCAGGTTGAATCCGCGCGGCACGAGGTTGACCTGGCCGGCGATGATGTAGCCCTCGTCGCTGAGGGAGCGGGCCAGGACGTTGACGAACGGGAACAGGGTCGCCGCCACCACGATGGTGAGCACGATCGCGTTGCACACCTGGAACACGCGGTAGCCCCGGCCCTGCTGGATACCGCGAGGCCGAGCGCGGACGGGTGGGTCGCTCGCGCGGAGGGTGTCGGTGGCGTCGACTGTCACCACAGGCTCGTCCCCACCGTGCGCCGAGCGATCAGGTTCGCCGTCAGGACCAGCGTGAGCCCGATGACCGCCTCGAACAGTCCGATGGCGGCGGCGTAGCTGAAGTTGCTGGACCCGAAGCCCATCCGGAACAGGTACGTGGAGAGCACGTCGGCGGTCGGGTAGGTCAGCGGGTTGTAGAGCAGCAGGATCTTCTCGAACCCGACCGCCATGAACGTGCCGATGTTGAGGATCAGCAATGTCACCATGGTGGGCCGGATGCCCGGGAGCGTGACGTGCCAGGTCTGCCGCCACCGGTTGGCGCCGTCGATCCGCGCCGCCTCGTACAGGTCGTCGTCGACGGTGGTGAGCGCGGCGAGGTAGAGGATGGTGCCCCAGCCGACCGTCTGCCAGACCTCGGACGACACGTAGATCGTCCGGAACCATTCGGCGCGTTGCAGGAACGGCACCGCCTCGCCGCCGGCGGCCTGCACGATCTGGTTGACGGTTCCGTCGACGGAGGTCAACTGCATGACCATCGCCGCGACGATCACGATCGACAGGAAGTGCGGCAGGTAGGACACGGACTGCACGAACCGCCGCAGCCGCCGGGCGCGCACCTCGTTGAGCAGCAGCGCGAGCACGATCGGCAGCGGGAAGCAGAACAGCAGGGTCAGCGCCCCGAGCACCAGGGTGTTCGTGAAGACGTCCCAGAACGTCGGGTCGCTGAGGAACATCCGGAAGTACCGCAGCCCGACCCAGTACTCACCGAAGATGCTCCCGCCGGGCTTGAACCGGCGGAACGCGATGACGTTGCCGATCATCGGGAGATACCTGAAGACCAGGAAGAACAGCAGCGGCAGGATGGCGAGCGAGTAGAGCTGCCAGTCCCGGCGCAGCGACTGTCGCCAGGTGCGACGCCGACGGGGCGCGCGTGGGCCGGGATCGGTGGCCTCCACCGCGGCGTCGGGTGGCGCCGGCGGCGGTGGCCGTAACGTCTCGGATGTCATCCTCGCCTCCTATGCGGAGTGCGGAACGGCCACGAGCGGCTCGATCCGCACCGACGTGAGCAGTTCCCGCTGGTGCCCGACCTGGCGTTCGGCCCCGGTGAGCCGCAGCCGCAGCGCGTCGGTCATCTCCCCGCTCGACCGTCCGAACCGCAGCTCGACCGCGCCGGGTTCGACCACACGCTGGCCGGTCCGGCCGGTGAACGACGTGACGTCGGCCGGTACGCCGAACGTCACGTGTGCCCGCGCTCCAGCCTCGAGGGGCACCCGGGCGAAGCCCACCAGCCGGTTCACCGGGCGGGTGGTCTGCGCGACGGGGTCGTGCAGGTAGAGCTGCACCACCTCGGTGCCGGCCCGGTCGCCGCTGTTGTGGACGGTGATCCGCACCCGGACCTCGCCGTCCACCGGCCAGGGGGTCGTCTCGTCCCGAACCGCGTCCACCGGCGTCACGACGGTGGCGTCGGACCACTCGAACGTGGTGTAGCTCAGACCGTGGCCGAACGGGTACGCCGGGGTCGGGTCGATCGAGGACACCTTGTTGCATCGCCCGAGCGGCGGCGACAGGTACGTGCCCGGCAACCCGCCGGCGTGGCGGGGCACGCTGACCGGCAGTCGCCCGGACGGGTTGACCGCGCCGGTGAGCACCTCCGCGAGCGCCTGCCCGCCACGTTGGCCGGGGAAGAACGCCTGCACGACGGCCGCCGCTGTGTCGAACTCCGGCCCGAGCGCGTACGGCCGGCCGGTCATCAGCACCAGCACGACCGGGGTGCCGGTGGCGAGGACAGCCCGGACGAGGTCGGCCTGCACTCCGGGCAGCCGCAGGTCCGCGGCGTCGCAGCCCTCGCCGGAGGTGCCCCGGCCGAACATTCCCGCGCGGTCCCCGACGGCGAGCACGCACACGTCCGCGCCGGCCGCCGCGGCCACCGCGGCCGGGATGCCTGAGGCGTCCTCGCCGGTGATGGCGCAGCCCGGCTCGTGGGTGAGCAGTGGAACACGCCGGGCCAGCTCGTCGCGCAGTGTCGGGATCTCCACTCCCAGGCCGTGCTCGGGGTGGTGGACGCCGACGTGGTTGGGAAAGGTGTAGCAGCCGAGCATGGCCATCGGGTCGTCGGCGAGCGGACCCACCAGGGCGACCCGGGTCGCGACGGGCAGCGGCAGCGCGCCCGTGTTGCGCAGCAGCACGATGGACTCCCGGGCCAGGCGTACGGCGACGTCCCGGCTGACCTCGTCGTCGAGGCGCAGGTCCGCGGCGTCGTCGGGCAGGGCCCGCCAGTCCTCGTCGAGCAGCCCGAGTTCGACCTTCTGGACCAGCACCCGTCGGGCGGCCCGGTCGATAAGCGCCTCGTCGACCGCGCCGGCGTGGACCGCCTCCACCAGCGCCTCGCCGAAGGCGTCCACGGTGGGCAGTTCCACGTCGATGCCGGCGCGCAGCGCGAGGTGGGCGGCGTCGACGGCACCCTCGGCGACGCCGTGCAGGGTCTCCAGGAACCGTACGGCGAAGTAGTCGGCGACCACGATGCCGGTGAAGCCCCACTCATCGCGCAGCAGCCCGGTCAGCAGGTGCTCGTCGGCGGCGGCGGGCATGCCGTCGATCTCGGCGTAGGAGTTCATCACCGACCGGGCGCCGCCGAGACGCAGGGCCATCTCGAACGGCGGCAGGATGTGATCGGCCAGCTCGCGGCGGCCCATCGACACCGGGGCGAGGTTCCGTCCGCCCCGGGAGGCCGAGTATCCGGCGAAGTGCTTGAGGGTGGCCACCAGACCGGTGTTCTCCAGGCCCCGCACGTACGCCGCGCCGGTCGTTCCCACCAGGTACGGGTCCTCCCCGATGGTCTCCTCGGTGCGGCCCCACCGGTAGTCGCGGGTGACGTCGAGGACGGGCGCGAGGCCCTGGTGTACGCCCGCGGCGCGCATCGACGCCCCGATCCGCCCGGCCATCTCCTCCACCAGTTCGGGGTCGAACGAAGCGCCCCAGGCCAGCGGGGTCGGGTAGACGGTGGCCTTCCAGGCGGCGAACCCGGTCAGACACTCCTCGTGCACCTGGGCCGGGATGCCGAACCGGCTGACGGCCACGATCTGCTCCTGGGACGCGGCCAGCGAGCGGGCGCCGAGCACCGGATCGACCGGCGCGGTGCCGAACGGGCGGGTGAGTTGACCCAGCCCGTACCGGATGATCGTGTCCCACGGCGGGGTGCCGTCGATCATGTCGGACTGGTGCGGCGCGACGCCCTCACCCGATGCCTCGGCGCCGACCCAGACCCCGAAGAGCTGGGCGATCTTCTCCTCGACGGACATCCGCGCGAGCAGCGCCTCGGCCCGCTCGGCCGGCGACAGCCGGGTGTTGCGCCACGGTACGGCGTCGCCGGACGCCGGTTCACCGTCGGCGGGCAGCTGACTTGTCATGCCGAGACCCCTTAGCTCCGGCCACGATCGCCGTCGTGGGACCGGTTCGTGGCGCGCGGTTCCACAATCCGAAACTTTCCGGAAACCAGAGCAACCTTTTCGGCAACCTAAGTCCGCCGCCAGAGCGTGTCAAGAGTTTCGATGGGTCCTGAGACGCCTCCCAGGCCGCTTACCTGCATCGACGGTCATCGTCAACCGATCGTGCTACGGTCTTCCGAAAATTTCGGATGCTGTATGAGGCTGCGATGACAGAGCCCCACCCGCTCGGCCCACCCGGCTCCACCACCACCATCGCGACGATCGCCCACGACGTCGGCGTCTCGGTCGCGACGGTCTCCAAGGTCCTCAACGGACGCGAGGACGTCTCCCCCGGCACCAGAGCCCGGGTCGAGGCGAGTCTCGACCGCCACCAGTACCAGCGCCGCAACCGGCGGTCGTCGTCCGGCGCGCGTCGGATCGACCTCGTCTTCCACGAGTTCGACACCGGGTGGGCGATGGAGGTCCTGCGCGGCGTGGAGGCGGTGACGAGCCTCGCCGGCGTCGGCCTCGCCGTGTCGCAGCTCGGCGGCGCACACCGTCCGCCGCCACGGTGGCTCGACACCCTGCTCGGGCAACGTCCGCTGGGCGTGCTGCTCGTCCTCTGCCACCTCACCGACGCACAGCAGCAGCTCCTACGGCGTCAGAGCGTGCCGTTCGTCGTGATCGACACGGACAGCGCGACCTCGGCCTCCGTGCCCACGGTCGGTTCGAACAACTTCAACGGCGGCCTGCTCGCCGCTCGACACCTGATCGAGCTGGGGCACCAGCGGATCGCGGTCATCTCCGGGCCACCCGACATGCTGTGCAGCCGGGCCCGGGCCGCCGGTTTCCAGTCCGCGCACGACGAAGCCGGGTTGACCCTCGACCGCGAGCTGATCCGCTACGGGAGTTTCTCCGCCGGCACCGGGCACGCCCACGGGTTGCAGCTGCTGCAACGACCGGACCGGCCGACCGCGATCTTCGCCGGGTCGGACATCCAGGCGATGGGGGTGCTCCGGGCCGCCCGGCGGTGCGGCCTGCGCGTTCCCGAGGACCTCTCGGTGATCGGGTACGACAACCTGCCGCTGGCCACCTGGACCGATCCGGCCCTCACGACGATCAACCAGCCGCTGCGCGACATGGCCGGCATCGCCACCCAGATGCTGCTCGACCTGTCCGCCGGCACCGAGCCGGCGACCAGCCGGATCGACCTGGTGACCGAGTTGGTCGTCCGGGAGAGCACCGCACCCCCCGCCCCGCCACGCTGACCCTGCGAGGAACCGTGCCCGACTCCGCTGTCCGCCTCGACGAGCTCGAGCGATACGCGCCCACCATCGTCGAACCGGAGGACTTCGACCGGTTCTGGGGTGACACCCTCGTCGCGGCAGCCGCCCGTCCGGTGCTCGTCGACGTCCGCCCCGAACCCACCGACCTGCGCGTCCTCGACACCTGGGACGTCACGTTCGCGGGCTTCGACGGCGACGAGGTACGGGCCTGGTTCACCCGCCCGGCGGGCGTACCCGAACAGCTGCCCACCGTGGTGGAGTACGCCGGCTACGGGCGTGGCCGTGGCCTCCCCCACGAGCGGCTGGTCTGGCCGGCGGCCGGATACGCGCACCTGTTGATGGACAACCGGGGCCAGTCCGGGCTGTACGCCGCCGGGGACACCGCCGACCCGCACGGCGCACCCGGCGGACCCTGGCCGGCGACCTGGGGCATCCTCGACCCGCACGACTACCACTACCGACGGCTGATCACGGACGCCGTCCGGGCCGTCGCGGCGGTACGCGCCCTGCCCGGAGTCGACGCGGGACGGGTCGCCCTGCTCGGCAACAGCCAGGGCGGGGGCGTGGCCCTGGCTGTCGCCGGCCTGGTCGACGATCTCGCGGCGGTGCTGATCACCGCGCCGTTCCTCTGCGACGTCCAGCACGCCATCGCGCTCAGCGACGCCTCGCCGTACGGCGAGATCGCCCGGTACCTGGCGGTGAACCGGGAGGCCGAGGCCGCGGTTCGACGCACGCTGTCCTACGTCGACGGGGTGACCTTCGCCCGACGGGCCACCGCGCCGGCGCACTTCGGCATCGGCCTGCGCGACACCGTCTGCCCGCCGAGCACCGGCTTCGCCGCCTACAACCAGTACGGCGCCGCGACCGGCCGGCCCGAAGCCCCGCGGCGGGAGATGCACGTGTACCCGTTCAACGGTCACGAGAGCGGAGAGGCGCTGCACGTCCGGCGGCAACTGCGCTGGCTCGCCGCGACGCTCGCGAGCTGAGCCCACCCATGGCCGGCGATCGATGCATTGCCGGTGTTAGCGATAACAAGCTATGGTGCGTCCGGGCGGGGTGAAGGGCACATCCCGACGTCCGGGTTCCTGGTCGTCGCACCATCACCCGAGGAAGCCCCATGAGCACTGTGACCCTTGGTAAACCCGTCCCCCCGACACCCGCCAGGCCCGCGACCGCCCAGAGGCCCCGACGGGCCCGGCTGTGGTGGGCTGCGCTGGCCGCCGTCGCGGCCATGACCGCCGCCGTGCCGGTGGCGACCGCGCCCGCGAGCGCCGAGTCCAACGGCGGGGTACGCGTCATGCCCCTCGGCGACTCGATCACCGACGGCTTCAACGTCGCGGGTGGCTACCGGATCGAACTCTGGCAGCGGTTCGCGTCCGGCGGCTACCGGATCGACTTCGTCGGCTCCATGTTCAACGGCCCGTCCAGCCTCGGTGACCACGACCACGAGGGTCACTCCGGTTGGACCATCGCGCAGATCGACGCCAACATCGTGAACTGGCTGCGCGCCACCAACCCACGGACCGTGCTGCTGCACATCGGCACGAACGACATGTACGGCGACACGTCCGGTGCTCCCGGTCGGCTGGCCACCCTGGTCGACCGCATCACCAACACCGCACCGAACGCGGACGTGTTCGTGGCGACGATCATCCCGAAGTCCGGCGCGGACAACGTGGTCCGGGGCTACAACGCGGCGATCCCGGGGATCGTGCAGACCCGGGCCGCGGCCGGCAAGCACGTCCACCTGGTCGACATGTACCGCGCGCTGACGCTCAGCGACCTGGCCGACGGCGTCCACCCCAACGCCACGGGCTACCGCAAGATGGCCGTCGCCTGGTACGACGCCCTGCGCGCGGTGCCCGGCAGCATCGGCGTAGACACGCCGCCCACCACCACTCCCCCGCCGACCACCCCGCCCCCGACGACGCCGCCGCCGACCACGACGCCGCCGCCGACCACGCCGCCGCCGACGACTCCCCCGCCCACCACGCCGCCGCCGTCCGGAGACTGCCGCGTCACGTACACGGTCAACGCCTGGAACAACGGTCTCACCGCGTCCGTCTCGGTGACCAACACGAGCAGCAGCGCGATAAACGGGTGGGCGCTGGCGTTCACGCTGCCCAGCGGGCAGACCATCACCGGCGGCTGGAACGCCGCCTACTCGCCGACGAGCGGCGCGGTGACCGCCCGCAACGTCTCCTACAACGGCACCATCGCCCCGAACACGTCGGTCGACATCGGCTTTCAGGCCACCCACACCGGCAACGCCGGCAAGCCGAGCGCCTTCACGCTCAACGGCACCGTCTGCGCGGTCGCCTGACACACGCCCCGAGCACGGAACGCAGGGGCGGCGAGACGTTCTTCTCGCCGCCCCTGCAGGTACGGGTGGCTCAGGACCGGGCTGGAGCCTGGTCGATCTGGCTGTGACCCACCAGCCGGGTACCGGAAGCGTCAGTGCCGCAGGCGGCACGCTGACTGCCCTGGCGACGCTCTCGGTGCCTGGCGCGGGTGCCCTAGTGCTTGAGATTGACGCGCGCGCCTTGTTCAGGCGCTTCATGCCCTGCTCAACGGCAAGCCCCACGCCGTCCGGGAGGTGAGGGGTCAGCTTCTCGACGTACTGGTCGAAGGTTTTCAAGGCCGCAGCGCCCACGTGGTCGGCAGTCCAGGTTGAGGAAGCTCTCGACCGCGTTCTGAAGCGCCAGAACACCGGCGAACGACGTCGGCTTGGCACTGCTCGGCACCGAGCGTGTGCAGGTAGCGGATGAACGCCAGACGGCGGGCCGCGTTGGGGCTCAGCGGCATGTCAGGACTCCCTCACCACTCGCCACCTGGCACATCAACCTGCGCCGGTGTGTTCGCTGAGCCAGGGAGGCGGTGTCGGCGTACACGAACCAAGCCGCTGAGCTATCCGGCAAAGATGCGGCGGGTGCAGCGTCGCCGCCCGAACTGGTGCCAACTTAGCTTTCGCCCTGTCGCTGCACCGGCGACGATTGTCTCGGTCCGCCTAAAGTAGGGGAAGCCCGAGCCCCCCGACCGGCGTTGAACGCTCGTAAGGATCATCATGGACGGTGAGACCGCAGACGACCAGCTTGCTCCGCGGCTCCGCTACTACGGTGCTGGCGACTTCGCGACATACTGGCAGATCCACCGAGCGGCCGAGGTGATTGAGGGGTTTGATCCGTTCGCTCCGCCTGACGGGGTCAACGACATCTTGGAACTCCACAACGCTCGTCTGTTCGTCGAGGCAGGTTTCATCCCAACGGACGTCGTTGAAGAAGACCGGAATGCACTGGTCTTATCTGCCAAGCCTATCAGGCGGACCGTCGCCCAGTGGTTCGGCGCCTTGGAGAACGACAACCTCGCCGACATGTTGACGGAAGTCGATTGGCAGTACCACGAGCACCTCCTCGATCTCCTGGCTGGCCTCGGAGTCTTCGGGCGCTGCTCCGCACAGGCGATGCTGACTGCGCTCGACGGAGCGAAGATTCACATCGGCGACATGCTCACGAGCAAGCGGCTCGTGGAGAACTACGGCACGACCATCCGGGAGCGGCTCCTGGCCGAGCCGGATCGAGCCGAACTCGTGGTCAGGCATCATCTCGAAAGCGGGTCGAGGAATGAGATCTTCCTCCCCGCCACCTTCACTCCCGCCGACTCCCGGGCACTGATGGAGGCTTACATCGACAGCGCGGAGCCGAATCCGAACTACTTGAAATTGATCGCGGACGCCCCAATCGACAGCAAGAGCGGGGTAGATGCCAAGTTGGTCGTCAAGGCGAAACGGCGTTACGACGCAATGATTGAGGATTTTTTCAAGACGACTCCCGGCATAAGAACCGGTTGCACCGTTGCCGTCTCACCGGCTCAGGTCGAGCCGGTGAAGGCAACGTTGAATAACATGGTCATCGAGTACACTTTCAGCCAGGCCTGGCTGGAGGGCACGTTGGAATACCCGTCAGTGTTAAACAATTTTCAGTTCCTGTTCGAATTTGCGCCACAGGACGGACTCCTAACGCTACCAGCATTCAATAGTGAGCGCCGCGGGCTAGAACTCGCTATGGGCCTGAACGGGGCAAAAGATTACCCGACGGGCCACATTTTCACCGCCAAGGATCGCGCAACGCTACTCCAAACGGCAATGTACCAGCATTACCTCGGGACGAAGGACATCGACCTTGAGGAGGTGCTCCGCTGGTACTTCGAGGAGCATCTTCCCGTGGAATACGGCATCTCGGGTTTCGTGTTCAGCCCGTCCAACGAAAAGGCGAACTATCTGGAACGCTGCCGGAACTTGTTCGCCGAAATGGAATCCATCGCCACGCAGTTCGGGCTGCTTGTCGAGGATAGCGAGATCGACCATGACGTAGCCGCCGCAGGGGCCGATCTAATCCGATACCGGACTATCCCTAGCGCCTTGGAAGGCAAGTACGCCTACCCGACCAACCATACTGAAATCCGCACGATCCTGCACGCCCTGTTCTCGGATCAATCACACCTGACTTACATCAACGAGGATATCCGCGGCGCAGACTTCGTCGACCTGCTGCGGCGGAACAAGGTCTCGTACGGATCGCTGCACGAATACCAACGGCCCCTCGTCGACAAGCTCATCGAACACGGGGTCGTCGAGAACACAGGCGACCGCATCCGACTCAAGGATTCTGACGTGTTCCATGTGCTGCGATCGCTCAACGACAACGAGGCCGTCGCCTACCACCATCTCAACACGAGGTGCCGCACACACGTCGATAGGATGGTGGGTGCTGAATGGCTCGTCAGGCGCTCGTCGTTGTTCACCGAGGCCGAGGCCGCCTACTTCAACTACAACCTAAACTCGGTCGACTTCAGTAACGGTCCGAAACTCCGAAATAAGTACCAGCACGGTGTTCAGCCCAAGGGCAACGGCGAAGCCCAGCATCAGCAGACCTATTACGCGGCACTGCGACTGATGGTTGCCCTCACAATCAAGATCAACGACGAGTTCTGGCTTCTTGACATGACAAAGAAGCGGTGAGGCTGACGGGTTGTCGGAAGACGGCTATGGGCGATGGAATTGCTATGTAGGCCTGCCCAGGGAATCCGATTCCCAGCGAGGAAGGCTTGTCACCGTATGATTCTGCGACTAAAGCTAAAGAGTTGGAACGGGCGGCGGCTGCAATGCCTCTCTTCTGCCGCATCTACCGGCTGACAAGGGTAAGCCGATGGCATAAGTTGGCCTCGGTACAGGCTGCCGTTACCGGATCCGGACTACCGGAGCCGCGGTAGCTGAGTTCGTCAGGGGCCGACTTCGGCCTGCGGGGTCAACCGGGCAATGACGGTGAGGCTGGCTGACTGCCGCCTGTCATCTCGGCCGTCCACGAGGGGGTCGATCGACTCCGGCCGGCGGGATTGGCCAGTTACCGTGCAGCCGCTGTAAGCACTTTGTCCGGGAGCAGTCACATCACCAGCCCCTTCCCTCGGCGCGAATGCGGTCACCGCCGCAGTCGTGCGGAGTCGGCGGGGATCCAGGTATGCAGCCCATCCACTGTGACGGGCCTTGCGTGAGGGGTCGACCGGCCCGCGTTGTCGATCGGCCCCTCCACGTTAGAATGCCTGGCCTGCCCGCACCGAGGCGATGAACGCCGACCACTCGCGCTCATCGAACGTCACCTGCTCGTCCGGCCGCTGCGAGTTCCGCACGATCCGGTTGAGGTCGGCGTCGATGGCGACCTCCACACAGTTCGGGCCGGAGCTACCGCATCGTTTCGGACGCACGAACGTGAGTTGCCGCAAGGTTTTGCTCCTCTCCTCAGCCGGCCGTCGGGTGCGGCTGGTCGTCGGTGCGGGTGGTCCGAGGTGCCACAGGTCGTGGGCGACCAGTTGGCCGAATGCTTGCGCCCACGACCAACACCGACCCCGGGTGCCGCAGCGGGGACAGCGCCCGTCGAGGGGCTGGTGCGTGGTGATGGTCTGCCACCAGCGGCGTGCGGACGCCGCCGACGGCGAGAGCGTGCTGCTCACGCTCGCTGCCCGGAGGCGGTGGCGGCGAGGACGTCGACGCTGACCAGTACCTCCCAGCAGAACGGAGCAGTGCAGTCCGCCGTGGACCAACTGCACTCCGGGCCGTGGCCGTACACCCAGGCAAACCGGGGGTCGTGTGACTCGTGGACGTTGACGATGACGATGTCGTGGCAGGTTTGGCCCTCGATGCCGGGGCTGGGCTGCCACTCGCCGGGCCGCACAGACACCCGCGTGCCGGGCTCGGGCATCGGCCGGCCGGTCACGGAGCCAACCTGTCGTGGCCGCTGGCCCGGTGGTGCGCCTGCGTGATGACCCGGGCCTGGGCCAGGAGCAGCCGCTTGGCCCTCTCCTGCTCGGCGGCCTGAATGCGCGCGCCGGTGCCGGGCGGGACGGGCGGACCACCACAAGCAGCCATCCAGCCCTTTACTGCGCAAACGAGTCTGCGGATCATCTGCACACCCCTCGCCTCGAGAGCGAAGGCGGCCGGCTCCGTCCAACGCGACCGCCTTCACCCTTCCTGGCGGGACTGCGGCAGTTGATCGACCATCACGTCGGCTCGGATGCTCATTACCGTCGTCCCGTAGTCGGGACGTTACGGGCCGTCAACGGCGCTCTGAACTCGCCGAGTGTCCGCTGTCCGCCGAACCTGTCCGCTACTCGGTCCGGGCTGGGCCGAACTCCGCCATCACGTCCCGTAGGTCGGCGGCCTCGGGTGCGCCCGTCTGCTCGACGCGGCGCAGCACCTCCCGCGCCCGCCACCAATTGGAGGGCACCACTCGCCCAGAGGTGACCGCCGCGGCGGCGAACGCTGACGCCTCGTCGGGGCGGCCCGTGGTGGCCAGTGCGAGGCCGAGGTCGAGGCGGGCCGACGCCGACCGTCGAGGTCGTTCACCGCCGTCTCCACGTGGATCCAGATTGGCCAGCACCTGCCGGGCGACCTGCTCCGCGCCGGGGTCACCCGCCCACGCCAGCGTCGTAGCCGTGTACGCCTCAGCTTTCGCTGGGTCGTATCGGTAGTGGTGCTCGGCCCGGTCCGGGAGAGGCAGGTTCGCGGTTAACCGTTCCACCCGGTCCAGCGCCCGGCGCGTCTCGCGGACAGCGCCCATCCGGGCCCACGCTCGCGCTTCCTGCGCTGTCGCCTGAATGTGGGCGGAACTGCCGACGGGCGCCGCCTGCTGCGCCTGTTGCGACAGGGCGAGAGCGGTCCGGTAGTCGCCGAGCGTCAGCACCTCCCACGCGCGAGTTTCCAAGCACCACCCCTGAATCTCCCGGTGCTCTGCGTGCCCGGCCAGTCCGGACGCGGCGGCGAGGTGGGCGGATGCGGCACGCGGCTGTTGCAGGTCGATGTGCACGGTGGCCCGCAGGACGGCCAACCATCCACCGGCGACGACCAGCCGCCGCTGCTGGGCGAGGGTGACCCGCCCGTCGAGCAGGCGGGTGACGTAGGCCAGATGCCGGCGCACCATCGGCAGCAGGTCCGCCGGGGCGGCGGTCGGGTACAGGATGGCGAGTTCGTCAACACGCTGCTCGATGCGGGCGAGAGTTTCGGCGCTGACGTCGCTGGCCGAGACCCGTTGGAGCAGGTCGTCCGCTTCGGCTTCGTGGTCGACGGGAGCGGCGACCAGGCGGGCGAGCCTGCCGCCTGCGTTGAGTGCCTGGTCGAGGTGGCGGGCGGTCTCGAAGGTGGCCGCCTTGCTGCCGTTCTCCAGTTCGTGGAGGTGGCTCTTGCCGCGATGAGTGAGCTGGGCGAGCGCCCGCAGGGACAGGCCGGCCTGCTCACGCAGTTGCCGGAGCGTGGCGCCGAAGCGTGGGTCGACCTGGGCCGTCATCGCGGTGCTCCCGGTAGAGGACGGGAATGGCGACACCATCGACCTCGACACCGGCGGGCCGCCATGTCGAAGGTACCGCCCTTTTGCCTGGCTCAGCATGCTCCGGCGCGCAGTAAGGCGCCTAGGGCGCTGACCATCCGCTGCGGCTGGCCGCCGTGCCGATGTGCTGTTGAGCGTGATGCCGCAGAGTCATCAAGATGCCTCTGAGGCATCACGCTCACGCACGCATCCGCCCTCACGGAGGTGACCGAGGGTCACCTCCGTCCGCCGGCTGAGCTGTTCGCGGCGACCGGCGACCGTCGGACGACCGCTCAGCGGGTCGCCGTGCGGTAGAGGCGGCTCACCGTCTCGGCGACGCAGACGGGCTTGTCGCCGCCGTCACTGTGCACCGTCACCGCCGTGACCATCTGCACCCCGCCGCTGACGGGCGACACCTCGGCGATGACCGCGCTGGCCCGGACGGCTGCGCCGACCCGCAGTGGCGCGGGGAAACGCACCCGGTTCAGCCCGTAGTTGACCCCCATCGCGATGCCCTCGACGCGGTAGAGCTGGCCGGCCAGCGCGGGCACCAGCGACAGGGTGAGGAAGCCGTGCGCGATCGGGGCACCGAAGGGACCTGCCGCCGCGCGTTCCGGGTCGACGTGGATCCACTGGTGGTCGTCGGTCGCGTCGGCGAACAGGTTCACGCGATCCTGGTCGATTCGCTGCCAGGGACCGGGGCCGAGGGTCTCGCCGACCGCGGCGGCCAGTTCGTCGACGGAGGTGAAGACTCGCATGCGGGTGTCCTTAGCGCTGGAGGGTGCCTGACCCACAAACTAGCGGTGATAGTTTACGCCGTCCAGAGCGGACGGCGGCGCTCAGCGGTCGGAGGCCAGACCGGCGTGCGGTTCGGTGGCGAACGCGCGGACCAGCTCGGTACGGGAGCGGATGCCCAGCCGATGGAAGACGTTGCGCAGGTGATGATCGACCGTGCGGGTGGACAGGAACATCCGGGCGGCGATCTCCCGGTTGGTGGCGCCCTCGGCGACCAGTCGGGCGATCCGCAGTTGCTGACCGGTCAACAGCCGCGCCGCGGGCAGGTCAGGTGGCCCGACCGACTCCCCCGCCGCGCGCAGCTCGGCCGTGGCCAGCTCGGCCCAACGACCGACCCCGAGCAGGGTGAAGGCCTCCCGGGCACGGTGCAGGTGCTCTCGGGCGTCCCGTGGTCGCCGGCTGCGCCGCAGCTCCTGACCGAAGAGCAGCTCGGTGCGGGCCCGCTCGAACGCGCCGGCCTCCATCGGGTGCAGCCGCAGCGCCGTCCGGAACTCCCGCTCCGCCTCGACGCCGCCCCGGGCCGCCAGCAGCGCGTGACACCGGGCCGACAGGGCCCGACGCAGCGGACTCGCGGTGCTGCTCGCCCATCTGTCGAAGGCCGCGAGCGCGGCGGTCGCCGCCGGGCGGTGCGGCAGGTGGGCGGCGGCCTCCACCAGGTACGGGGTGGCCATCACCTGGACGAGCACCTGGCCTCGGCCGGTGCCGAGTCGGGCCAGCGACGCGAGTCGGTTCGCCGCCTCGGCGTGCCGGCCGTCGACGAGGTCCAGGACGGCCAGCGCCCAGCCGGCGAGCGCGTGCGGTCGGCTGCCCGGCGTCGGCGTCGTACCGATCTCCCGGATTCGCCGAAGGCAGTTCTCGCGGTCGGCGCGCACGGCCGCGAGCACGGCGAGCATGCCCAGGTGGGTGTTCGCGCAGTTGAACTGCCCGGTGGCGCGCGCGACCCGCAGCCCGTCGCGGGAGGTCTCCGCCGCCGCCTCGTGCCGTCCCAGCCAGTACTCGGCGACCGCCCGCAGCTCCAACGCCCGGGAGAGCATCGACAGCTCGCCGCGCTCCCGCGCCAACCCGACGGCGCGCTCGGCCAACCGGTGCGCGGCGCCGTCCACGGCGACCACCAGACCGGCCGCCGCCGCGCAGGTGAGCGCGGTGGTCGTCAGTTCCGGCCCGGTCAGCCGGCCACCCAGCACGACGGCCCGGCGCAGCGCGGGCCCGGCCCGCTCGTGGTCGCCGCGCAGCGTGGCCGCCACCCCGGTGACCAGGCAGCCGGTCAGCTCCACCACCGGCGGATCGTTGCGCTGCCGAAGCTCCGCGGCGCGCCGGCCGACCTCCGCGTACCGGTACTGGTCGCCGGCGAAGCACACCGCCTCACCGGCGCGGGCCAGACCCTCCAGGGCGCGGGCGCGGTCCACCCCGGCCACGGTTCGCGCGGCGCTCAACAGGGTGGCTGCCGCGCCTGTGGCGTCGTCGCAGCGCAGGTCGACCTCGCCGCGCAGCAGCCCGGCGTGGCCGTCGACGACCGGGTCCGCGCAGGTCGCCCGGAGACGGTCGAGCAGCAGGCGGGCCTGGCCGGGTTGCCCGGCGGCCCAGGCGTAACGGGCCGCGGCGAGCAGGCGGGCGGCGGCGTCGAGGGGACGGTCGCTGAGCGCGGCGGCCCGGCACAGCGCCGCCGATGCCACAGCCCAGCCGGTGCGCCCGCCGGCCGCCGCCCGTTCCAACTCCTCGGCGAGGGCCGGATCGGCACCCGCGGTCGCGTCCGCGAGGTGCATCGCCCGGCGTAACCGCTGGCCGTGCGGATCGAGCACGCCCGCGAGCAACCGGTGCGCAGCCCGCCGCTGCGCGAGCGGTGCGCCGGCCGCGACCATCGCGCGGGCCAGTGGCTGCGTGAACGTGACGGCTCCCGGCTCGACGCGGACCAGCCCGGCCGCCTCGGCCGGGGCGAGCGCCTCGATGGCCATCCCGGCGGCGCCGGCCGCACGGACCAGGGTCGCCGCGTCGTCCGACTCGTCGAGCGCGGCGAGCAGCAGCATCCGGCGGGTGTCCGCCGGTAGCCGGTCGAGGCGGGTCCGGTAGGCGCGTCCCAGCGCGCCGTCCGCCGGTGGTGCGGCGGGCAACGGCTCCTCCCCGCGCCACTGCCCAGGGGTGAGGACGCCGGCGAGGTCCACGAGGGCCTGCGGGTTGCCGCCGCCGACGGCGGCGAGCATGGCGGCCACCGGCACGGCCGGTCGCTCAGGCAGTCGATCGGCGAGGACGGCGACACTGTCCCGCTCGACCAGCGGCGACAGCCGGTACGTCACGAGACCGTCGACGGTGGCGGTGGCGTCCGCGGTGAGCACGACGGCGACCGGCAGGCACCGCAGTCGACGGGCCACGACCGCGAGCACCTGTGTGGTCTGTGGGTCACCCCGGTCGACGTCGTCCATCGTGACGAGCAGCGGGCGCTCCCGAGCGGCCGCTGCGAGCAGCCCGAGGACGGCCACCGACAGGGCCAGCCGGCGCTCGGGCGGGCAGCCCTCCCCGTCCAACGCCCGGAACAGCAGGTGCCGTCGAGGCTCGGGGAGAGCGGCCGCGCGGTCGCGCACCGGATCGAGCAGGCGTTGCAGGCCGGCGTACGGCAGCATCGCCTCCTCGGGCAGTCCGGCCCCGGCCAGGACCGTGCAGTCCTTCGCGGCGTACCGGTGGGCGTAGGAGACCAGGGCGGTCCGGCCCGAGCCCGGCTCGCCGTGCAGCAGCAGGGCTCCGCCGCCGTCGGTCACGCCGTCCAGCAGACTCCGGACGGCCCCGCACTGGTCATCCCGGCCGCGCAGCACAGTTAATTGCACTCGTGATGCAGTGACCATGCGTCACAGTGTCACTCATCGATAAGCGGATGGAAAGAGGACAGGCCGGGATCAGTCGGCCGCCACCTCGGCCAACAGCGCGCCCACCGTACGGCTCATCACCCCGCGGGCCGCGTCCACGCCCAGACCGAGGCCGTAGCGCAGCATCGACCAGGCCGGCCACATGCTCGCCGCCACCACCGCGTCGACCAACTGCCCTCGCCCGGACCCGGCACGCGCCAGCTCGGTGGCGAAGAGCTGCTCGACCTCGTCACGGACCCGGTCGATGTGCTTGAGGCGGTTGCGGTGCAGCTGGTCGGAGACCGGCTCGCGCATCTGCGCCGCCCGCGCCGACGGCGCGATGAGCTGGAGCAGCCGGGCCCGCTGCCGGCAGTACGCGTCGACGCGCTTGGCCAGCGGCAACGCGGTCGAGATCGGCCGGTAGGCGGCGTCCTGCTGCCGCAGCACCTCCGCACCACTGGCCTCGAAGAGCGTCTCCATGTCCTTGAAGTTGGTCCAGAGCGTCCGCAGGGAGATACCGGCCCGCTCGGCGATGCGTTCCCCGGTCGGCCGCAGGTCACCCTCGGCGATGAGCGCCAGGTGCGCCTCGACGATGGCCACCCTCGTGCGCTCGGCGCGGGCGGTCCGCCCGTCGACCCGCCCCGGCGCCTCGACCCTGTTCATCCGCCCCCGTCCCTTCATCGCCACGGTGCCGCCCAACTCTGCGAGGAGTCTAGACAGACGGTGACAGGGTGGCGCCGGGTACGCGTGGGCGGCATGATCCGGGCCGGCCGGATTGCATTCACGGTGCAAATAGTAAGAGCATTTATCGGCGTCGGTCAACGCCACAGGACGGCGCGCACGCACGCGCGCGGTCGTACGACCCGGGCGTGGTCACCCCCGGGTCGTACGACGACGTGGCGTGCGTCAGGAAGCGGTCGGCACCCCGTTCGCCGGCGGCGCTACCGGCGCGGCGGTGTACTCCTTGACCGGCCCGTCCCTCTCGTCGGTTTCGTACGTCGGCCCGAAGTAGCTCTGGACTCCCCCGCTGACCCGGCTCAACCGCTGCCCGCCGTAGCCGGAGTGGTCATCGGCGGAGAAACGCAGCGGCGCGAGGCCGGGACCCTGGAAACCGCCCTTGTGGACCGCCTCGATCACCTTCTCGCGGGTGACGTCCTTGCCGGCGGCGAGCAGCACCTGCACGAAGAGGTAGCCGACCGACATGCCGTAGACGGTGTTCCCGTCGAACGGCGCGTCACCGTTGTGAGTTTTGTTGATCTTCGTGAAGAGCTGGATCCACGGGTTCGCGGTGTCGTTCTGCATCGGCAGGTAGTTGGTGCCGACCATGCCCTCCAACAGCGGCGCGGCGGCGCCGAGCTGCTTGGCCAGGGTCGGCTGGTCGGCGCCGACGTTGGACACGAGCCACTGGGGCTCGAAGCCCAGCCGTGCGGCGGTGCCGATGGAGAGCGCGGTGAAGCCAGGCACCGTCGCCAGCACGACGACCTGGCAGCCGGCCGCCTTGAACGCGCCGATCTGCGGCGCGACGTTGGTGTTGCTGGTGACGTACGTCTGCTTGACCGTCACCGCACCGGCCCCGAGCACCTTCTCCACGCCGGCCAGGCTGTCGCGGCCGAAGTCGTCGTCCTGACCGAGGAAGCAGACCTTCTGGCCGGCCAGGTTCGCCTTCGCGTAGTTGGCGAGGATCTTGCCCTCGACGGTGTAGTCCGGGTTGAAGCCGAACGTGCCGGGATACGTGTCGGGCTGGTCCCAGCTCCGACTGCCGGAGGCGACGAAGAGGTCCGGCACCCGGTTGCTCTTGAGGAAGTCGAGCACTCCGCTGTGCGTCGGCGTACCGAGGCCGTTGAGGACGGCGAACACCTTGTCCTGCAACACGAGCTGGCGGACGACCTGCTGGGTGTTGGCCGGGTTGTAGCCGTCGTCCATGATCTTGTAGGTGATCTTCCGACCGTGCACGCCGCCGTTGGCGTTGACGTAGTCGAAGTACGCCTTCGTCGCCGGCGCGATCTTCGAGTAGCCGGCCGACGCCGGCCCGGTGAGGGGCATGTGGGTGCCGACGACGATCTCGGTGTCGGTGACTCCCGGCACGGACCTTCCGCCGGAGGTGGGGCCGTCGTCGCCGCCACAGGCGGCGACGGCGGCGAGCAGGGCGATGGTGGTGGCGATCGCGAGACCGCGTCGCGCCGTAGGGTGCATGGCAAACACCGACCTTTCTCGGTCTGGTTCTGCGGAACGGTGTGGTGGTGGGGCGCCCGGCGAGAGGCCGGACCGGGAACAGCTCAGGAACGCCGGGCCGGCCAGCGGGCCAGCAGCGCCCGGCCGAGGCGGGTCAACAGGCCCTGCACACCGCCGGGCGCGGCGATCATCACGACGATCAGCGTGACTCCGAAGATCGCCAGCGGGAGGTTGCCCTCCAGTCGCTGCGCCACCCCCGGCGACAGGGTGAGCAGCTCGGTGACGGAATGGGTGAGATCGGGCAGGGCGACCAGCAGCACGGCCCCCCAGAGCGCGCCGGCGAGCCGACCGAGGCCGCCGATCACCACGGCCATCAGCAGGAACAGGGACAGCGTCAGTGAGAACGCCCCGGGCGAGACGCTCTGCGACAGCACCGCGAGCAGACCACCGCCGAGCCCGGCGGTGGCGGCGCTGACCACGAATGCGAGAACCTGCGTACGGGCCACGTGGATGCCGGCGAGTCGGGCCGCCACCTCGTCGTCACGGACTGCCCGGAAGGTCCGCCCGTACCGGCTGCGGACAAGGTTCGCCAGCAGGAGCAGCGCCAGCAGCGTGGCGGCCGCCGAGATCCAGAGCTGCCACCGCTCGTAGGGGAAGTAGGGGCCGAGCGCCAGCGGCGGCGGCTCCACCGGCACCGACAGCCCCTGCTCGCCGTTGAGGACACCATCGAAGGTGACGGCCAGCGCCGGCACGACGACGGCCACGGCGAGCGTCACCCCGGCCAGGTAGGGGCCGCGCAGGCGGGCCGCCGCCACACCGACCACCGCGCCGACCGCGACCGTGCCCAGTACCGCCGCGAGCAGCGACACCGGCAACAGCCAACCGGCGGTCAACCCCCGGTCGGCGAACGCGTTCTGGCACAGCGCCACCGTGTACGCCCCGGTCGCCATCAGTGCTCCGTGCCCCAGCGAGAGCTGGCCGTTGAGTCCGGTGAGGACGGTCAACCCGGCGGTGGCGCACAGGTACGCCGCGATCGTGGCGAGCTGGAAGTTGCGGAACGGCTCGACGGCATAGCTGACCGCGACCAGTAGCAGCCCCACGGCGAGCGCGACCGCGAGGTGCCGCAGCAGCGTGGAGCCGCGTCGGGACTCGACCGACCGGTCGCCGGTGTCGGCCGGCCGGTGTTTCGGCGGCACGGCCGCCCGGGTCGCGCTCACACCCGCCTCGCCGCGACCGGGGCGAACAGGCCGCCGGGCCGTACCAGCAGTACCGCCAGCAGCAGGACGAGCACCGCCAGCGGGGTGAGGTCACTGCCGGCGTACCCGCTCACGTAGGACAGCAGCAGCCCCACCACGAGGCCGCCGACGACCGCGCCCGGTGGACTGTCCAGGCCGCCGACCACCGCCGCGGTGAACGCCGAGACGAACACCAGGTCCATGGCGTGCGGATGCAGGCCCAGCTCGGTCGGGATGACCAGCATCGCGGCGAGCGCGCCCACCCCGGAGGCGAGCGCCCAGCCGAGCGTCAACATGCCACCGACGTTCACCCCGAGCAGACGGGACACCTCCGGCGCGAACGCCGCCGCGCGCATCCGCAACCCGATCGCGGTACGGGCGAACATCCAGGCCAGCCCGCTGACCACCACCGCGATCGTGGCGAAGACGAACAGGTCGTACGGCGACAGCACGGCGACCCCGCCCACGCTCAGGGCGGACCGACTGAACGGGACGTCGGCGGGGCGGAACTCGTTGCCGTACACCATGCCGAGCACGGCCTGGATCAGCAGCACCAGGCCGAGCGCGACGATGACCGGATTGAGCGGCGAGGCGTGGTCGACGTACCGCATCACGACCCGGTCCACCAGCGCGCCGAGCAGCAGGCCGGCGACGATCGCGACGACGAAACCGAGCCAGAAGAAGCCGGTCGAGGCGGTCACCGAGTACGCGACGTAGGCGGCGGCGACGGCCATGGCGCCCTGAGCGAAGTTCACGACTCGCGCCGCCCGCCAGATGAGCACCAACGCGAGCGCGAACGCGGCGTACACCGCGCCCCGGGACAGGCCGTCGACGGTGAGGAAGACGAAGCGGTCCAACTGTCCTCCCTCCAGAGGGGACACCGGTGGTGGTCAGAAACCGAGGTACGCGTGGCGCAGGTCGACGTCGTCACGCAGCGCCTCCGCCGGAGCGGCGATCACCACCTGACCGAGGGACATCACGACGCCCTGGTCGGCGACGGCGAGGGCACTGCGCACGTTCTGCTCGACCAGCAGCACCGTCAGGCCGGTCCGGTCGCGCAGCTGCCGCAGCAGCGCCATGATCCGGGCGACCACCCGGGGTGCCAGGCCGAGCGACGGTTCGTCCAACAGCAGCAGACGTGGCCGGCCGACCAGGGCCCGGCCGAGCGCGAGCATCTGCCGCTCCCCTCCGGAGAGCTGGTGACCGAGGTGCCGGCGACGCCGCGCCAGGGGCTCGAACAGCTCGTAGACCTCGTCGAGGGCGCGGCGGGCGTCCGCCCGGTCACGCCGCCACAGCCCGCCGAGCCGCAGGTTCTCGTCGACCGTCAGCTCGCTGATCACACCCCGGCCCTCGGGGACGTGGGCCATGCCGCGCCGCACGAGCTGCTCCACCGGCGTACCCCGCAGGTCCTCGCCCGCGAGGACGACCTGGCCGGCGCTCGGACGGAGCATGCCGGAGAGCGCCCGCAGCAGCGTCGTCTTGCCGGCGCCGTTGGCGCCGACCACGGCGGCGATGGTGCCGGCCGGCACGGTGAGGTCGACGGCCCGTAACACCGGCGCGGCACCGTAACCGGCCACCAGCCCCCGGACCACGAGCAGGTCCGGCGCGCTCACGCTGCTCACGCTGAGCCTTCTCTCGTTCGCGACTGCGGGGCTCGCAACCCCGGCTCACTCCTCGCGCTCACGCGGCCTCCTCGACGTGGGCGCCCAGATACGCCTCGGTGACCGCCGCGTCGTCGCGGATCTCGGCCGGCGTCCCGGTGGCGATCACCCGACCGAAGTCGAGGACCACGATCTCGTCGCAGACGGCCATCACCAGGTCCATGTGGTGCTCGACGAGCAGCACGGCGCACGGGTCGGTGTCGCGGCGAGGGAGCTGCCGCACCAGCTCCGCGAGGTCGGCGATGTCGTCGGCGCCGAGGCCACCGGCGGGTTCGTCGAGCAGCAGCAGCCGGGGTCGCGCGGCGAGCGCGCGGGCCAGGGCGACCCGCTGGCGTACGGCGAAGGGCAGCGTGCCCGGCGCGGCCCCGGCGTGCTCGGCGATACCCAGACCGTCGAGGATGTCCAGGGCGTGCCGGCGGAGTCGGCGCTCGTCGCGGTCGCTGCGAGGCAACCCGAGCAGTGCGGCCCCGAACCCCGCGCGAGCGGTGTGCGACGCGCCGGTCATCACGTTCTCCACGACGCTGAGGCCGGCGAAGAGCCCGGTCCCCTGCAGGGTCCGGGCGATGCCGAGCCTGGTCAGCCGGTGTGGTCGGGGTCGCAGCGGCTGGCCGTCGAGGGTCAGCGAACCCGTGTGCGGCGGAACGAAGCCGCAGATCACGTTGAACAGTGTGGTCTTGCCCGCGCCGTTGGGCCCGATGACGCCCACCACCCGGTTGGGTGGCACCCGGAGCGAGACGTCGTCGAGGGCGGTGAGGCCGCCGAAACGGACGCCGATGTCGTGCAGTTCGAGGCCGCGCTCCATGCACCCATCCCTCTGCCGTGGCGGGTGTTATTTACACTCGCAGTGTACGTTTCTCGGTTATCGCGTCAAGACCCTTCGATGCGGCAACGCGAGCGGGACGGCCGCCCGACGGCGGCCGTCCCGGTTCACGCGCCCAGTCAGGAGCTGGGGCAGGTGTTGCGGTACTCCTCGATCTGCGAACCACTCGGCCCCGGGCAGAGGAACTGCTCGTAGCGGGTGTCGTCGTCGACGAACCGCTTCAGCCAGGCCACCATCTGCCGGGCGGTCGGCGTGTTCACCGTCTGCGGGAAGAAGTGGCTCGCGCCGTTCAACTCGAGGTACGCCTTCTCGGCCGACGACGGGATGCTGTTGTAGAAGGGCACCGAGTGCGTGGCGACCGGGGCGACGGTGTCGCTCTCGCCGCCGATGATCAGTGTCGGGACGCGTAGCTCGGACCAGCTCTTGTCCGTGTTCCAGGGCGCGAGGGGCACCGCGGCCTGCAACGACGGCCGCGACGAGGCCGCCTCCAGGGTTCCTCCGCCGCCCATGGAGTGGCCGGCCACCGCGAGCCGGCTGCTGTCGATCCGGCTCCGCACCGAGCTGCGCTGGGTGAGGTAGTCCAGCGCGGCGAGCAGCTGCCGGCCACGGCTGTCCGGCTGGTCCAGCCGGGTGTTGGTCTCGATGCCGATCACCACGAAGCCGTGCGAGGCGATCCGTGGCCCCAGCCAGCTGATGCTGGACCAGGCGGCGGTGTAGCCGGGTGAGATGGCGATGGCGCCGAAGGTGCCCTCGCTGGTGCTGGTCGGGTAGTAGATGACCCCGCCGCCGAAGCCGGTGACGCTCAGCGAGGACACGCTCTGCGAGGCGGTGGCGAAGGGGCCGCGGCTGGCCTCCAGGATCGCCGTGGTCGGGGCGGGGCCGCGCTCGTACGGGCCGGCCGCCTGCGCGGCGCCCGTCGTTCCGACGAGGACGCCGGTGGCGAGCAGGGTGGCGGCCAGCGCGAGCCGGGCGGCTCGGGCGGGCAGGGAACGGGGACGGGTGGTGGTTGGTGACGACACGTCGGGCACTCCCTAGAGTCGAGCGATATCGACGCTCATCAGTCTTGATCGCTCGGGTCCACCGCCGCATCGGTGAAATCACCAGTCCCGACGAAGGATCGGATTATTTGCGCGTTTCGACCCTCTGGCCAGGGGTAGGGGTGCATGGGCCTGCTCAAACGCTCCAGGGAGAGGTTCGCCCAGTGGATTCCAGCAAGCCCGCCGAGGCGGTCGAGAACGTCGTCAAGACCGCCTCCGAGAAGATCGCCGACGCCCTCACGCCGGACGTGCCGGGCGCACCCGGCAGCGCACCGCCGACCGTCGAGGAACCGACCTCGCCCCACGACCCGCTACCGCCCAAGACGGAGCAGGGCGCGCCGCAGACCCGCACGCCGACCGGCGTCGAGACCGGCGCGCCGACGACCGCGAACGGCCAGCAGGGCGCGTACCTGACGACGGCGAACGGGGCGCGGCTACGCGACACCGACCACTCTCTCAAGGCCGGACCCCGGGGACCGGTCCTCCTGCAGGACCACCACCTGCGCGAGAAGATCACGCACTTCGACCACGAGCGCATCCCCGAGCGCGTCGTACACGCGCGGGGCGCGGGCGCGCACGGTGTGTTCACGGCCTACGGCACCGCCGAGGCGGTCACCAGGGCCGGCTTCCTCAAGAAGGGCCGGGAGACGGACGTCTTCGTCCGGTTCTCCACGGTCCTGGGGTCGCGCGGCTCGGCCGACACCGTCCGGGACACCCGGGGATTCGCGACCAAGTTCTACACCGACGAGGGCACCTTCGACCTGGTCGGCAACAACATGCCGGTCTTCTTCATCCAGGACGCCATCAAGTTCCCCGACATCATCCACGCCGCCAAGCCGCACCCCGACCGGGAGATCCCGCAGGCCCAGAGCGCGCACGACACCTTCTGGGACTTCGTCTCGCTGCACACCGAGGCGCAGCACCACACCATCTGGAACATGTCCGACCGGGGCATCCCGCGCTCGTACCGGACCATGGAGGGCTTCGGTGTGCACACCTTCCGCCTGATCAACGAGGCCGGCGAGACGACGCTGGTCAAGTTCCACTGGAAGCCGAAGCTCGGCGTGCACTCCCTGACCTGGGAGGAGGCGCAGCTGCTCGGCGGGATGGACCCCGACTTCCACCGCCGCGACCTCTACGACGCGATCGAGGCCGGCGCGTTCCCCGAGTGGGAACTCGGCATCCAGGTCTTCCCCGACACTCCGGAGGAGACCTTCGCCGGCATCGACCTGTTGGACGCCACGAAGATCGTCCCGGAGGAGCTGGCGGAGGTGCAACCGATCGGCCGGCTGGTCCTCAACCGGACACCGACGAACTTCTTCGCCGAGACCGAGCAGGTCGCCTTCCACCTCGGCCACCTCCCCCCGGGCATCGACGTCACGAACGACCCGCTGTTGCAGGGCCGGCTCTTCTCGTACGTCGACACGCAGCTCACCCGCCTGGGCGGCCCGAACTTCGCGCAGATCCCGATCAACCGTCCGCACGCGGCGGTCAACGACATGCTGCGGGACGGCCTCCACCAGCAGGCCGTGCACGCCGGAGTGGCGCCGTACCGGCCGAACTCGCTCGACGGCGGCAACCCCTTCCCGGCCGGCGACGCCGAGCACGCCTTCGTCGACGTACCGGTGACGGTGGCGCAGGCGCCCAAGGTCCGCGCGAACCCGGCGTCCTTCGACGACCACTACAGCCAGGTACGGCTGTTCTGGCTGAGCATGTCGCCGGTGGAGCGGGAGCACATCATCCGGGCGTACACCTTCGAGCTGGGCAAGTGCTACCACCAGGCGATCAAGGAACGGCAGCTCCAGTCCCTCGCCAACATCGACCCGGTGCTCTGCGAGCAGGTGGCCACCGGCCTGGGCCTGCCCGCGCCGCAGCCGACGGTGCCGCTGGCGGACGTCGCGCCGAGCCCGGCGCTGTCCCAGGTCGGCGGGGAGTGGCCGGCCGACGGCCGGATGGTCGGGATCGTCGTCGACCCCGACGGTGACCTGGACGACGTCGACGGGGTCCGCCGGGCGGTGTTCGAGGCCGGGATGGTGCCGCTGCTGATCGCCCCGCACGGAGGCATGGTCGGCGACCTGCCCGTCCAGCGGACCTTCGCCACCGGCCGCTCGGTCGAGTTCGACGCGCTCCTGCTGGCCGGGGCACCGGTGCCCGCGCCCGACGCGCTGCCCGCCCGCGACGCCAAGGCCGGACGGCCGGACGCCGCGACCGTCGACCCCCGCGTGCTGCTCCTGGTCGAGGAGTGCTGGCGGCACGCCAAGGCGATCGGCGCGTGGGGCGCCGGCGTCACCGTGCTGGAACAGGCCGGGGTGGCCGGCACACCCGGCATCGTGGCCGCCGACTCGGGCGCCGAGGCGCTGACCGGGGTGCAGCGGTTGATGGCCGCGCACCGGGTGTGGGAGAGGTTCCCCGCCTCGGTCGGCTGACCCGACATCGACGAGGGTCGTCCCCCCGCTTCGGCGGGTCGGCGGCCCTCGTCGTCGAATCGGCCTTCCGCGTTCAGCGTGGTCGGCCGCGCCCACGTCAGCCGATGTCGGCCAGCCGCGGCAGCACCTCGTCGCCGAGCCGCCGGGCGAACTCCACGGGGTGCCGGTCGGGCGTGACCTGCACCTCGCTGACGCCGAGCGCGGCATAGTCGGACACCTCGGCGAGGAACGCGTCGAGATCCTCCAGCGGCGGCTTGGAGGCCAACACGGTCTTGGTGATGCTGTCGTAGTCGCGACCGGTCGGCGCCCGGATGTCCGGTCATCTGACGACTGCGCCGGCCCGCCGAACTCCACCGACCGGATCAGGAACGCCGCCGCACCCACCGCCAGCATCGTCAGCCCGGCCACCGCGAGGATGACCACGAACGGCCCCCACCGCAGCGCGGTTGCCAGACCCGGCACCAGCACCCGAACCACCACGCCGACCAGACCCAACGCGAGGAGACAACAGACGGCCGCCGCGAGCAGTCGGACAGCCGGCGGCACGGCGGGCCGGTCGTGGGCCAGCGTCGACGCGGGAACGGGCGACAACGCTCGCGTCGGGGAGGACGAGCGACCGACGGGGTACGACGATCCGTGGGACATGGCGACCATGCTCGGCCCGCCAGATCCGGACGCTGTCCGTGGATTGTCTTGGTTCTGTCACAACCGCCGCGCGTACCGGAAAAACGGGGCGATCCTCCCCCGCGAACGCCCGCCCACAGGTCGTGTCGCCAAGCTGTCCGGACGTGAACTTTAATTCACATGCTTACATGCAACTACGTTTAACCCGGCCGAGACGAGCCGCCACTAGGGTCAGGACGCCGATCGATCTTCGTCTCGGCAGTGCGAAAACCATCCGGAGTGTTCGTGGGGAACCGGAAGGGGTTGGGCAATGCACGGGGTTTCGGCCGCTTCGCTGGTCATCGGCATCGCGTCCTCGCCGGCCGAGCGCCGGCAGTTGGCGCGGCTGCTCGGCGGGAGCGACGCCTTCCTGATCGTCTCGAACGTCGAGCAGGCACGGGAGTTCCTCGGAGTGGGCGAGCTGCCCCCGGTCGCGCCCCCGCCCGTTCCGGCCGTGCACACGGAGGTGCCGCCACTCTCGCAGCCGCCGCCCGACCTGAGCGTCGACTCCGACCGGCGCGTGCTGCGCTGGCGTGACCAGGAGATCGACCTGACCCGGCTGGAACACGACGTGCTGCTCTGCCTCGTCGACGCTCCCGGGCAGGTCTGGACGTACGAGCGGCTGCACCTCGAGGTCTGGGGCAACCGGCACCTCGGCCGCGGGTCCGACATCCACTCGGTCGTCCGCCGGGTACGCCGCAAGCTCGCCCGACTCGACGCCACGGCCACGATCCACGCGGTCCGTGGCGTCGGCTTCCGACTCACCCCGATCTGAGCGCACCCACGTCACGAACGGGCCGGCCCGCCCGGTCGAGGACCAGGCGGGCCGGTGTGGTGCGCTACCGCTCAGGCGTCAGCACCGGATGGGCTTCAGCGTGAAGTTCTCCACCGCGGGGGTGGTGGTGTCGATCTTCGTCGACCGGGTCTGGGGCTTCCAGCCGTCCTTGGCGACGATGATCGTGAGCGGGTTGTTGCGGCGGTCCACCCAGTAGGCGTACACGCCGGCGGCGTCGGTCGTGAACGTCCACGACATCGCCCACGAGTCGACCTGGACCACCGCGCCGGCGATCGGCGCGGTGGCACCCGCACAACTGGTCCCGATGACCGTACCCATCAACTTGCCCCAGGTCTTCGGGGGCGTCACGGTCATGGTCACCGGCACCGGCGGCACCGAGTAGGGCGTGTTCTGCCTGATCGTGACCGCGGCCGAGTAGGTGCCCGGCTGGTCCACGTTCGCCGTCAACCCGACGGTGACCGTGACCTTCTCACCCGGCGCCAGGGTGGCCGTCGTCTTGTCGATCGTCATCCAACTGACGTCGGCCGCCGCCTCGGTGCATCCCTCGAAGCCCGGCAGCGCCTCGCTGTCCGGCGCCGCGTTGAAGCCGCCCGACGAGCCGCCGATCTTGTAGAAGCCGCACGCCGCGCCGCCCCGGTAGCGGGCGGTGTTGGCGTTCGGCAGGTTCGACCACGAGCTGGTGGCCGGGTCGAAGGCGAAGCCGACGTTGGTGATGGTGCCGCCCTGCGACCCGCCCACGACCAGGAGCTTGCCGCTGGCCACCGCGTACGAGCTGGCCCAGTTGTCGGTCGGCGCGTCCGCGATCGCGGTCCAGGTGTTAGCGCCCGGGTCGTAGGCGTAGCTGGCCTTCTGCCCCGTGGTGCCGTCGTTCCCACCGGTGCAGTAGAGGACGCCGTCGATCCCGCCGCAGGAGGCGAAGGCCACCGACTTCGGGTAGTTGGCGAGCGTCTCCCAGGTGTCGGCCTCCGGGTCGTACCGAACCACGGTGTTCGACATCGGCAGGCACGCCGAGGTCGTGCAGCCGCCCACGGCGTAGAGCTTGCCGTCGACGACCGCCTGCCCGGCGGCGGCTCGCGGGGCGGGGTTGTCGGCCAGTTCCGTCCAGGCGTTGGCCCCCGGGTCGTACGACCAGGTGGCGGCGTCCGTGCCCTCGGCGCCCCAGCCGCCCGTTGCGATGATCTTCCCGCCGACCACGCCGACGGTCAGCGCGCTGCGGGAGCCGGGCAGGTCGGCGGCGGCCGTCCAGGTCTGCGCGACCGGGTCGTACGCGTAGCTCTTCGCGGTGGAGGCGGTTCCGTCGACACCACCGATCGAGTACACCTTGCCGTCCAGAGTGACCACCCGGTTGTCCATGATGTTGCCCCGGTAGTCGGTGATGTCCGTCCAGGGCGCAGCCTGCGGTCCGGCCGCGGCGGGGGTCGCCGTCGCCGCCTTGCCGGATGCCCTGGCCGCGACCGACGTCGGCGCGGTCACCCGCTGCTCCGGCGCTCCGGTCGCCCCGAGCACCTGCTGCCGGGTCACCCGCGAGCCGTCGGCCCGCAGCAGCTCGAAGCCGTCGTCACGCTCACCGAAGCCGACCTCGACCGGCGCGCCGCCGGTGTTGGTCACGGTGAACGTCCTGGTGGCCTTGCCGCTGGGCATCTGGAGCGTGGCGCTCAGCCCGGCGGGCGTCACCGACAGACGACCGGCCGCGAGGACGAAGTTCGCGGTCGTCGTCCAGTCCGGCTCGACGTCGACCTGCTTGCTCTGGCTGACGTACTTGCCGGCCGTCGCGGTGAACTTGTGGGTACCGGTCAGCGTCGAGTAGATCCAGTAGAAGCCGTCGGGCAGCCCCGGGTCGTCCGGCGTCGCCACGGTGACCGCCTTCTCGGCAGGCCGGTCGTTGCTGGTGACGGTGGCGCCGTTGAGGTAGCTGTTGTCGTTCTTGTCGCGGACGTTGCCCACGACCAGGCCGCCGTCGAGCGGCACGCAGGCGACCTGGCTGCCGATGAGGACGTTGTCGACCTCCCACCACCACTCGAAGGTCGCGTCGTAGTAGTGGAACCGCACCTGGACCTGCGACTTGCCGGCCGCCTGCGGGATTGGGATCTCGGTGAGCTTCGGACCCCGGACGTCGGTCTCCTGCCGGAGCACGTTCGTCCAGGTCGCGCCCCCGTCGATGCTCAGGTCGACATCGGCGGTGTCGTCGTGGAGCTGGTTGAAGTCCTGGTTGAACCGGATGACCGGGGCGCTGACGGCGGTCAGGTCGACCACCGGGCTGACCAGGGAGGTGTCCTGGCTCCGGCCCGCGCCGTACGCGTCACTGTCGATCATCGCGAAGGTGCCGGTGCCACCGGTCAGGTTGCCCCGTTCACCGTCGTCGGTGAACTTCCAGACCTGGCCGCTGCCCACGTTGTCCACCACCGACCAGCCGGCCGGAGTGGTCGTCGCGTCGAAGGTCTCGTACTCGCCGTCGGAGCCGAACGTGTAGCCGGGGGCCGTCGTGCACCTGGTGGTGTCCACCGGCACCGCGACGTTCGCGGTCACGTTGCGGGTGCCGACCACGACCTGCTTGGTGACCTTCTGGTAGCCCGGGTACTGCACCTCGTACGTCAGGGTGTGCGTCTGCCCCGCCGGCAACGTGATGCTGTAGCGGCCGTTCGACGGCGTCGTGTAGTCGTACACGCCCGCCGCGCCGCTCACGATCACCTTGGCGTACAGCGGCCAGCCGTGGCCCGAGCCGTCGGTGACCGAGCCGGTGACGTTGACGCGCGGCACCGCCGTCAGTGCGACGTCGAGGGTGGTGGTCGCGCGGTTGGTGACCGTCGCCGTCTTCGTGGTGCTGCCGTACCCGAACGCGGACACGACGACCTGGTAGTCGCCGGTCGGCACCAGGGTCGAGTAGGTGCCGTCGGCGCCGGTGGTGATCTCGCGCGAGGTCGGGCCGGTGAGCGTCAGGGTCGCGCCGGCGATCGGGGTGCCGGTGGCCGCGTCGGTGACCGTGCCGGCCAGGGTGCCGACGTCGCCGGTCGGGGCGGCGTTGAGCAGCGCGAGGGCGTCCAGCCGGCCCTCACCCCAGACGTTGTTGTCCGCGGCCGTGCCGCCGCACTGGTCGTCGGCCTTGTCGATCGCGGTGCCGTTGAGCAGCGCACGGGTCGCGGGGACGTCACCCACCAGCGACGGTGCCGCCGAGTAGAGCAGGGCGATCGCGCCCACGAGGTGCGGGGCGGCCATCGACGTGCCGCTTGCGGTGCCGTACCCGTTGCCGGGGACGCTCGACCGGACGTTCACGCCGGGCGCGGAGATGTTGGGCTTGATCTCGCCGTTCTGCCCGACGCCGCGCGCCGAGAAGCTGGCGATGGTGTTGTTGACGTCGTACGCGCCCGCCGAGTAGTTGCTGGCCAGGCTTCCCGGGGAGCCGCTGGTCTGGCACGCCGGCCCGCTGTTGCCGTTGGAGAACACGCCGAAGATGCCCGAGGCGGCCCAGGCCAGCGTGACGTCCTCCATGAAGGGCTCGTTGGACGGCAGCCGGGTGCCCCAGGAGTTGTTGATGATGTTCGGCCGCTTGCTGGCGTCCGGGTTCTGACCGTTCGAGTCGGTCGGTTCGAGCATCCACTGGCCGGACTCGATAAGCGCCTCGTCGGTGGGGCAGCAGCCGTTCGCCGCGATCCACTTGACCCCGGGCGCGACACCGATCTGGTTCGCGCCGGCGGAGCCGGCCATGGTGCCCATGGTGTGCGTACCGTGGCCGTCGTCGTCACAGGGCGCGCCGTCGCACGTGCCGGCGGCGTCGAACCAGTTGTAGTCGTGGTCGAACGTCCCGTCGCCGTTGTTGCCGCGGTAGGAGTTCACCAGTGCGGGGTGGTCGTACTGGACGCCACTGTCGATGCTCGCGATGGTGACGCCCTCGCCGGTGATGCCGTACTGGGACCAGACGTCGTCGGCGTTGATGTTGGCAACACCCCACTCGACGGCGTTGACGGTCTTCTCGTCGGTGCCCTTGGTCAGCTTCGGCAGCTCGTAGGCGACCGGGGCGTAGAGGCCCTCGACCTCGCTGTGGGCGGCGAACTGCTGGGCCATCTCGAGCGACCCGCTGTTCACCTTGATGGCGTTGGTGGCCCAGAAGCTCTGGTACTTCGTACCCGACTTGTCGAGCTCGGCACGGATCTTGCCCTGGCTCCCGGCGGCGCTGTCCCGCAATGCCTGGGCCACGGCCGCGCCGCGCTTCGTCCAGTCCTTGGTGGCGCTGGCCTTGCTCAGGTCCGCCCGGTCCTTGAACCGAATCCAGAAGTCCCCTGCGCTCTTGGCCTGGAACTGCTTGGCGAGCTCCGGTCGGATCTTGTCGCCGGTGGCGGTGCTCGTCGAGCCGGGCGCGGCCTGCGCCCCGGAGCCGAGGCTGGCCAGGCATGTGGCGGCGAGGACCAGCGCGGCGCTGGCACTCACCAGGGATCTGGCCGTTCGTCTCCATTGTGGACTTCTGGACATCGGTGCCGCCTTCCTCAGAACGACCCAGGGGTGTACGTGGGCCATGGTGAGAAGTACGCGAGATCCAGCTCGACGGAACCGAGCGAACGGACCCCTCATGCCTCCCCCATGCACCGCGCGGGTCACGCCGGTTGCCCGAATGGACACTATGATCGAGAGGAAAGGACGATCAAGAACTTGCTGTGAGCAACTTGTCGCTACCGGTTGCCCTGCCGGTGGCGCGCTTGCCAAACATTGTCAGGACCGTGACGATGACTGGGCAGGGAAGCCCCTCGATTCGCAGGCGGTGCGGTGACCGAGACCGACGACGCGGCGTGGGACGGGGTCGACCCGGCCGACGAGGAGTTCCCGCTGCTCATCGCGGTGACGCCGTCGCCCAGTGAGCGCATCCGGCTCGCCGAACGGCTCGACGGGATCGCGCCCTTGTTGCTGGTGGCCGACCTCGACGAGCTGCGCCGGCTGATCGGGGTGCCCGCGCAGCGGCCCGGGTCGCCGGGCGGGCGGACGCCGGGCCCGAGACCCATTGCCGGCCCCGATCCCGTCCTGATCGTCGACTCGGCCCGCTGCACCGCCCGGTACGGGACACGCGAGGTCACCCTGACCCGGCTGGAGCACGACCTGCTGATCTGCCTGACCACCGAGCCGCTGCGGGTGTGGAGCTACGCCGAGCTGCACCGTTCGGTCTGGCACGACGAGGGACGCGGGCGCAGGGCGGACGTGCAGTCCCTGGTGAAGCGTCTGCGGCGCAAGCTACGGGACCTCGGCACCGGCGCCGCGATCGAGGTGGTCCGTGGTGTCGGGCTGCGACTCACCGACCGGCAGGACCCACGGATCGGGCGCGCCTGACTGCTGCCTGACATGGGCAGTTCGTCAGCACGGGCCACGTGCCGGCGAGCGCCGCCGCCCGGACCAGCGCGTTTTCGTCAGCGAGCCGGTGGCCCTCGGGCCGTTGCCGGCAAGGCGTTCGCGCTGGGGCACGACCGTGTACCTCGGATCGCGCGCCGACACCGAGCCCGCCTCGAAGATCCCGAACCGGGTGGCCACCGACGAGGCCACCAGGGCCGCGCCGGAGAGCACCGACAGGACCCGGCTGCGTCGAGAGAGCAGCGCGGCGACCGCGCCGACGCTGATCAGCACGTTGCCCGCCCGGACCAGGCCTCCGCTGTGGCCGCTCCGGTAGGGCTCGCCGGTGACCGGCAGCCGCTCCATCCGGTGACTGCCGATGAGCTTGACGGCCGCGCCGGCGACGGCGAGCCGCCGCAGCGGGGCGGTCTCGGTGGCCGGCGCCGCGATGAGACCCACCCCGGCCGCCGCGGCGAGCGCGCTGCCGCCGAAGACGAACGGCATGAAGGGGTACGCGTCGTGCCAGGCCGGTACGGCGGTGTCGGCGAGCAGGACCCCGGTGTACGTGGCCAGCGCCGGAGCCGTGGCCGCCGCGGCGAGACCGGCGACGTCACCGACGGGGAGCGCCAGCCGACGGGCGAGGCCCAGCACACCGTGCTGCGGTAGCCGTGGCGCGAGTTCGGCGACCGCGGCCACACCGGCGGCCGGCCCGAACGCGGTGAGGATCCAGGTGCCGATCGACATGGGCGAGGTCAGCTTGGCTACCCGGAGCATGTGGTAAAACCGGTCCGGCCGGCCAAGGTCGTGCACCAGCAGGTACGCGCTGGCGAGGGTGCCGCCGAGAGCCGTCCAGCGGCCCACGCGGCGCAGGGCGGGACGTCCGGTCAGCTGCGCTCCCGCGCCGATCAGGGCGCCTCCGGCCGCGAGGCCACCGGTGAACAGGTATCCGCCGATCTCACGCTTCCACACCGGCGCCTTGAGGATCGGCCTGCCGTAGTAGGAGCTGAAGTCGGCTGGCGGCACGGTGAGCTGCTCGCGGGTCATGGCCGCCTGCCGAGGAAGGCGACCGCCGAGACGGCGACCATCGTCAGCGCGGCGATGCCGGCGCGTTTCCACATCTTCGGCAGGTCGCGGGTGGTCACGACCGGGTCCGGTGGCAGCCCGTACACCTCGGGTTCGTCCAGCAGCAGGAAGAACGCCCCGTCACCGCCCACGCCGTCGTTCGGGTCGTGGCCGTACAACCGCGCCTCGGGGACCCCCCGCTCGTGCAACGTCGCCACCCGTTCGGCGGCCCGCTCCCGCAGCTCCTCCACAGGCCCGTACTGGATCGACTCCGTCGGACACGCCTGCGCACACGCCGGCGTCATCCCCGCACCCAACCGGTCATAACAGAGCGTGCACTTCCACGCCCGACCATCACCTTTACGCTGATCGATTACCCCGTACGGACACGCCGAAATGCAGTACCCACACCCGTTACAGATGTCCTCCTGCACCACCACCGTCCCGAACTCCGTCCGGAACAACGAACCCGTCGGACACACATCCAAACAAGCCGCATGCGTGCAGTGCTTACACACATCCGACATCATCAACCACCGAAAATCCGTACGCTCCCCGACACCCGTGCCCCGCCCCGGCGGCTGCGCCCCCGGCATCCCCAGGAACTCGGGGCCGCCCGACATGCGGGCCGCCGCGCTCGGCGAGCCGGGTGGCAGCCCCGGGTCCGTGCCCGTGTCGGTGGCGGTCCGCGCCCCCACGGCCGCCGTCGCCGGGCTGACCGCCGGCCCGTCCGGGTAACCGTCGAACGCCGGTGTCGCCCAGCCGACCAAGCGGGGCTGCTCGACGAACGCCACGTGCCGCCACGAGTTCGCGGTCAACGCGCCCGTGTTGTCGTACGACATGCCCAGCAGGTCCAGCCCGCTCTCCGGAACGTCGTTCCACTCCTTGCACGCCACCTCACACGCCTTGCACCCGATACACACACTCGTGTCGGTGAAGAACCCCATCCGCTGCGGAGCCTCGACGTAACCGGCGTCCGGCGCCGGATCGAGCGGCCCGTACAGGGCGTTGGCGTGGGGCATCACTCAGTCCTCCCGGTCACTGCTGCTGTCGGCGACGTCCGTCGTGACCAGCGGTGGGTAGCGGTGGTTCAGGTCTCCCGACCGTCGCCGGTAGTCGACGACGAGGTCCAGCAGGTCCTGGCCTCTCGGACGCCGACCGGGCCGCACGTCGCAGGTGCCGACCTTGCTCTCCTGGATCAGGACGTTGGGGTCCAGGGTGATGCCGAACAGGTCGTTGGCCGAGTCGCCGGTGACCAGACCCTCGAAACCGAAGTGGTACGGCAGCCACACCTGGTGCAAGATTCGCCCGTCCACCCGCAGTGGCGTCACTCGGTCGGTCACCAGCACCCGCGCCTCGATGGCCGCGCGGGTGGTGACCAGGTGCGCCCAGTCCAGGTGACTCAGGCCCCGGTGGGCCGCCAACTCGGGTGACACCTCGACGAACATCTCCGGCTGCAACTCGGCCAGCGTGCGGACCGTCCGGCTCATGCCGCCGGCGGTGTGGTGCTCGGTGAGCCGGCTGACCGTGAACACGTACGGGAAGACGTCGCTGTGCGGCTCCGGCGGACTCGGGTTCAGGTAGTTGATCGGATCGGTGTAGACCTTGCGGGCCGGGTTGGCCTGCTGGCGGTAGAGCGGGTTACGCACCGGCGACTCGACCGGCTCGTAGTGGGTGGGCAGCGGCCCGTCCAGGACGCCGCTGGGCGCGTACAGCCAGCCCTTGCCGTCGCCCTGGAGGATGAACGGATCGTCGCCCGCGATGCCCGCGACGCCCGAGGTGTTCGGCGGGGGGCGGTACGAGGGCGGTTTGGTCTTCTCGAAGTCCGGCACGTCGTAGCCGGTCCACTGGGACTTCTCCGGGTTCCACCAGACGTACTTCTTGCGTTCGCTCCACGGGTTGCCGTCCGGGTCGGCCGAGGCACGGTTGTAGAGGATGCGCCGGTTGGACGGCCAGGCCCAACCCCATTCGGGCGCCACCAGGGACTGTTCCGCGCCGGGCTTGCGGCGGGCGGCCTGGTTGACGCCGTCGGCGTACACGCCCGTGTAGATCCAGCAGCCACCCGCCGTGGAGCCGTCGTCCTTCATCTCCGTGTAGCTCGCCAGCGGCCGGCCGGTCGTCACGTCGTACCCGTTGATCTCACGCAGCACCGACTCGGCGCTCGGCTCCGCGTTCGGACCGTGGGTGGGGTAGTCCCAGGTGAGGTCGAGCAGCGCCCGGTCGCGGGGTCGGGTCGAGCGCGCGAGGCGTTCCCGGACGATGCGGCCGAGGTGGTAGAAGAACCACAGCTCGGAGCGGGCGTCGCCCGGCGGCTCGACGGCCTTCTCCCGCCACTGCAACAACCGCTGCGTCTGCGTGAACGTGCCCTCCTTCTCCACATGCGACGCCGCCGGCAGGAAGAACACCTCGGTCCGGCACTCCTGCGGCAGAATCTCGCCCGTCTCGATCTCCGGACCGTTCTTCCAGAACGTCGCACTCTCGACCAGGAACAGGTCTCGCACGACCAGCCAGTCGAGGTTCGCCATGCCGAGCCGCTGCGCGCGGCCGTGCGCCGAACCCACCGCAGGGTTCTGACCGAGCAGGAAGTACCCCTTGATCTTCCCGTCGATCATGTTGAGGACCTGCTGGTACGTGCCGTGATCGCCGGTCATCCGGGGCAGGTAGCCATAGCCGAAGTCGTTGTCGGCGGTGGCCGCGTCACCCCAGTACGCCTTGAGCAGGTTCACCCCGTAGGCGCGCGCGTTGCCCCAGAAGCCCTTCTGGTCGGGATGCGCGATGCTGCCGATCCACTCGTCGAGGGTGGGATGGTCGGCGTGATGGGGCATGGGCAGGTAGCCCGGTAGCAGGTTGAACAGGGTCGGGATGTCCGTAGATCCTTGGATGCTGGCGTGTCCGCGCAGCGCCATCACGCCGCCGCCCGGGCGGCCGACATTGCCCAGCAGGAGCTGGATGATGGCCCCGGCGCGGATGTACTGCACGCCGACGCTGTGCTGTGTCCAGCCCACCGAGTAGACCAGCATGCCGGTCCGCTCGCGGCCGGAGTTCTCCGTCCACGCCCGGGCCAACTCCAGGAACTTGTCCTGCGGGATGCCGCAGACCCGCTCGACCATCTCGGGGGTGTAGCGGGCGTAGTGCCGCTTGAGGATCTGGTAGACGCAGCGCGGATGCCGCAACGTCTCGTCCCGCTGCGTCTGCCCACCCACCGGCGCGCCGTGCGACTCGTGCTCCAGCCCGGCCGCCGTCTCCCGCTGTGTCTCGGTGTCGCGGATGGAGATGTTCTCCGGGGCGCCCTCGTACTGCCAACTGCTCTGGTCGTAGCTGGCGTTCTCCTCCACGAACCCGGAGAAGAGGCCGTGCAGATCCTCGGTGTCCCGGAAGTCCTCGCTGACGATGGTGGCGGCGTTGGTGTACGCGAGGACGTACTCCCGGAAGTCCAACTCGTTGTCGAGGATGTACCGGATCACCCCACCCAGCAGCGCGATGTCCGTCCCCGCCCGGATCGGCAGGTACACGTCGGCCACCGCACTGGTCCGCGTGAACCGCGGGTCCACATGGAACACCTTCGCCCCACGGCGCTTGGCCTCCATCACCCACTGGAATCCCACCGGATGCGCCTCGGCCATGTTCGAACCCTGGATCACGATGACGTCGGAGTTCGACAGGTCCTGCTGGAACTGGGTGGCACCGCCGCGACCAAAGCTGGTCCCCAGACCGGGGACGGTGGCGGAGTGTCAAATACGCGCCTGGTTCTCGATCTGCAACGCCCCCATCGCGGTGAACAACTTCTTGATGAGGTAGTTCTCCTCGTTGTCCAGCGTCGCCCCACCAAGACTGGCGATCCCCAACGTCCGGTTGAGCGGCCGACCCTCGTCGTCGCGCTCCTCCCAGGTCTCGTCCCGGGCGGCCAGGATCCGGTCGGCGATCATGTTCATCGCCGTGTCGAGGTCGAGGTCCTCCCAGTCGGTCCCGTACGGCCGGCGGTAGCGGACGGTGGTCTGCCGCAACGGACTCGTCACCAGGCTCTTACTCGCCGCACCCTTCGGACACAACCGACCCCGCGAAATCGGCGAGTCCGGATCACCCTCGATCTGCGTGACCCGCCCGTCCGCGACGAACACCCGCTGACCACAACCCACCGCACAGTACGGACACACCGACCGCGCCACAGAGTCAGCGGTCTCGGTACGGGCCGTCAGATCCGCCGACCCGGCCGACTTGGCGGCGGCGCCCCGCCCCAACGGGTCGGTGCCGGTGAGCTGGCGATAGAGCGGCCAGCTCTCGACCCAGCGGCGCACCCCCATCGCTGCACCTTCCCGAGAGGAGTCACTGAACGTGAACAGTCCGACACTAGTTGAGGGGTCGGCTCGGGCGCAGCGAGATCAGCGGGAAGGCGTCGTGGTGATCACCTAGTCGAATGCTCCACGGCCAGGTGGTCGCCGAAGGTGCGGTAGCGGCGTAGCTCCCAGAGCAGCCAGCCGATGCTGACGAGCGCCACGGCGACGAAGACGAACGAACCGGTGAACGTGTCCCAGAGTGTGTGCAGGACGACGACGCCTCCGAAGGTGCCGAGGCACCCGAGAAGTCGCCGAACGCTCGGAGTGGCCAGCAGCGCCCACAGCGCCCCGGCGGTGAGGCCGGTCCACGCGGTGTGCCCGGCCGGCGCGGTCAGCCCCCGGATGAACAGGGTCTGCTCCACCGCGCCGATGTTGCCCTTCGAGCTGAGCAGGGCGGTGAAGGCGTACCCCATCGTCTCGAGGGCGGCGAAGCCCATGCCGGCGGCCACGCCGATGACCAGACCGTCGGACGGCACCCGGCGGCGGTGCTGCGCCAGGGCCGTGAACAGCAGCACCACCGGGACGATCAGCTTCGCCGACTCCTCGATCAGTGCCACGAACAGCATCGGCAGGGTGCCGAGGCCTCGCAGGGTGTCGTACTCCAGGGTGCCGGCGACGACCGTGCCGATCACTCCGCCGAAGAACGCCGACGTCACCAGCACCGACGCCGGCACCTGCCACCGCCCGGTGCGGGCCTGGGCGAAGGTCAGGAACGTCAGGGGCGCCAGGGTCGCGCCGAGCAGGATCAGCGCCGGCACGAAGTTCGGATTCTGCGTGCTGACGAGGGTCCGCAGCACCACCACATAGAGGATCAGCCCGATGACGAGCACCCCGACCCATGCCCACCGGCGAGAACGATCACGCATACCGGGGAGTCTCGCGGATCGAGTTTACGAAGGCAGCCCCGGTGCTGAGATGAGTGCGGTGACTCGCCACGCACCGCCGCACCGCCGCACCGGCTCACCGGTGATGTCCGGCGACTTCCTCGCGGGCTACGGGCCTAACCTTCGGGGCGGTGGGCGCAGTCGGCGGCCGGCGGTGACGCTCGGTCACCTCTGTGGAGGCGGACGCGGTCGTAAGCGGTATACCTCAGAGTCATACTTATGACTCTGAGGTATACCGCTCACCAGCACATCGACCCGGCGGGCAGCCACAGCAGATCGCCAGTGTGACAGGAGCCGGGCAAGGTGGAATGGTGGCGCCTTCCGGGCGGCCACCGACGGTGCGTGAGGTGATCAGGTCGACCTCGGACAGCGGCGCAGGCAGATGATCATTACGATATCGCCGAGGCGGTCGAGTTCGAGGACCGGACCGCCGCGTACCAGCGCCTGCGCACGCGCTGCCAGGGCAAGGGCGACCTGACCACGAAGCTCCAACCGCAGATGGGCAGCGAGTCCTGGCGGTTCGAGATGCCCCTGGACAAGAGGGGCCCGGGCGTGTCCGAGCTGAGGAAACTCGACGGGGTCGACGCCGTACGACTCGTCCCGCTGGTGATGCTGTAGCCACCTGTCCCCCTCGGCGGCGGCTGCGAAATCGGGCGGATCAGGGCAGGAACTGGCCGGTCAGGTCGATGAGGGCGCGGGCGGCGGCGCCGAGCGGACGGTCCACCGGGGTCGCCAGCGATGCCGTCCAGTCCAGGTCGGCGTCGGTGACGGTCAGCGTGCGGACGCCCTCGGCGTCGGCGACGACGAAGCGGGGCAGCAGCGCGATGCCGAGCCCGTGCCGGACGTGGTCGGGGCCGGTGGCGATGTCGGGGATCTCGATGGTGACGCGCCGGGACAGGCCGGCGGTGGCGAACGCCCGGTCGGTCACGGTGCGGTTGCCGTACCCGATCGGGGAGTCGATGAAGTCGAGGCCGGCGAGGTCCCGCAGCGGCACCGCCTCGCGGGCGGCGAGCGGATGATCGTCCGGCACGACGAGGTCGATGACCGAGCGGGCCAGCTCCGTGAGGTGGATCTGCGTCGGCGGCGCGCCGGGCAGTGAGACGAACGCGAGGTCGAGCCGGCGCTCGGTGAGCGCGTCGATGAGCCCCTGCGAGCCGGACGGCGCGACGCTGGTGTGCAGCAGCACCCCGGGGTGTCGGCGGTGGAACTCGCCGAGCAGGGCCGGCAGGTGCAGGAGCCTGGTCGACGTCATCGTGCCGATCCGCAGGGTGCCACGGAGGCCGCCGTGCACCTCGGCGACGGCGTCGCGGGCGTCGCGGGCCGCGTCCAGGGCGATCCGCGCGCGGGGTAGCAGCGCGAGGCCGGCGTCGGTGAGGAGTACGCGTTTGGAGTTGCGGTCCAGCAGCGCCGCGCCCAGCTCGCGTTCCAGGGTCTTGACCGCCGCGGAGACGGCGGACTGGACGACGTGCAGGCGGGCGGCGGCGCGGGTGAAGTTCTGCTCCTCGGCCACCGCGACGAAGTATTCGAGTTGGCGCAGTTCCACGCCACCAAGTATCACCTGTCGCGATGGCAACCAGCGTCAACTTTCGTTGGACGTGATGATCGAGTGGGGTGACAGTGGGGTCATGTCGTCAACGACTCTGCCCTCCCGCCAGCCCGCCGCCACGGCTGGCCCTGTCGGAGGATCGTCCCGCCACGGCCGTGGCTTCTGGGTGATCGCCCTGGCGTTCCTCACCGCGATGGCGTTCTGCACGGTGCCGTCCCCGCTCTACCCGCTCTACATGGCCCGGGACGGCTTCTCGACGTTCATGGTCACGATCGTGTTCGCGGCGTACGCGGTCGGCGTGGTGATCAGCCTCCTGCTCGCCGGGCACGTGTCGGACTGGGTCGGCCGTAAGAAGATCCTCATCCCGGCGTTGGCGCTGGAGCTGGTCGCCGCCGCGCTGTTCCTCGGAGACGCGTCCCTGCCGGTGCTGCTGGTCGCCCGCCTGGTGAGCGGGCTGGGCATCGGCATGATCACCGCGACCGCCACCGCGTACCTCCAGGAGTTGCACGCGGCACACCGCCCGGACGCGTCCCGGCAGCGTTTCGAGGTGGTCTCCACGGCCGCGAACATCGGCGGTCTCGGCGTGGGCGCGCTGGTCGCGGGCGTCCTCGCCCAGTACGTCCACGCGCCGCTGCGCACCCCGTACCTGGTGTTCGCCGTGCTGCTGGCGGTCAGCCTCGTGGCGGTCGCGGTGACTCCGGAGACCGTGCGGGAGCGGCTGGTGAAGCCGGCCTACCGACCACAGCGGATCAGCACCGACCATGGCGACCCCGCCGGCTACGTGGCGGCGACCGCCGCCGGGTTCGCGTCGTTCGCCGTGTTCGGCCTGTTCACCTCCGTGGCGCCGGGCTTCGTCGCCGGCACGCTGCACCTGCCGTCGCGGGCGCTGGCCGGCGCGGTCGTGTTCGCCGTGTTCGGCGGCGCCGCCGTGGCGCAGAGCCTCACCACCCGACTGCCCGCCCCGGCGAAGGTACGGCTCGGGTTGTCGGCGCAGGCCGTCGGCGTGCCCGTCGTGCTGGTGGGGATGCACACCGCCAGCCTGACCGCGTTCCTGCTCGGCGGTGTGGTCGCCGGTGTGGGTGCCGGCGTGCTGTTCAAGGCCGCCGTCGGCACGGTCGCGGCGATGGCCGTGCCCGCCCGGCGCGGCGAGGCACTGGCCGGGCTGTTCCTCATCGCCTACCTCGGGATGAGCCTGCCGGCCGTCGGCATCGGCGTCGCCACGCGCGCGGTCAGCACGATCACGGCCATGAACTGGTTCACCGGCCTGCTGCTCGCGCTCCTCGCCGGCGTGACAGCGCTGTTCCGCCGCAGCTCCGCCAACCGCTGACCGGGCCGGGGGCCGGGCCCGCCCCCGGCCACCAGGTCACCGTGGATCGGGCCAGAAGGGTTCCAGCAGGGCCGGGTCCGCGACAAAGGCCGCCACCTGGGTACGCTCCGACTCCGTCAGCGTCAGTGCGCGCAGCCGGGCGCCCCACTCGGGCACCCGGTCGGTCTTGCCGAGCGCCACCGACAACTCGACGAGGGCAGCGAGCGCCATCGCCTGCTCGACAGCCGGGGCGTCGTCGGCACGGCGGCGCATCCCCGAGTCGAGCGCCCGGTAGGCGGCCCGGTCGTCGGTCTTGAACTCGCGCAGGATCCGCGCGTTGTCGAGCACCCGGGCCAGGCCCTCAAGCTCCTTCGACCCGCCGTAGTCGAGGTCTTTCGGCTCGTCGCGGCGGATGAAGACGATGGTGTTGCCCGACGGGTCGACGACGCTGAACCGCGACGCGCCCGCCCGGAACCGCGTGATCCGGGGCAGACCCTTGACGAGCACCTTGCCGTACGCGCTGCGCATCGCGTCGGCGAAGGCCGCGTGGTACGGCGCGACCGCGTCGACCATCACCAGGGCGCCGCCGGTCTGTTCCCGCGCGGGGTCGAGGTCCTTCGACGCGGGCCCGTAGTGCAGGGCGAAGCCGCTCCACTGGACGACCAGATACACGTACGGCCGCAACTGCTCGTAGGTCACCTCGAAGCCGAGGGCACGCCAGAACGCCAGGGTCTCCTCCGGTGCCGGGCAGGGCAGCAGCGGCACGGTGGTCTCGTTGGGCTGGACACGGTCCTCGCTGGTCGTCATGGTCACTCCCGGTCCGGTCGGCAGGCCGGCCATTGTGCCAGCACGGGCGGCGGATCGCGCCCGACATCACCTCCTACCCAGGGAGGAGGCGCGCTCGGACCAGGGGCCGCAACCGGGGCCTGCGGTCGGACGCGTACGGGAGGGGTGGCCACGAACATCTACAGACATGACTACCGTTCTGCGTCGGGCGGCGCGCTGGAACCGCCCGCTGACCCTCTTCGTGGCCGCGTCGGCAGTGCTCGCCGTCATCGCCGCCGTCGGCATCCTCGTCGACCCCCGCGTCCTCACCGGGGCGCCGATCTGGCTCAAGCCGTTCAAGTTCGCGGTGTCCTTCGTCGTGTACGGCGCGACGCTCGCGTGGATGCTGTCGCTGCTGCCGCGTCGCAGCCGGATCGCCGAGTGGGCGGCGGCGAGCATCGTCGCGCTGGCGCTTGTGGAGATGGTGGTGATCGTCGCTCAGGTGATCCGGGGTACGACGAGCCACTTCAACGACACCACCCCGTTGAACGCGGTCCTCTTCGCGGTGATGGGCGCCGCGATCATGGTGCTGTTCGTCGCGCACCTCGTCCTCGGGGTCGTCCTGCTGATCCGGCGGATTCCCGACCGGGTCGCCGCGACCGCCGTCGGGTGGGGACTGGGCCTGTCCCTGCTCGGTATGCTCGCGGCCGTGCCGATGGTGCTTCCGACGCAGGACTCGGGCGTCGAGGGCGTCTCCGGGGCGCACAGTGTGGGCGTGGCCGACGGTGGGCCGGGGCTGCCTGTGGTGGGTTGGAGCAGCACCGGCGGTGACCTGCGGGTCGGGCACTTCGTGGGGCTGCACGCCCTCCAGGCCCTGCCGATCCTGGCGATCCTGCTGACCCGGTTCGCGACCCGGCTCGACGCGCGTACCCGCGTCCGGTTGCTGGTCGTCGCGGGCACCGCGTACGGCGTACTCACACTGGTGTTGACCTGGCAGGCCCTGCGCGGACAGCCGCTGCTGCGCCCGGACGCCCTCACCCTGGCCGTCGTCGCGGCCCTGGCGGTGGCGACCGCGACCGCCGTCGGCCTGGTGCTGGCACGTCGTCGCCCGGACCTGGCGCTCGCGGCATGACCGCGGCGCTGTTCTCGCTGACGTTTGCGGTGGCCGCGCCGTTCTGGGCGCTGATGATCCTGCTGCCGCGCTGGTCCTGGACGGCCCGGATCGTCGGCTCGCCGCTGGTCGTGCTGCCGGTCGTCGTGATCTACGCGCTGCTGGTGATCCCGGCGTTCGGCGCGGTGCTGCCCGCCGTCGCGTCGCCGACCTTCGACGGGGTACGCGAGCTGCTCGGCACCGCCGACGGCGCGGCGGCGGGCTGGGCGCACATGATCGCGTTCGACCTGTTCGTCGGGCGGTGGGCGTGGCTGGACAGCCGGGAGCGGAGGGTGCCGGCGCTGGTCATGGCGCCGGTGCTGCTGCTGACGATCCTGCTCGGACCGCTCGGCCTGGCCGCCTACCTGGGCGTACGGGGACGGTGGCCTCGTCCGGCGGTCGCCGCCGTCGACACCGGGCGCCTAGGCTGACGGCCGTGGCGTGGTGGGGACGACTGTTCGACGCGCGGGACGCGCGCGTGCGGATGGTGCTGCTCGACCTCAGCGGGCTGGGCTACCTGCTGTTCGTGCCCCACTCGGGCCCCGCGCCGACGTCGACACAGTGGACTCTCGCGGTGGCCGCGTTCGCGGTCGCGCTCCTGGCGTACCGCCGTCCGGTGGTCAACCTGGTGGCGCAGACGGCGTTGCTGGCGGTCGCGATCTGCCTCCTCGACGACGTGACCATCAACCAGGTGGGGGCGAGCTGGGCTCTGCTCGAGGTCACCATGCTCGCGGCACGCGCCCGCACGATCTGGCTGGCGGCCGGGCTGCTGATCGTGGTCGACCTGACCGCCAGCATCGGCGACCCGCTGCGCGAGGTCGCCTCCGGCGTCGTCGGGCTGGGCCTGGAGGTCGGCGTCCCGGTGCTGCTCGGCCTGGTCATCCGGGCCAACCGGGAGCTGGGCCGGCAGGCCGTCGAACGGGCGCTGGCCGAGACGCGACGCCGCGAGTCGGAGAGCCGGGCGGCGCGCTCCGACGAGCGCGCCGCCATCGCCCGCGAGCTGCACGACGTCGTCGCCCACCACGTGGCGTCGATGGTGCTGCGGGTCGGTGTGGCCCGGCACGTCCTGACCGACCTGGACCCCCGGGTGGGCGAGGTGTTCGACGACGTGCACGGCACCGGCACCGCGGCCCTGTCGGAGCTGCGCCGGCTGGTCGCGGTGCTGCGTCGACCCGACGGGGTACGCGGTGACGCCGCGCTGACCGCGATCGAGCCCTCGGCGCTCCCCTCGGCGCTCGGCGCCGCCGTCGACCGGGCCCGCCAGGGCGGCATCACCGTCGAGGCCGACATCGACGCGGCGATCGGGCGGATCGACGCGGTACGGGGGCTGGCGGTGCTGCGGCTGACCCAGGAGGCGCTGACCAACGTGGCGCGCCACGCCGGGTCGTCCGCGCGGGCGCACCTGGTGGTGGCCGTGCGCGACGGGGCCGTGCACTGGGAGGTGACCGACGACGGGGGTGGCCCGGATGGTGACCACACGTCGACGGCGGTGCCGGCCGGCGGTGGTCACGGCGTCACCGGGATGACCGAACGCGTCGAGGTCCTCGGCGGCCGGTTGGAGGCGGGTCCGGCCGGCACGGGGTGGCGCGTGCGTACCGTCCTGCCGAACACCCTGCCCGCCGAGTCGGCGCCCCGCGCCCGCGCGGCACCGGCCGGAACACCCACCCGGAGGCCGGCGTGATCCGCGTCCTGCTGGTCGACGACCAGCACCTGATCCGCGCGGGCCTGCGCATGCTCTGCGACGCGCAGCCCGACCTCGAGGTGGTCGGCGAGGCCGACAACGGCCGGGAGGCGGTCACCCTCGCGGCGCGGCTGGTCCCCGACGTCGTCGTCATGGACCTGCGCATGCCCGGCGTCGACGGGATCACCGCGACAGGTCGGATCCTCGCCGAACGTCCCGCCACCCGGGTGCTGGTACTGACCACGTTCGGCGACGACGACCACCTCTACCCGGCGCTGAGCGCGGGCGCGTGCGGTTTCCTGCTCAAGGACGCGCCACCGACCGAACTGTTGGACGGCATCCGGCGGGCCGCCGCGGGCGACAGCCCGTTCAGCCCGGAGGTGCTGCACCGTCTCGTCCAGCGCGCGGTGCATGCCCGCGTCGAGCCGCCCCGGCGGGTGCCGGGGCTGACCGCCCGCGAGCGGGACGTGCTCGACCTGGTCGCCGAGGGCCTGTCCAACACCGAGATCGCCGAGCGGCTCCACATCGGCGTCACCACCGTCAAGACCCACATCACGAGCCTCATGACCAAGACCGAGAGCCCCAACCGGGTACGCCTCGCGCTGTTCGCGCGCGGCGCCTGAGTCCGAGGGCTCCTACCGGCCGCAGGCGTAGCCCTGCATGCCCCTCGGGTTCGCCCCGGCGGCCAGCACCCCGGTGGCCGGATCCCGGGTCACGGCGCAGAGCCGGCCGAGGCTCCACGCGTCGGCGAGCCGCACCTCGTGCCCGTACCCTCGCAGGGCCGTCACCACTGCGGCGTAGAGCCGGTCCTCCACCAGCAGCACGCCCGGCTCGAACTCGCGGGGATAGAACGACGACGGCGGGCTGAGGCTGTGCCAGGCGGGCGCGTCGATGGCCTGCTGGAGGTGCTGGCCGCCGACGAGGTGACGCAGCAGGAAGGGCACCTGCCACTGGTCCTGCTGGTCGCCGCCGGGGGTGCCGCAGGCCAGGACGGGTTCCCCGTCGCGGAGCACCATCGTCGGACTCAGCGTGGTGCGTGGTCGGCGGCCCGGGACGAGCGACGCGGGTAACCCCTCCTCCAACCAGCACATCTGCAACCGGCTCCCGAGCGGAAAGCCCAACTCCGGGATCGTCGGCGAACTCTGCAACCAGCCGCCGCTCGGCGTCGCGGAGATCATGTTGCCCCACCTGTCGACGACGTCCACGTGGCAGGTGTCGCCCCGGGTCACCCCGTCGGACCGTACGGTCGGCTCGCCGGTGGTGGGGTCCGGCCCGTCGGCCCGGTGGGTGACGCCCGACCGGAGGTGCATCGGCAGGTGCGGCTGCGCACCCCCGGGGCTCCCGGGTCGCAGCGTGCCCGACGCGCGGTCACCGATCAGGGCCGCCCGCTCCCGCGCGTACACCGGGTCCAGCAGCGCCGCGGCAGGCACGTCGGCGCTGTCGCCGTACCACGCCTCGCGGTCGGCGAACGCGAGCGTCAGCGCCTCGGACTGGGCGTGGATGCCGGCGGCGCTCGCCGTGTCGTACGCGCCGTCGTCGTCGAGCGCGTCCAGGACGGCCAGCGTCTGGAGCAGCACCGGACCCTGACCCCAGAACCCGGTCTTGGCCACCGTGTAGCCCTGCCAGTCGAGGGTGGTCGGCGCTTCCCAGGTCGCCGAGTACGCGGCCAGGTCGTCGCCGGTGACCAGCCCGCCGTGCACGCCCCCGCTGGAGTCGCGGAACGGTCGTCGGCTGAACGCGTCGATCGCCTCGGCCACGAAACCCGTACCCCAGGCGCGGCGCGCCGCCTCGATCTGCGCCTCCCGGTCACCGCCGGCCGCCTGCCCCGCCTCGACGAGTCGGCGCAGGGTGCGGGCGTACGCCGGGTTGGCGAACCGCTCCCCCGCCGCCGGTGGCCGGCCGTCGCGCAGCCAGAGCTGGGCGGACGTCGGCCAGTGCTCCTCGAACAGCGACCGCACGGCCGCCACCGTCGCGCCGACCGCCCCCACCAGGGGGTGACCGGCGGCGGCGTAGCCGATCGCCGGCTCCAGCACGTCCGCGAGGGAGAGGGTGCCGTGCTCGCGCAGCAGCAGGAGCCACGCGTCCACCGCGCCCGGCACGGCCGCCGCGAGCGGACCGGCCCCCGGGACGAGGTCCATGCCGAGGGACCGGAAGTGGCCGATCGTCGCGGCTGCCGGGGCGGGGCCCTGCCCGCACAGCACCTTCGGGCGCGGGTTCCGGGCGGTCGCCACGATGGCCGGCACCTCGCCCCCCGGGCCGTTGAGGTGGGGTTCGACGACGTGCAGCACGAATCCGGCGGTGACCGCGGCGTCGAACGCGTTGCCGCCGCGTTCGAGGACCCCCATCGCGGACTGACTGGCGAGCCAGTGCGTCGACGACACCATGCCGAAGGTTCCCTGCAGGGTCGGTCGGGTGGTGAACGTCATGACAACACCTCACTGGGGGCCCGGTGGCGCTGGGAGGCCGTCGGCGGTCGCCTCCCAGCGGGCAATGCTAGGCCGCTCGGCCATGGCGAATTCCGGCCAGTCACAACCAGCCGCGCCGGGCGGCCTGCACGCCGAGTTGGAACCGGCTGCGCGCGCCCAGCAACTCCTGGAGGCGACTGACCCGGCGGTGCACGGTGCGGTTGCTGACTCCCAGGTCACGGGCGATCGCCTCGTCGGTCAAGCCTGCGGTGAGCAGCGCGAGCAGCCGCTGCGTGGCCACCGTCGGCTCGGCGTCCGGCTCGGTGGTGTCGGCGGTGGCGTGGATCGGCGCGCCGAGCCGCCAGAACACCTCGAACAGCTCGGACAGCCCCTCCAGCAGCCGCGAGCGGTGCACCAGCATCCCGTCGGCCTCGTCGCCGCTGGCGCGCGGGAGGACGACCAGGCCACGGTCGTCGTCGACGAGCACCATCTTCAGGGGCAGCTCCGGAAAGACGCGCGCCTGCTCACCGGCGGCCACCGTGGCACGCACCGACGCCAGCATCGCCTCGTCGTGCAACAGCTCACCCTCGTACACGCAGCGGTAGCGTCGGCCGCGGCGCAACGCGTCGTACTGCACCTCCTCCGGGACCCGTGTGGTGTCGCGCAGGTACGGCCCGCGTTCCAGACCGCGCACCTCGGCGCGGGCGCCGGCCTGCAACTGGCGGAACAGCTTACGGACGGCGTCCTTGCCCTCGATGACCTCGACGAACGCCGCGCCCGCGCCGTGCACCGCGGTGTAGAGCCCGGACAGCGTCTCGGCGGCGGCGCGCGCCCGGGCGGCCTCCATCTCCCGCAGCGCGGCCCAGTTCTCCAGGGCGGTACGCGGTGGCCGGACGTGCAGCACGCCGGCGGCGTCGCGATGTACGGCGCCGCTGCTCAGCAGGCCGGCGAGCGCGCGCGTGGCCCGTGGTGACGCGCTGGTCAGGAACGTCCGCTGCGACACCGGCGCCACCCGCAGGAGATGTTGGTAGACGTCCACGGCGTCCGCCGTGAGCGGGAGGGATTCCACGTCGAGGGCGGGCGTCACGGCGAGGGGACCGATCCGCATGCGGGCGATCGTAGAGCGCCCCGGCGTCGACGGTTTACGCAGGTCGGAGCACATGGATCACGATCAGTTCGCCGAGGCGTCCCCGCGCTCGCCTGCATCGCGGCGGTGGTATTCGGGTTGCAGCCGCGCGCTCGTGAACGCCGACTTCACCGCCGCCTTGAGCGCGGCGATGTCGTACGCCCCGTGGTGGCGCTGGCCGTTGACGAAGAAGGTCGGGGTGCCGGTGACGCCGCCGAGGTCGGCCGACTCGACGTCCTCGGCGATCCGGTCGTGACCGGCGAGGTCACGGCCCTGCGCAGCAGCTCGCCGTCGATCACGATCCCGGCGTTCGCCAGCGCGAACAGCGGCACGACCACATAGCTCGCCCACGCCGCTCGCGCAGCTCGCCGATGTCGAACTCCCGGCGCAGCTCGAGGCCGGCGACCAGGAAGAAGAACGTCATGAGGCCGCTGTTGACCCAGGTACGCAGGTCGTGCGCGACGGGCCAGTCGCCGAGCCGGACCGACAGGGTGGTACGCCACACCGACTCGTACGACGGCGGGTCCAGGTTGGCCCAGATCAGGGCCACCGCGGCGGCGACCAGCACCACCCGCGCGCCACCGGTCTCGGTGCGCAGGAACGCACGCAGCGGAGCGTTGATCCGCCCCTGCCAGGCCGTCCGGGCGGACCACCCCCGGGGCGGATTGCTGCTCGTCACGGAGGCAATCTTCCTCGGCCTGACCGTCTCTCGGCGCAGATTCGCGATCGTCTCTCCTGACCGACCCAGCACCGGGCATGCACGGAACGCGACTGGTTGGTAGCGTACCGGTGATCTCGTTGGCGGTGGACGGCGGTGGTCCCCTGGGGAGGGTCGGCATGTGGGCGGACGACGCTGCGCTCGACGCGGCGGGGCGCCGGCTCGACGAGTGGGAGTCGTCGCTCGCCGAACGGGCGGAACGGGCGAAGACGCTGTCGACGCGGATGCAGGAGTTGACCGGCACCGCCCACACCCCCGATCGGACGGTCCTGGTCACCGTCGACTCGGCTGGCCTGCTGGTCGACCTGTGGCTCGACGAGCGCACTCGGCAGCAACCCGCGGCACGCACCGCCCAGCAGATCCTGGACACCACAAGAGCCGCGCGCACCGACCTGCTGCGGCAGGTCGCCGACGTGACAGCGGAGTCCCTCGGCGACGACGCGAGCGCCCGGGCCATCATCGACTCCTACCGCGATCGGCTGAGCCACGATCAGGGGCCGAGCGATGCCCGGCGGTGACGGCATCCAGGTCGACCCGGACGACCTGACCAACCACGCAGCACGCCTCGATCGCTGTGCCAGCAGCCTCGACACTGCCCAACAGGCAGGCCAGCACGTCCGGCTGAGCACCGAGGCATACGGGCAGCTCTGCGCGCTGATGCCGACACTGCTCGACGGCCTCCAGCGGACCCTGGTCGACGGCATCGGTGCCGCCGCCGCGTCGGTACGGGACACCGCCGGAAAGCTGCGAACCAGCGCCGACAGCTACCGAAACACCGACGCCCACGCCAAGCGCCTGCTCGACGGGGTGCGACCGCAGCCGTGACGTCCAACCCGCTCGTCGCCGCCGCAGCGGACACCCCGCCCAGCGCCTGGGCGGGTGTGTGGATCTGCGAGGACATCGAACTCATCGCCCAAGGCGTCCGCAGCGGCAGTTGGATCGACGGCAGCCTCGGTGTGGTGAGCGCCGGCCTCGACGCCCTCGCCTTCGTCTCCGACCCGGTCGGCGCCCTGCTCCAATACGGGATCGCCTGGCTCATCGAACACGTCAAGCCGCTCAGTGAGGCGCTCGACTGGCTCGCCGGCGACCCGGCGCAGATCACCGCACACGCCCAGACCTGGCGCAACGTCGCCGTCTCGCTCCGCGAGGACGCAGCCGAGCTGACCCGCGCCGTCCGCGACGACGTCGCCGGCTGGGGCGGCAGCGCCGGCCCCGCCTACCGGGCCTGGGCCGCCGAACAACGCCAGGCCATCACCGGCCTCGCCCAGGGCGCCGACACCATGGCCGCCATCACCGAAGGCACCGCCGGCCTGGTGGCCGCCGTCCGGCTCCTGGTCCGCGACGCCATCGCCACCTGCGTGTCCCGCCTCATCACGTACGCGGGTGAACTCCTCATCACCGGCGGACTGGCCACACCGCTGGTCGTGGAGCAGGTCACGACGCTTGTCGCGTCGTGGGGGGCGCGGATCGCGCGGTTGCTCCGTGCCCTGCTGGCCAGCCTGCGGCGGCTGATCCCGGAGGTGCGCCGGCTCGGCGACCTCATCGACAAGCTCAAGCAGGCGCTCGGGCGACTGCGCGATCTGCCAACTGCGCGGCCGGGGAGCGCGGCAGAGGCGGCACAGGGCACCCATGGCGGCCACACCACTCGGCCGCGTGATCTGGCGGACTATGGGCGGCAGGACAGTTGGGCCGAAGAGGCATACGACGCCATCCGTGGGCAGGATGACGCTGACCTCATAGCTCGCCAAGTTGCGGATGCCCCCCGCCTTGACGGTTCCCGAGGATTCTCACGCGAGGAGATGGAACAGATCCGTCGACACATTTTCTTTGATGAGCACCCGATGGACGACTACGCGGGCGGGATCATCCATCAACGATACGATCCGAGCCCGCCCATGGCTGAGGCATGGTTACGCTTGCGACGAGGCGGCCCGTTACCCGAGGATTACGCTCTACTGGAGCACGAACTGGCGGAGCTGCGGTACTACAGGGCACATCCGCAGGCGGCATACCGCGAAGCACACCTTGCCGCCAACCAGGTGTCCGACTGGGGGTCGTCCATACCCAGGCCGACCTACGAGGACTACGCGGAGTTGGGAGGCTGAGGCATGGGAATGATGGTGACCGCCCGACGTGTCGAGGCGACCGCCGGCGAGGTCCGATACGAGTTCGGCTTGGATGACAAGTTCGACCGGATCCTCACGATCGACCCGAGCACGCTCGACGCCCATGTCGAGGATGGCGATTTCAACTCGGCCGCTGGTGCCATCACGGCAAAGATCGTGAAGGCCTGGCGGTCCAGCGGCGAGTTCCCGACGAGGATGTTATTCGCAAGTTGAGCCCCGTTCCTTTGACGATCGGTAGGCGACGCGGACACCACCTCGACCGTCTCGAGCAACTGCCGGAACTCCTTCGAAAGCTGGGCCATCGCGTCCTCTGACTCGTGACGGGAAACAGCCTCACGAAGCGTGGTGTGCACCGCGCCGACCGGCGGCTCCCCTCACCGGCGCAAGCGGCGGGAGCACTCGCCGTCGTGGCCGTCGCGCAGGAGGCAGCGTCGGCCGCCGGGCAGCCGCAGGTCGCAGAAGACCCGGTGGCGCCGGAACTGTTGGTCCTCCTCGGAGACGGTGGTCTCCCCCGGGCCCACCATCGGCAGCACCAGCATCCAGCGGCCGATGACCCGGGCCAGGCGTTGCGCGGCGGACAGGTCGGCGGCCACGACGGGCAGGTGGATGACGTACCGCTGGCTCATCGGGCCTGGTCCTGCGTGGCCGGCCGGCGGTCCAGCTCGCGCTTGATCCGGGCGGTCTCGCGGCGACTCTCGGCGAGGGCCGCGTAGACGGCGGCCATGTCGACGGCGACCCGGTCGAGGAAGGCGTACACGTCGTCGGGGTCCAGACCGCGACGTCCGGGCAAGGCAGGCGCGATCCGGCGCTCACGCACCTGCCACGGCAACAAACTGGTGTACGCGGCGGAGTAGCTGACTCCGACATCCCGTGCCGGTCGATGGTTGCGGACGCTCATCTCTTCAACCTGCCTTCTCGGTAAATCAGGGGCGGGACGGTGTGCACCCTGCTTGCGCGAACACACACCGCCTGCCACCGCAGCGCCGGAGAGCGCACGGCAGCAGGTTGCGGCACGACATCACTCGACCGGGCTACAGATCCGCATCCCGTCTACAGCTACCCGCTACCCCCAGGGATATACGTACAGGGGCACGGGGGCACAACCAGTGCGGCCCACGGGGGGACAAGGCTTATCGGGCATGACCATCGATCCGCGCTCACACACGCCCGTCTACGTGCAGGTCGCCGACCTGCTGCGGAGGCAGATCGAGTCCGGTGAGCTGGCGCCCGGGGTGTCGCTGCCAAGCGAAGCCCGGCTGACACAGGAGTACGGCATCGGCCGCGAGGCGGTTCGGATGGCGATGTCGATCCTGCGGTCCGAAGGGTTGGTCAGCACGGTCCGCGGCCACGGAACTCGGGTGCGGCGCGCGCCCGATCGCCGGCGGGTGAAGTTGCCTGCTGGCGCGTCGGTCATCGCCCGAATGCCGACGGGCCAGGAGCGGAACGAGCTACACCTGGACGAAGGCGTTCCGGTGCTGGAGATCCGCCACAGCAAGGGCAGGACGGAAGTCGAGCCCGGCGACCAGGTCGAACTGATCCGCCCGACCAAGGGTTAGCCGCTGCTCTCCACCACGACACGCACGACGAACTGAACTCCTATCAGCGCTTTCGGCGAGGCTGGATGCGCTGGCCTCGGCGAGGGCAGAATCGAAGGACATGATCAAGCGGATCTCCGGGGAGATGCGGCATGACCGACCTGACCGGCGCCGTCTGGCGCAAGAGCACCCGCAGTGGCGACAACGGCGGCGCCTGCGTCGAGGTCACCACCAACCTCGCCGGCATCGTGGCCGTTCGCGACTCCAAGGATCAGGCCGGACCGGCTCTCACCTTCCGCCCGACGGCTTGGGACGCTTTCATCGGCAGCGCCGGCAGCAACACGATCCGCATCCCGCCGTCCTGACGACTGCTCCGACGGGTGGCACAGAAAGCGCTCGGCGGTAGTGGGGCCCTACGGCAATTGCGTCCACCGGAATTGCGGATCAACACTGGGATTAGTCGACGTTGTCCACAATGGCCGGCGAGCAGTTGTCCGAGATGCGACCGCAACAGTCCGGGCCGGATAGACGACAGCCTTTGTCGCCGCCCACCGGGCTAGCCTGCTCCCGTCGGCCCACTCGAGGCAGCGAATCCGAAGGAGCATGGCATGTTCATCGTGGCAACCCAGGATCCGAATACCCGCCGTCAATCTGAGGGAGCCGAATCGGGCGCGGCCGCATGGGGTGCCCTCCTGCCCATCGACGCCGGGCTCACGCAGGCGGAGGCGGATCGGCAGTTGGCCACATACCTGGCCGGGGTGCAGGCGGGCGAGCCACTGTGCATCCGCGCCCACGGCAACGACGAGGAGATCGGCGACGCCGAGTCGGGCGCCAAGGACTGGGGTTGGACGTACAAGAAGCTGGCCCGGATGCTGGCCACCCACTTGACCGCCACCCCGAGCGTGGTCCTGATCCGCTCGTGCGCCGAGAAGGTGACCAACTTCCCCACCCGGATCGCGGTTCACCTGGAGTCGAGCTGGCCGGGAGCGAACCACCTCGACGGAGTCGCCATTTACGGCTACAACCTGTCTGTCAACATCAGCACGCCGGTCCCCTCGCCTCAGCAGTTGTCCAAGAACGTCCAGGTCCAACCGGTCGTCGTCTCGTTGTGACAGGTGATCATTGCGGTCTTTGAGCGCCAGTCGCTCCTGGCGCTCAAGTACGCGAGTTGAGCCATCAGTCGACGGCAGCGTGCACTCGCTCGTTCGGGATGACAGGTCTTGGTCGTCTGTATCCACGAAGGTGGCGAATGACGCTGCCCGACGAGCAATGCTGCGAGAGCCCTCGGAGCATGTGCAGTACCGCCCTATCGCCCGTCCACGCAGTGACGCTGTACTTACAGGTGGCGTAGTCCGCAGGAGCCAACGCGAAACCTTCCCCTTCCTACTGATGATCAAGAGCAAACGAGAGGAAGGGACTGCCGCCGCCGACAGCTCCTTCTGCAACATCTCGACGGTGTCCCACCCCGGTCGCGCTGCCGCGGCCCGAGCGCCCGCCGGCCGGCCGCGCGGTACTCCTCCCGGCTCTGCACGTCGTGGGCGAGGATCACGTGCCGGAACTCGTGGGCGAGGAACTGCTCGGTCCACGGCAGGTCGAGCCGCCGGCACACCCGCCGCCAGATCCGGATAGTCCGCATCCCCGGGTCGCGGGCGTTCGTGACCGACTGCAGGTGCAGGCCCTTGTCGGCGCGCAGCTCGGCAATGTTGCGCTGCTGGAACTTGTCCATCGCCTTGCGCACGCCGGCCTCGACCGGCTTCCAGGACGTCGCAGCTCTGCCAGAAGCTGTTGGCGAGGCGAGCCGCGGCGCGGGTGCTCCCTGCATGGTCGGTCGGAAGGGTGGACGTGACCTACCGGCGGACGGCGATGCTCGTGGCGGGCAGCACCACGTCAAGTCGCGGGATGACGCGACCGACGGTATCCGTCCACCGTCCATGCTCACCAACAAACCGTCACGTTCGGTGATTGTCGATAACCCGACAGTGGCTCACCTTCAGGTTCCGCAATATCCAAACTGGTTTATGGCCAGCTCGGACGGTACGCCCAACGGAAGCCGAAGCCGCCACAAGCCAGTCACGCCAGGGGTGGATGCAACCGGAGGCTTCCCCGCCTCGTTGCAGCCGCTGCTGGCGCGCATCGCAGATCGCCGCGCTGCGCGTAGCGAGGCAACCCTCCAGGCCGACATTCGACAGCTCCTGCTGGCCGGTGACTTCGGCCTGGTCGACAGCCATCTCGACGTCGAGCTTGAGGCTCCGGCCGGCCGTGGTCAGCGCATCGACATCGACATCGGCTTCACCGTCATCGAGGTGAAGAAGCAACTGCGCGCCGGGCGGACACTCCATGAGGCCGAGCGCCAACTCACGGGGTACGTCAGATCGCGAAGCCAGGAGACCGGGCAGCGGTATGTCGGCATCCTCACCGATGGCGCCACCTGGCGTGCGTATCAGATAAGAAGTGGCTCGCTGACCCTCGTCGACAGCCACACCGTTGCTGCCGCCCGCCCCGACGGACTGGCCCTGTTCTACTGGCTGGAAGGCGTCCTGGCGACGAGCCAGCGCGTCCCACCGACTCCGGGCGAGGTAGCTCGCCGCCTCGGCGCAGAGAGCACTTCCCACAAGCTCGACCTCGCGGCACTGGCCGCTCTCCACGAAGAGCACGCGCAGCTGCCGACCGTGAAGCTGAAGCGACAGCTATGGGCGGAGCTACTGGGAAGCGCGCTGGGCACGCAGTTTGTCAACGACCCGGGCCTCTTCGTGGAGCACACGCTGCTCATGAACAGCGCGCACATCATCGCGCACCTGGTCGTCGGCATCGACGTCATGAAGTTGCAGCCCGAGGGCCTGATCACCGGGCAGCGGTTTGACCAGGCCGGCATCCTCGGAGTGGTCGAGCACGACTTCTTCGGTTGGACCACGGAGGTGCCCGGCGGTCGCGAATTCATCCACGGCCTCGCCCGCCGACTCGCGCGGTTTGAATGGACAGGGGCCGACCACGACATCCTGAAGGTGCTGTACGAATCCATGATCGGCGCCGAGACACGGAAGCGAATGGGCGAGTACTATACGCCGGACTGGCTCGCCGAACATCTCGTCGAGACTGTCGTCACCGATCCGCTGCGGCAACGGGTGCTGGATCCGGCCTGCGGCTCCGGCACATTTCTCTTTCATGCCGTACGCCGCTATCTCGCGGCAGCCGAGGCGGCGGACGTGCCGATGGACGCTGCCCTGACGCAGCTCTCCCACCACGTGGTCGGCGTCGACCTGCATCCTGTGGCCGTGGCGCTCGCGCGAGTGACCTACCTGCTCGCGATCGGGCATGACCGCCTGACCGATGACCGGCGAGGGCCCATCACCATCCCCGTGTATCTCGGCGACAGCATGCAATGGCGGGAGCGGCTGGACCTCTTCACGGAGGACCACGTGCGGATCAGCGCCGGTCACAACGCGAGCCAGGTCGAGGACTGGTTACGGTTCCCGCAGCACCTGCTCGACGATCCCGGCCACTTCGACCGGATCGTCGCCACCCTCGCCAGTATGGCCGCGAAGCCGCGAGATCCGGACAACCCGCCCTCGCTGGAGGGGTTCTTCCATCGGATGGACATCGCGGCTGACGACCAGCCGATGATCCTCGATACCTTCGACGCGATGTGCCGGCTGCACGACGAAGGGCGCGACCACATCTGGAGCTACTACCTGCGCAACCTGGCCCGACCAGTCTGGCTGGCCAGGAAGAAGAGTCGGGTGGACATCCTCATCGGCAACCCGCCATGGCTGTCCTACCGTCACATGCCGCGGGAGATGCAGGCAAGCTTCAAGAAGTTCTCCCACGACCGCGGGCTGTGGCACGGCAGCAAGTTCGCAACGCACCAGGACCTCTCGACTCTCTTCGTCGCGAGAGCGGTCCAGCAGTACCTTCGAGACGGCGGTGCGTTCGCCTTCGTCCTGCCCAACTCGGTGCTCGACCGTGAATACTTCCAGGGCTTTCGTAGCGGGTGGTATGAGGATCCCGGCGAAATGACCGGGGTCGCCTTCACCGGCTCCTGGGACCTGCGGCGCCTCCGTCCCCATCCCTTTCCGCGGGGTGCCAGCGTCGTCTTCGGTGACCGGGCGACCCTGAGCACCTACCGACGGCTGCCGTCGGTAACCGAGCGGTGGACCGGACATCTGCTGGCGAGTGCCAAAGCATGGAAGTTAGTCGAACCCCTCATTACTCGAGAGCCAGCCCATTTGGTCCATGGCGAATCAGCCCTCGCCGAGTCACCGTACGGGCCGTGGTTCTCGCAAGGCGCCACGATCGTGCCGCGCATGCTGTTCTTCGTCGAAGCGGAGTCGGGAGGGCCACTCGGCCTCAGCGCCGGCAGTCGAGCCGTTCGCTCGGCGCGCAGCAGCCTCGAAAAGACACCGTGGAAGGGAATTCCCGCTCTCAAAGGCGTCGTGGAAAAGGAGTTCATCCGGCCGGTTCTGCTCGGCGAAAGCATCGTTCCGTACCGGATCCTGACCGCACGACAGGCTGTGCTGCCGCTTGATGGGTCCTACCTGATGACCGGCACGAACCACAGGCTCGACTACCACCCGGGCCTCGCCAACTGGTGGCGGCAGGCGGAAACCGTCTGGGAGAACCACCGCAGCAGCGACCGTCTCACCCTGGCGGAGCAGCTCGACTTTCGGCGCAAGCTCACCGCCCAGTTCCCCACGCCGCGACTGCGCTTGGTGTACGGCAAATCGGGCATGCACGTCGCTGCCGCCATCGTCGACGATCCGGCCGCGCTCATCGATCACAAGCTCTACTGGGGCCCGATCGCATCCCGGGACGAGGGCCTCTTCCTTTGCGCGATCTTGAACAGCTCGAAGCTGACCGAGCTTGTCCGGCCGATGATGTCCTACGGCAAGGACGAACGCGACGTCGACAAGCACCTGTGGAAGCTACCCATTCCCCTATACGATGCGGGAAACGCGATGCATCGACGTCTTGCGGAACTCGGCCGGGAACAACGCATGGCCGTTGCCGAGGGGCGCTTCGATGAGGGCATCAATTTCGTGACGATGCGCCGTCGAATCCGCGCTGAACTCGCCCGGCACCCGGCCGCCGCCGAAATCGACTCCATCGTCAGGGAGATGCTCGGGTGACGGACCCGGACGATCCGGAGCCGGAGTGGACCGGCTGGCTACTGGTAGTCAGACTCGGCGAGCCGGACCACGTTCCCGGGGACGACGGACACGCGCGGGATGACCGGTAGGCGGGTCACCGCCGCCGCGGGCTCCACCTCGACCTGACCCTGGGGGCGTACGCGCGGCTGTGGTCGGGGCCTGGCGGGCAGCGCCGACCACCGGGCCAGCAGAATCAGCCGGTTGCGGATCTGCGCAGGCGGCAGGTCTCAGCGCCTTCCCCGAGGCGGTGCCGGACGAGGTGCTGCGAATCCTCCGTTGGATACCGCGAACGTGACAAGCGGGGTCCTGTACTGGATCTCATCACAACCTACCCGAGGCCGAGCGGCGCACCAATCCGCTGTTGGCCGGAAGCCTTCGGGACGCTACTCGCCCGTCGATTCCGCCGGCGAAGGCAAACGCCCTCCCTGGGTGTCGCTCATAGGTATTGGCACAGTCTGTCTCTTGTACGGATCAGCCCGATCGGGACATCGAAATCCGTCTTCAATCAATAGGCTCCGAGCTTCTCAACTCGACATGAGGAGGGCTTGGATGTCCAAGAAGCGGGGGGCTGCCGTCCTAGCGGCGACCTTGATGGCAACGACTGCGATGTGGAGCAGTCCGGCGGCGGGCGATCCGCCCGAATTGACGAACCAGCAGATCGCGGCCATGTCACCTGAGGAGCAGGGCCTTCTGCTCCAACCGTTGCGCGACGTGGCGGATGCGGCCGCTGCGGTCGGAGCCGCGTCGCACAGCGAGGTCTTCTCCGGTCTCGAACTCGACGGAACGACGGGAACGGTCAAGGTCTATCTAACTGACCTCGGCGCGGCGAAGAAGTTCCTCGCCGCGGTGCGGAAGACCGACCCGACGATCGATGCCGACCGCATCGAACTGAAGCAGGGCGGTCATACCCTCACCGAGTTGAAGTCGGCGGGTGTGCGGCTCATCAACGAACAGCAACGTTCGGACCTGTCCATCGAGAGTGTGGCCGTCCCCGCCGACGGCAGTGGCCTGACGGTTCGCGCCCGGGATGTCGTACGCGCGGCAGAGGCGTTGACACCATCCGCTGTCGCCCGACGGACGATCGCCGATCTCGTCGGCGTTCCCACCGTCATCGAACCGGCTCCCGTGATGTTCGACGCTTCGCGGCTGCGCGACACACCACAGTGGATCTCTGGAGAGGCCATCAGCGCGGCCGGGACCAAGCAGGGCGATGTGTACGACTGCTCGTCCGGCCTGCCGGCCCGCCGCAACTCCGACGGGCGATCATTCCTCATAACTGCGGCCCACTGCTTCGCCAACGGTGTCACCATCTATACCGGTTGGCAGAACGGGGGACGCAGCAAGATCGGAGTTACCACCATCCGATCCGATTACTACGACGCGGTGGCAATCGACACCTCGTCGACCGGGACGACAGCGAGCCGGACCTGGGACGGAAAGTCGGGCAACTACACGGTCAACGACGTGACCAGTTCTGCTCTTTCCTACGCCGGAGACTGGGTCTGCCAGACGGGGTACGCCTCCGGTGTCGTGTGCGGCATCCAGGTGACCAAGAGCTGGCTCACCTGGGTGGGATCCAACGGGGTCACGCACGGCGGCGTCGAGGGCCAGCAACGCGACGGCCTCACGGCGATCCGACCTGGTGACAGCGGAGGACTTGTGTTCAACGTGAGTGCCAACGTTCGTCAGGCTCGTGGAATCATGAGCTATGGCGGCGGCACGATGGCGAGGTGGACGGAGGCGCCGGCCATCTTCAACATACTTGGAATGTCGCTCGCGCCCTGATCTCCGGCGTCGACACTTCCCCGCGTGGCCCTGAAGTCGGGCCGCGCGGGGAAGACGTCTTTCAGTCCGGCAACGCCGCTTTCATCACCAGCGAGGCGGCCGAGGGCGGGAGCGGAACATTGAGGAGAACCTCATCCCCGCGGTCTTCGACCGGGCCGATCACCACCGCGACCACGTAGAGTTCGGGGCTGGCCCAGATGTCGGGCCAGGTCAGGGACGGGCACAACATCTCTCGCGGGCCTAGCTGCAGTTCGTGAGGTTTGCCGGGGGCGAGATCGAATCCACCTCGGATCGGATCGATGCCCTGGGAACTGGGATCGCCCGGTTTGTTGACCATCGGCCCTCCGCCGACAATGACCCCGTCCTTCAGATAGAGCACCTGAAATAGCGATGGCGGACTGGAAGCCACATGGACCGCCCGTGTGGCGGCGAATGTCACCGTCATCGCTGGACCGGAGTCGGTTTTCACCCTGACGACTGAGGACACCTCTGCCGTAAGGAGGCCGCCCGGAGTGGGAACCACGTGGTCGTAGCGGTCGCCGCAGACGTACACCTCGGGCTCCTTCTCGGCAGTGGCGGTTGGCCCGGTGGGGGTCGACGGTCCCGGACTCGCGCCCGTGCCGATGGTCGGATCACCCTCGCCGACGATCCCGGCCGCAGCGACCGTCACCAGCGATATCACCATGACCGAAGCGACCCCGGCTCCGGCCGCCAGCAGCCCTCGCCGTCGCCGGACACGTGCGCGCACGCGATCAGTGGCGAACGACGGCGGATCGGCCTCGTCTGCCACGCTCGCCAGACGATCCCGCCAAAGACGATCATCGGACGGCACGGTCGTCCTCCCCTATGTCATCGTGCAGCAGCTTGGCCAGGCGACGTCTACCATCGTGCAGGTGGCGTTTAACCGTGCCGGCGCCGCAACCGAGTTGCGCGGCGATCTCTGGAATGGGCAGATCGACGTGGTAGTAGAGGACAACGCACGCACGTTGTTGTGGGGTGAGCGCCAAGAGCGCCGCCCGGAGGTCATGTCGGGCATCCGCAGCACGTGAGCCGTCCTCGACCCGGTCTGGTGCCAGCGCGAATGGCATCACGCGCCGCCAAGCGTCCCGCCGCCGGATCCGGTCGAGGTAGAGGTTGACGACGACCTTGCGAACGTACTGCTCAGAGCTGTCGACCTTGTCGCGCCGTGGCCGGTTGAATGCCCGCACCAACGCGTCCTGTACCAGGTCTTCGGCGTCGCCGTCATTGCCGCACAGCAGGTAGGCGTAGCGCTTCAGCGCCGCGCCTCTGGCGTTGACGAGATCCGCCAGCGCCTGCTCCCAAACTGCCACGACAGAGTCCCCTCGGTGTTGTCCTCACTATCTTGGACGAACGAGAGGCCGGTCCGGTTGGGGCACAGGCACCAGGCAGCAGCGGCGGTCGGGCCTGCGGCCGAACTCGTCAAGGGGCGTCCGGACGAGTAGGTGAACGCGACGGCCCGGGTGGCTTATGGTGATAAACCGGACCCCCGATGGGCGGGCTCCGGTCCGGGCCGTGGGATTCAGAAAGTTCAGCCGGAGGGTGGACCGATGACCGAGCACGCCCACGGCGTCGACGACTGCTGAGATGGACTGGGCCGGATGGGCGTTGTTCGGGTTGGTCGCCACCGCGCTGCTCACCGCGGCGATGATCACCGCGCAGCTTGCCGGCCTCACCCGGCTCGACCTGCCCCTGGTGCTCGGGACCTTCGTCACCGCCGATCCCGACCGGGCCCGGGCCGTCGGGTTCTTCCTGCACCTGTGCGTCGGTCAGGGGTTCGCCCTCGGGTACGCGGGCACGTTCGCACTGTTGTACCGCGCCACCTGGTGGATCGGAGCGCTGCTCGGGATCGTGCACGTCGGGATCGCCCTGACGGTGCTTCTGCCGCTGCTTCCTGGTGTCCACCCCCGCATGGCGTCGCAGCGGGCGGGACCGGCCAGCACGGCGGTGTTGGAGCCGCCCGGGCTGTTCGCCCTCAACTACGGTGTCCAGACTCCCCTGGTCACGGTTGTCGTCCACGTCGTCTACGGGGTCGCTCTCGGACTGCTGCTGCAGGCCAGGTGACCCGCCGGTCGTCGGGGAGCGGTCGCTGTGACTGGTGAGCGACCGATCAGCGACTACGGGCTGCTGGGCGACACGCGTACCGCCGCCCTGGTCGCGAGCGACGGCGCGATGGACTGGCTCTGCGTACCGCGATTCGACGGTGAGCCACTGTTCGGCCGGCTGGTCGGGGGTCTGGGCGCGGGGACGTTCCGGGTCGGTCCGGCCGGGCCGGCCACCGTCGTCGAACGGGGGTACCGGCAGCACACCGCCACCTTGCAGACCACGTGGGCGGTGGGTGACGGCCGCCTCCGCCTCACCGAGGCCATGGTGGCCGAGGTCAGCGGGCGTCTGTTCCCCGCGACACTAATCGTGCGACGGTTGTCGGCCGAGCAGGCAGCGGTCGAGGCCGTGGTGCAGTTCGATCCCCGCCTGGGCGTACGGCACCGCAGGCCACGGGTCCAGCACCGACGGCAGTCCCTGGTGTGTGAGTGGGGTGCGCTGGCGGTTGCGCTGGACAGCACGCCCGCGTTGAGGATCGAACCGGGCCGGCCCACGCCGGTCACGGTCCGGCCGGGTCGTCCGGTCACCCTCGTCCTGGCCGTGGCCTACCGCGAACCGGTGATCCACGTCGAGCCCACGGCCGCCTGGGACCTGCTCGTCGAGGACGAGGCCCGCTGGCGCGCCTGGACCGCGGAGATCGACGAGCGGGTGCCGTTCCGAGAGCACGTCGCACGCAGCCTGCTCACGATGCGGCTGCTCACCTACTCACCCTCGGGAGCGCCGGTGGCTGCGCCGACCACGTCGCTGCCCGAGGAGCCCGGCGGTGAACGTAACTGGGACTACCGCTACGTCTGGCCCCGCGACGCCAGCATCGGCATCAGCGCCTTCCTCAGCGTCGGCAAGGCCGACGAGGCCCAGGGCTTCCTCGCCTGGCTGTTACACGCCAGCCGGCTGCAACGGCCACGCCTGCCGGCGCTGCTCACCCTGCATGGCCGGCACGTACCGGCGGAGCGGGAACTTGCCGGTTGGCCCGGCTACCTCGACAGCCGTCCGGTACGCCTGGGCAACGCCGCCACCGGCCAGCACCAGCTCGACGGCTACGGCTGGGTGATCGACGCCGTCTGGGCGTTCGCCCAGGCCGGACACCGCCTGTACACCGAGACGTGGCGGGCGGTGCGCGGTTTCGCCGATGTGGTCGCCCGGTGTTGGCCGGAGCCCGACGCCGGCATCTGGGAGGTGCGGGAACCCGCCCAGCACGTCCACTCCAAGCTGATGGGCTGGCTCGCCCTGGACCGCGCTCTGGCCATCGCCGACACGCACCCCCTGCCGGACCGCCAACGTCGACGCTGGCAGCGATCCCGGGATGCCATCGCCGCCGAGGTCCGGACGCGTGGCTTCGACCTGACGACGGGCAGCTACGTGCGCACCTACGGCTCCCCGGACCTCGACGCGGCCCTGCTCGTCCTACCGCTGCTCGGCCTGGACCCGGCCGAGTCACCCCGGGTACGCGGCACCATCGACGCCATCCGGGACCGGCTGTCCGCCGGGGGTCCACTGCTCTACCGCTACCCGCCGGGGCGTGACGGCCTCCCCGGCGCCGAGGGCGCGTTCCTGCCCTGCTCGTTCTGGCTCGTCCAGGCCCTTGCCCGCACCGGGCGTCGCCGCGAGGCCGTCGAGCTGTTCCAGGCCATGGTCGACCACGCGAGTCCCCTCGGCCTGTACACCGAAGAGGTGGACCCGGCGACGGGCGCCCACCTCGGCAACTTTCCCCAGACGCTGACCCACGCCGCGCTCGTCCAGGCCGCGCTCGCCATCCGCGACGCCCCCGTTGGTGATCTGTCTGAGGGGAAGCTGCACGGCTAACGCAGCCGCACACCCGTGATACTGGGAGTTGGCCGGACTGACCAGAGGCAACCGGTTGGCGCATCGAGCCGCTTTCTCTTGCGTGAGGTTCGACAAGGAGCGCACCGTGATGGTTGACCTTCGCGCCGGGCTGGTGGCGACGATGCTCGTCGTCACGCTCGCTGGATGCTCCGACAACGCCCACACCGACGAGCCACCAGATCGGACCGTCAGCGCGAGGCCGACACCGGTCCAGACCGACAGAGACCCGATCGCGAAACGGTTCCCGCGCCTCGGCGACTTCGTCGAAGCCCACTGGCAGGCGGCAGCGGCCGGGGGCGAGAGCCGGGTCTCCGTACCGGGCCCGACCGACACACAGATCGAGGCACTGGTCGTGCTGCGACCCGACACCATCGCCACGATCCTCAAGGGCTACGAGTGGCAGCCCGCGCCACCCGGCTGGGAAGTGTCGCTGAGCGCCGAGCTGCGTCCGTTCCTGCCCACCGGTGGCACGTGGCAGGTCAGTGAGAAGTACGCCGAGGACGTGCGGACGGCACAGTACAACGGCACCGTCTACCTCGATGCCGGCAGCGGCACGGTCTTCCTACGGGTCATCGACAGTTGACGAGCCCACGGTGACGTGCCGATCGTGCGGGTAGGGTCCCGATCATGACCATCCCGCACCTGACCGCTGCCGACGGCACCGCCCTGCCCGCGATCGGGCTCGGCACCTACCAGCTCAACGGTTCGGCGGGGGCCGACGCGATCGGGCACGCGATCCGGGCCGGCTACCGGTTGCTCGACTCGGCGGTCAACTACGAGAACGAGGGCGCGGTGGGACGGGCGGCCCGGACGGCCGGCGACGTGCGCGACGAACTGGTCGTCACCTCGAAGCTGCCGGGGCGGCACCACGACTACGACGAGGCGCTGACCACCATCGAGGAGAGTGTCTTCCGCACCGGCCTCGACCGGATCGACCTGTACCTGATCCACTGGCCGAACCCCAAGGTCGACAGGTACGTGCAGGCGTGGCGGGCGCTGATCGAGGCGCGCGAGCGTGGTCTGGTGCGGCACATCGGGCTCTCCAACTTCCTGCCCGAGCACATCGACCGGCTGGTCGCCGAGACCGGGGTCGCCCCGGTGGTCAACCAGATCGAGGTGCACCCGTACTTCCCGCAGCAGGAGGCGCTGGACTACCACCGGGAGCACGGGATCGTGGTGCAGGGGTGGAGCCCGCTCGGCCACGGCAACGACCTGCGACAGCACCCGGTGATCACCGAGATCGCAGCCGCGCACGGCGTCAGCACCGCCCAGACGATCCTGGCCTGGCACGTGGCCCGCCAGGTGATCCCGCTGCCCAAGGCCGCGTCGCCGCAGCGGCAGGTCGAGAACCTGGCCGTCTTCGACCTCGCGCTCACCGACGCGCAGGTCGAGGCCATCACCGCGCTGGGCCGCCCGGACGGTCGCCTCTCAGATCAAGACCCGGCGGTGTACGAGGAGTTCTGAGCAGCCCACCTCCCCTGCGCCGATCTTGCACTTTCGGTGGCGGCATCTGAAACATCACCGCCAAAATCGACAACCGAAAGTGCAAGATCGGCGGGCTCAGGGTCGGACGGGCGCGGCGGGGTTCAGACCAGGCCGCCGAGGGTTGGGTCGCTGATGCTGTCCTTGCCGTTCTCGACGTGGCCGGCGCAGCGGTACGCGAAGTCGGCGTCACCCGCGACGGCGACCGTCAGGTCGTACCAGCCGTGGGTTCGGGCCAGCGGCCAGGTGGCGCGCTCGGTGTGACCGGGGCGCAGTGACAGCGTGACGGGCCGGGAGTGGTACCCGTCCCGGACGGTCACCTCGACCCGCTTCGGCCCACGGTTGGTCAGCGTGAGCCCCGTCTTGTCGCCCCGCTCGTCGAAGGAGGGCGTGATGTCGAGATCCGACCGGCCGCCGGCGAACCGCCGGAAGAAGCCGTTGGGCCCGTGCACCGACAGGTCGTACCCGGAGGAGGTTTTCCAGGTGTCGGCAAGGCGCTTGCCCGGCTCGACGGTGTAGCTGCGCGGCGCGTCCGTACTGCCGCCCTCGCGGACCTGGAGGACCGCGGTGGCCCCGCCGGTGTTGCGGAACTCCATCCGGAACTCCCCGTCGCCCCGCCGTCCGTCGGCGTGCAGGGCGTACGGGATCGCCCGGGCCGGGCGTACGCCGCGCTCCTGCTTCGGCAGCCGTTGATCGACCGGCGGCACGGGCACCTCGTCGGGGTGCCGGACCAGGTCGGCGGGCTTGAAGTCGTCGGTGTCCGGCAGCTTGACGTCGTGCGACCGGTTCGGGTGCCGGAAGTCGAAGGCCGTGGTCAGGTCACCGACGACCGCACGCCGCCACGGGGTGATGTTCTTCTCGATCAGGTCCGGCCGGCCGTGCCCGAACCGCGTCTCGAGAAACTTGATCAGCGAGGTGTGGTCGAAGACCTGCGAGTTGACGTAGCCGCCGCGGGTCCACGGCGAGACGATGATCATGGGTACGCGGATGCCGAGGCCGTACGGGCCGGCCGGGTGGTCCGCGTCGCCGGGGAAGATCTCGTTGGTGGTCGGCACGGTCGACTGTCCGTGCTCGCGCGTCTGTGGTGGCGTCGGCGGGACCACGTGGTCGAAGAAGCCGCCCTCCTCGTCGTACGTGATGAACAGCGCCATCTTGCTCCACACCTCGGGGTTGGCGGCGAGGATGTCGATGACCTGCGAGATGTACCAGGAGCCGTAGGCCGGCTCCCAGTTCGGGTGCTCGGTGTACGCCTCCGGCGCGGTGATCCAGGAGACCTGCGGCAGGCGTCCCGCCTCGACGTCGGCCCGGAAGTCGGCCAGCAGCGCCTTCGGGTCGCGGCCCTGGGTGCGGATCTCGGTGCCGGTCTTGGCCCGGTCCGCCAGCGGGGAGCCGGGCTGCGCGTTCTGGTACTGGTGGAAGTAGAGCAGCGAGTTGTCGCCGTAGTTGCCGATGTACGGGTCGTTCGTCCACCCCCAGGAGCCGGCGGCGTTCAGGCCGGTGCCGACGTCCTGGTAGATCTTCCAGGAGATGCCGTTGCGCTCCAGCCGCTCCGGGTACGTCGACCAGTCGTAGCCGGCCTCGGCGTTGGTGATGACCGGGCCGCCGCCCTTGCCGTCGTTGCCGACCCAGCCGCTCCACATGTGGTAGCGGTTCGGGTCGGTCGGCCCCATCAGCGAGCAGTGGTAGCTGTCGCAGACGGTGAACGCGTCGGCCAGCGCGTAGTGGTAGGGCAGGTCCTGCCGGGTGTGGTACGTCATCGACGTGACGCCCTTGTTCGGCACCCACCCGTCGAAACGGCCGTCGTTCCAGGCGGCGTGCCCGTCGTTCCAGCCGTGCGGAGGGTCCGGCAGGAAGGTCTGGCCAAGGTCCTTCACCTCGGGACGGAACGGCAGCAGCTCGTCGGCGCCGTCGGGCTGGTGCCACACGTCCCTACCCGACGGCAGTGTCGCCGGATGGGGGTCACCGAAACCGCGTACGCCGCGCATGGTGCCGAAGTAGTGGTCGAAGGAGCGGTTCTCCTGCATCAGGATGATCACGTGCTCGACGTCGTCGATCGAGCCGGTCCGGTTGTTCGCCGGGATGGCGAGCGCCTTGCTGAGGTCCAGCGGGAGCGCCGCGCCGATCGCGGGAACTCCCATCGCCTTGAGGAACGTACGCCGATCCACCGTGCCCATAACTCCGCCTTTGTGTGCTCTGGTCGAGAAACTGGCGACCGGACGCTATCGAGGGCGGGTTGACGGTAGATGACCATAATTGGGCCGGACGGGAGCCCTCCGACGTACCGTGAGATCGTGCCGTCGAGAGACGTACTCACCAAGGCTGACCTCGCCGAACTACGCCGCACGGCCCTCGGGACGGCCGACCCGCTCGGCGAGCGCGACACCACCGCCGATCCGGAGGTCGGTCCGCCGGACGCGCCCGGCGTGCTGTTCCTCCTGCTGCAACAACGCCACCGGGTACGACGGAACCCCAACCTGCCGCACGACCGGCAGGACGACCTGGCCGACCGGCTGGAGAACCAACTCGTCCGCCAGGCCTCGGAGCGCCAGGGTGGCACGTCGGATCTGCTCCTCTGGCCCCGGGACGAGTTCGACCGTCTGCTCGCCGCGCATCCCGAGCTGACCGACGCCGCGATCCGGGCCGGCTACGCGGCCGAGGTGTCGGCGCGGCCCGCCGCCCGGGTGCCCTGGCCGCCCGAGCGCAACGACGCGTGCTGGTGCGGATCGGGCCTGAAGTACAAGAAGGACTGCCTGCCACGGTCGCGGAGCTGAGCGGCGACTCCGCTACCGATAGCCTCCATGCCTGGATCACCGAGATCCGCCATGGCCGGAGGAGTCGCCGAATGTTCGAAGAGTTCCAGGGCATCCCCGCCCATCCGCTCGTGCTGCACGCCGCTGTCGTGTTCGTGCCGCTGCTGGCGCTGCTGGCGCTCGCGTACGCGCTCGTCGCGCCGATCCGGCCGCACACGCGCTGGGTGCTGGGTCTGCTCGCGGTGGGCGCGCCGATCTGCGCGCTGCTGGCGAAGCTCACCGGGGACGCCTTCTTCGAGCGGTTGCGCTCGGCGAACCGGGTCACGCCGGAGTTCGTCCCCAAGCTGGAGGCGCACCAGGACTTCGGCGACATGACCCTGTACGCGGCGATCGCGCTGGGTGTCGTGGCGCTGGCCCTGGTCCGCTTCGTCCCGCCGCGTGCCGCCGAGGGCGTACCCGCCAGTCGGGCGGTGACCGTGGCGTTGCAGGTGCTGACGGTGGTGGCCGCCGCCGTCGCCGTGTACTACGTGGTCCGCACCGGCGACTCGGGCGCGAAGGTCGTCTGGGAAGGTCAGTGACGTCAGCGGGGGCGCGGTCCGACCGGAGTCGGTCCGCGCCCCCGCTGACGGTCAGCCGGCGTGGTACGCCCGGATGACTGTCTGCTCGATGCCGCTCCCACCGTTCGCGGCGGCCTTCACCCGCAGCGAGACGGCCTGCCCGGAGGCGGCCTTCGGCAGGTCGAACCGGTAGCTGTCACCGCCGCCGGTGACCCGGGACGGCTTCCAGGTGACGCCGTCGTCGGTCGACGTCCACACCTGCATCGACGTCACCTTCTGCGCCTTGACGCCGTGCGCCTGCCGGACGGCCAGCTCCGCGGTTCCGCCGACGGTGTGGTTCTCGTGGTCCATCGGCAGCGCGTAGTCGACCGCGAGCAGCGGCAACGGCACCCTCCCGGTCCCCTCCGGTCCGGCGGAACGGAACGACCACGACGTGGTGACCTTCGTGGAGATCGGCAGGATGAGGCTGGTGTCGACGTCCAGGGTCACCCGGTAGTCGGCCGCCGACTGCGGCACCGTGAAGTCGGCGACCGGCCGATCGCGTTCCTCGACCAGCTTGCCGTTGCGGTACAGCGACAGCGTGCGCTTCACCCCGATGGCCTCGCCCTGGATGCAGTCGGCGCGCTGGTGCTGATCGGTCAGCGACACCATGTCGACGTGCAGGTTGCCCCGGGTCCGCGACGGCGGGCTGGCGCAGCTCCAGCCCTCACCGGCCGGGTCGTCGTACCAGTCGGAGTGCAGTGGCTGCCGCGCCCACACCTTGGACTGCCGGCTGCCCGGCAGGTACTGGCGCGGCGCCTCCAGGGCCGGCAGTCCGCCGTAGGCGCCCTGGTCGGCCCAGACGATCTCCGGCGAGAGGTAGGACGTCCGGTTCGGTGGCATGGGACCCTCGTACGTCTGGGTCACCGGCACCCCGTCGGCAGTGTCGCCGACGCGGACCAGCCCGGTGTACATCTCCGGCGAGTCGGTCTGGTGGAACCGTTCGTCGAGGCGGGCCAGCCGGGCCTGCTCCGCCCTGGTCACCCGGAACGACGGGTCGGCCGGCACACCGGCGGCGTACTCGTGCACGATGTTGTACCGGTACGGCTTCGCGGTGCCAGCGGGCGAGTCCATGTTGACGGCCGCCCAGCTGCGCCGCGAACCGATGGTGGGCTTCGGGATCGCCACGCTGCGGATCGCCGTCGCCACCCCGAACCCGCTGATCTGGTGCCACCAGGGCAGGCCGTTCACCGCGGTCTGGAAGGTGGTGACGTCGGTCCGGGTGGTCTTGGTGGCCACCCCGTCGACGGTTGCCGTGACCGGCTTCGCCTGCGCGGGGTCGAGGGTCACGGTCCGGTCGGCGCGAACGTCCAGGTCACCTGCCGCGGTGAGGGTGCTCTCCTGCACGTCGCTGTCGACGTAGTAGGCGATGGACGCGCCGAGCACCGAGTATCGACCGGCCGGCACCCGCAGGGTGAAGGTCTCGCCGGGCGTGCCGCTGGCCCCGCCGTAGAACAGCAGCGGATCGGTGAGGTTGGCGACCATGAGGTTCATCCAGGTCTCCGCCCCGTCCCGTAGGCCGGGCATCGGCTTGGTGTGGACCGTCAGGTCGAAGCTGGGCTGCTCCACGTAGAAATTCACCGGGGTGGTGGCGACCACGTTGCGGCCGCTGCGGGCGGTGACGGTGGCCAGGTAGAGGCCCGGCCGGCTGGCCAGCGCCGCACGGTTGATCCGCAGCGTCGCCGCCGCCGTCGCGCCCCGCTTGAGGGTCACCCGGGTCGTCGACAGCGACGCCGCGCCGCGCGGCACGGGCTGACCGTCGTGGTTGACGATCGCCACGTCGAGGTCGAGGACCGAGGTGGCCGGGGTGGACCCGCCGGTCCAGCTCAGCTTCGTCTCGCTGGTGCCGGACTGTGGGTACGCGAACGTGCCGAGGTTGACCACCGGCTGGTCGCTGGTGGGGCCGCCGAGGGCACTGGCCGCGTTGAGGCGGCCGGCCCCGATGGCGTACGGGTCGATGCCGGTCAGCGGGTCGGACGCGCCGACGAGGGCGGCCTTGAGCTGTGCGCCCGTCCAGTCGGGGTGCCGCTGGGCGAGCAGCGCGGCGGCGCCAGCGACGTGCGGCGTCGCCATCGAGGTGCCACTGAGCGACTCGTAGTACCTGTCGATCGGGTCCTGGAGGTTGGTGCCGGCGGCGCGGGCCGCGACGATGTCGACGCCGGGCGCGACGAGTTCCGGCTTGGCCGCGTGGTTGTTGATCAGCGGTCCTCGGCTGGAGAAGTCGGCGAGCTTGTCGTCACGGTCGACCGCGCCGACGGTGAGGGCGCTGGCCGCCGAGCCGGGCGAGGAGATCTGCGCGCCGCTGTTGCCGGCCGCGATGACGAACAGCGTGCCGGTCTGCCGGCTCAGGGCGTCGACGGCGAGCGAGAGCGGGTCGCTGCCGTCGTCGGCCTCGCCGCCGCCGAAGCTCATGTTGATCACGTCGGCCCGAGTGGACGCCCACTCCATGCCGGCGATGACGCCGGAGTCGGCACCCGAACCGTGGTCGTCGAGGACCTTGCCGATCACGAGCTTGGCGTCGGGCGCGACGCCACGACGCTGGCCGTGGGAGGCCGCGCCGGTGCCGGCGATTGTCGACGCGACGTGCGTACCGTGGCCGTTGTGGTCGACGGCGTCCCCGTCCTCGGCGGTGAAGTCGGCCCGCTCGACGACCCTGCCGGCCAGGTCCGGGTGGCTGTAGTCGGCGCCGGTGTCGAGCACCGCGACGCGGGCGCCCTTGCCGGTGTAGCCGGCCTTCCAGGCGTCGGGCGCGTCGATCTGGGCCAGGTTACGGTCCAGGCCGGCGGGCTTCGCGCCGGCGGGCAGGGCGGTGGCCCGGACCTTGCGGTCGAGCCAGACCTTCTTCGCCCCGGCGAGCAGCGAGTTCGTCGCCAGCTTCGCGGTGGCCGGGCTCTTCTTGGGTACGTGTCCGGCCACCGCGCCGATGCTGGACAGCGTCTGCACGTCGCCGAGCGCGGCAACCCGGGCGGAGGCGGTGGCGGGCTGCACGATGACGGGCAGCTCGGTGGTGTTCTCGTCGTCGTACCCGTCGGCGATCAGCGCGGTGACGTCGAAGAGGTCGGGGTCGAGGACCGTGCCGATCTGGGACTCGACGCGGGCGGGGATGACGTGCAGGTGGCCGTCCGGGCCGCAGGTCTGCCGGATCACGGCGTTGGCGTCGACGGGCCGGGCCGTGGCCTGCGGGCATCCGGTGCCGGTGCTCCGCACGGTCACCACGTCGCCGGTCAGCAGGGTGATGGTGTGGGTCCTGCCATCCGTGGAGGTGCGGGGTGTGTCGGTGCTGGCGATACCGCCGGGGCCGGCTGTGGCGGTGCCGCCGGGCACGGCGGTCAGCGCCGTGGCCGTCATGGCGACGGCCAGCAGCCAGCGTGTCTTCCTGAGCATGTCGCTCCTGTCTCATGTGGACAAATGGCGCCTCTTGGGCGACATTTGCAAGATCATAGGTCCGCATAGCGGATCTTCGGCAGGTCGCGACGAAGGTTTTTTCGTCCGCCGTGACAACGTTTTCCGCCATGTGTCGACGGCCTACCCAGTTCGATGTCGATTCGATCACGGCCCCTGTCACGGCCCCTGTCCCGGCCCGGAGAACGGCCGATGCCGGCCGCCCGAAGGGATCGACGCCGACGTCCACCCGCACCTAGCATGGCGACGAATGGATCTTCGCGATTGGCCCCTGCCGAGACCCGGCAACCAGCCCGACCGAAGGGAGACGCGCATGCGTCGACCCCGCCATCTGGCACTTCTCAGCGTCGGCGTGTCCGGCGCACTGGTCCTGAGCGCGACACCGACACCGGCAGCCGCCCAGCCCACCGCACCCGCGCCCACCGGCATCGTGGTGGCCGACGGCATGACCCAACCGGTGTTCTCGCTCGCCGACGCCATCGAGGAGCGGGTGTACGTCCAGACCCCGGTGGACACCGACCACGACGGCCGCCCCGACCGGGTCGCCATCGACATCTCCCGACCCCGGGAGACCGCCACCGAGGGCTTCAAGGTGCCCGTCATCTTCGAGCACAGCCCGTACCGCAAGGGCACCTGGGGCGACGTGCCGTACCCGAGCGTGCTCGTCGACGAGCTGCCGCAGAACGGCCGGACCGACCACTCCGGGCGGCGGGCACTCGACGCCGACGCCCAGCGCGCCCAGGCCAAGGCCAACCTGCCCGGCTCGCTTGACGACTACTACGTGCCGCGCGGGTACGCGGTGGTGCTCGGCCAGAGCGTCGGCACCGGCGACTCGGACGGCTGCCCGACCAGCGGCGACCAGGCCGAGACGCTCGGCACCAAGGCCGTCATCGACTGGCTCAACGGCCGGGCCAGGGGGTACGACGCCAACGGCGCCCCGGTGACCGCCGGCTGGACCACCGGCGCGGTGGGCATGACCGGCGTGTCCTACAACGGGACGCTGCCCAACCAGGTGGCCACCACCGGGGTCAAGGGCCTGAAGACCATCGTGCCGGTCTCGGCGATCAGCAGTTGGTACGACTACTACCGGGCCAACGGCCTGGTGGTCGCGCCCGGCACCTTTCAGGGCGAGGACCTCGACATCCTGGCCCAGTACACGGCCGGGCAGGCGCGCGCCGAGGGGCCCTGCGCCGACGAGCTCGCGCAGATCACCAGGGAACAGGACCGGATCACCGGCGACTACTCCAAGTTCTGGCAGGACCGCGACTACCTCGACGCCCGTGACGTCCAGGCGAGCGTCTTCGTCGTGCACGGCCTCAACGACTGGAACGTCAAGACCGAGCACTTCGCCGGCTGGTGGGACGAGCTGGCCAAGCGCCACGTGCCGCGCAAGATCTGGCTGCACCAGGGTGGGCACGGCGGGCCGGGCAGCAGCGCCTCGGTGACCCTGCCGGACGGCCGCACCTGGACGTACAAGCAGACTGAGAACCGCTGGTTCGACTTCTGGCTGTGGAACGTGCGCAACGGCATCATGGACGAGCCGACCGCTGTACTCCAGCGCGAGGACCGCGTCTACACCACGTACGCCAACTGGCCCGACCCGGCCGCACGCGAGGTCGGGCTGCGGTTCGCCGCCACCGACGCCAGCGCGCCCGGCACGCTCACCACGGGCAAGCCGCCGAAGGCACGTGTCGAGCAGAGTTTCGTCGACGAGGGACGGACGATCCACCCGGACGCCCTGGTGGCCGACCCGGACACGGCCAGCGCCAACCGGCTCGCCTACCGCTCCCCCGCGCTCGCGCAGAGCGTCCGCATCTCGGGCCGACCGGAGATGCGGTTGCGGATGGCGATCGACAACAAGCCGGACGCCAACCTCACCGCGTACCTGGTCGACTACGGCCCGGCCGGGTCGACCGCCGCGCCGACAGTGGTGACGCGCGGCTGGATGGACCCGCAGAACCGCGTCAGCGCCGCGCGCACCGCGCCGGTCAAGCAGGGCAAGCTGTACGACTACCGGTGGACCATGGAGCCGAAGGACTACGTCTTCCCGGCGGGTCACCGGATCGGCGTCGTCGTCTTCTCCAGCGATCAGGAGTACACGCTGCTGCCGTTGGGCGGCACCGAGTTGCGGGTCGCCCCGAACGACAGCGAGCTGCGGCTGCCCGTGGTCGGCGGGCGGGGCGTACTCGGTTTCTGATCGGCTCCGTCAAGGGGTGGGGCGGTCCGACGACGCGTCGGGCCGCCCCACCCGGGTCTGTTCGTCGGCGGTCCCGGTGTGCGCGAGTGCGGCGAGGAGCCGCAGTTTCTCGTCGCTGTCGCTGTCCTTGTCGGGGTAGTAGACGACGAGGATGACGTCCTCGATGGGGACTGTTCGCGCGGCGGCGCAGACGACGATCGACACCAACTGGTCGGCACCATCCGGGTCATCGACGCCTCCACTGGGCATCTGGTCGGTCGGGGTGCGGGCACCTTCATCACCGTCACCTCCGGCATCGCCTTCCTGCCGTTTCCGCCCATGCCCAGCTACGCCGCCTCGAAGGCCGGGGTGCACGCCTACTCCGAGGCGCTGCGCGCGCAACTCGACGGTACCGGTGTCGACGTCGTCGAACTCGTCCCCCCGGCCGTCGCGATCGCCGGTCAGGAGAAGGTGAACCCCCGCGCGCTGCCGCTCGACGACTTCGCCACCGAGGTCATGCAGCTGCTCTCGGCGAACCCCACTCCGGGCGAGATCCTCGTGAAGGGCGTACACATGCACCGTTGGGCCGGCCCCGCTGCCGGGCCTGGCCGGTGAGCTGTCGTCGTCATTTTTCCAGCAACTGCGGGACGTATTGACAACTTTCGACATCGGGGTGAGGCTTGGACTGCTGAGAGCGCTCTCTCGCACCGGCCCCACCGGGCCACCACCAGTCTGGCCAGGACACACTCCGCTGTCTTCGGCGGCGGCACCGGAGTTGCCCCTGACCCGTCCCCCCGACAGGAGTCACGATGGACAGGGCCGCACCCCTCTCCCACCGCCGGCTACGCCTCACCGTGGCGATCGGCGCCCTACTGACCCTCCTCGGCACGTACCTGGTCTCGACCACCGACCGGGCCGACGCCGCCCGCGCCGACTTCGGTGCCAACGTCATCCGGGTCGCCGAGTTCCCCGCCGACTGCACGTACAGCCACCGGCTGCCGGACGACCCGATCGTCTTCCCCGGACTGCCCGGGGCCTCGCACATGCACAGCTTCTTCGGCAGCACGGCGACCAACGCCACCACCACACTGCCCGACCTGGTGAAATCGACCACCACCTGCAACCCGGCGGTGGACGTCTCGTCGTACTGGGTGCCGACCCTGTACCGCGACAACGTCGCGGTGGAACCGGCCATCGCCACCTTCTACTACCTCGGTGAGGGTGTGCGCTCCGACGTCGTCGCCAACACCCAACCGTTCCCGCAGGGCCTGCGACTCGTCGCCGGCAACGCGAAGGCCACCGGGCCGAACGACAGCATCGCCCGCTGGTCCTGCCTGCACGCCGGTCAGGTGCCACCGTCGAAGGACTTCGTCAACTGCCCGTCCGGCACCATGCTGGAGTCGTACCTGGACTTCCCGCAGTGCTGGAACGGCCGCGACCTGGACTCGGCGGACCACAAGAGCCACCTGGCGTACCCGGTGAACCAGGCCTGCCCGAGCACCCACCCGGTGCACGTGCCGAAGTTGCGGCAGGTGCTGCGGTACCCGGTCAGCGGCGACCCGTCGCACTTCCGGCTCGCGTCCGGGCCGGGCTACACCATGCACGGCGACTTCTTCAACGCCTGGCCGACGGCGGAGATGGCCCGCCGGGTCCAGGACTGCATCCGTCCGGTCATCAAGTGCGGCCACGACGGTCGACCGATCTGAGTCGTCGCACCCAGGGGCGGTCCGGTGCCACCGGGCCACCCCTGGCACGCGGTCCCGGAAGGAGGAGGCATGCGCGCACACGTCACGCTGCTCGTGACGGCGATGCTCGTCGCCGGCTGCGCCGGCGGGCCGTCGAGCACCCCGGACGCCGCCGCGCCCCCCACTCCCGCGCCGACGACGGCCACCCCGTCGGCCAACTCCTTCAGCCCGACCGACATCGCCTGGCTGCAACTGACGGCGGCGATGACGCAACGCCTGCAACCGGTCCTGGACCTGGTGCCGACCCGCACCACCGACCCGGCGTGGCGACGGCTGGCCGTCGAGGTGCAGGCCAGAAACGGGGCCGACCTGACCCGCTCCCTCGACCTGCTGGGCGAGACCGGAGCGCCGACGACCAACCCGCACGAGGGTCACGACATGCCCGGCATGATCACCGCCGACGAGGTGGCCGCGCTGCGGTCGACCACCGGGACGGCGTTCCAGCGACAGCTCGCCACGCACCTGCGGGCGCACCTCGCGCAGACCGTCAAGATCGCTGCCGCCGAGCAGCGGGGCGGCGTCCAGCCGGAGACGACGGCACTGGCCGCAGCCGTCATCCGAGCCGGCGACGCCGACCTCGCCCGCCTCGAGCAGCTCGACCGACCAGCAGGGACGTGACGATCTCGCGCGCCTCCGCCGGCAGGGAGTCGATGCCCATGCCGGCCAGCATGGTGTCCCACACCCGCCGCCACTGCGGGCCGCGCAGCGTCGGCTCGGCCTGGCGTACGGCGACGCCGAACGGGCCGGGCAGCAGGATCTGGTCCAGGTTCACCACACCGCGTACCGGATAGCGCGCCGCGTAGGTCGTGGCGACCACCGCGCCCACCGAGTGCCCCACCACGACCGGCGCGGCGAGACCCGCCTCGGTCACCTGGGTGTGTACGACCTCGGCGACCTCGGCCATCCGGTAGGAGTCCCGTCGGGGCACGTCGCCGTCCCCGGGCAGGTCGAGGGCGAGGATCTGGCGGTCCGGGTCGATCGCCGCGAGTTCGCGTCGCAGCGGGCCCCACTGTCGCCTGTCGTACGTCAGTCCGTGCACCAGGACCAGTGGAGCTCGGGTGTCGTCGTCGTTCACTGCCGTGCCTCTTCCGGATTCCGGTCATCTCGGCGGCTCGCCCGCAGGCGTTCGATGGTCAGGTCCAGGGCGGCCTCCAGGTGGTCGACCTTGCCGGTGGAGAGCAGCAGCAGGACGCCGCCCTGGATGCCGGCAAGGAGTGCTGCGGCGGCGCGCTCGGCGTCCACCTCGGGGGCGATGTCACCCGTCGACTGCATGTGCCGGATGCCGTCGGTGATCTTGTCCTGCCAGCGCCACATGAGCCCGGTCACGATCGCCTGGGCCCCCGGCGCCCGTCGGCCCGTCTGACCGAGCAGGCCGTTGAGCGGGCACTTCACGCCCTGCGCGAGGTAGCGCTCGACGAGCCGGTCGCGCCACGCCTGCCAGGCCGGCCAGGACGTCAGGTTGCTCAGCATCGGCTCCTGGTCGACGAGCACCTGGTCGGCCTCGTGCTGGGCCACCGCGAGCAGCAGCCCCTCCTTGCCGTCGGGGAAGTAGTGGAAGAGTTGGCCCTTGCTGGTGCCCGTGTGGGCCATCACGTCCTCCAGGCGTACCTCGTCGACGCCGCGCTCACGGATCTCGGCGGCGGCGCCGGCGACGATCCGCGCCCGGGTCGCCTCGCCCTTGCGGGTCAACGCACGAGTCATGGCCCCACCGTAGCCCGGCTTTGGACTTGCGGGTCCATTTTTGGCGAGTCAGGGTCGGTGACGCGCGGTCCGCTCCGGGCCCGCACAGCGACCAGGAGGACGCGACGATGAACCAGTACCACCTGCTCGGACGCTCCGGCCTGCGGGTGAGCCGACTCGCGCTGGGCACCATGAACTTCGGCGTCGACGGCTTCCACGCCGCGTACGGCAAGACCGAGGAGGAGTCAGAGCCGATCTTCCGGCAGTATCTGGAGGCGGGCGGGAACTTCGTCGACACGGCGGACTTCTACACCGCCGGCGAGAGCGAGAAGATCCTCGGCCGCCTGATCGACCGTGCCGGCGTGCGGGAACGGCTCGTCCTCACCACCAAGTTCACCTACAGCGTCGACCCGGGCGACCCGAACGCCAGCGGCAACGGTCGCAAGCACATCATGCGGGCCGTCGAGGCGTCGCTGCGCCGGCTCGGCACCGACTACATCGACCTGTACCTGCTGCACACCTGGGATCGGATCACGCCGGCCGAGGAGGTCGTACAGACCCTCGACGACCTGGCCCGGGCCGGCAAGATCCGGTATGCCGGGCTGTCCGACGTGCCAGCCTGGTACGCGGCCCGCGCACAGAGCTACGCCGAGGCGCACGCCCTGACTCCGATGATCAACCTTCAGCTCCCGTACTCCCTGGTGGGGCGGCACATCGAGGCGGAGTTCACCGCGATGGCACAGACCCTGGGCATGGGCATCACCGCGTTCAGCCCGATCGGCGGCGGCCTGCTCAGCGGCAAGTACCGCCGCAGCAGCGAGGGCCTGAGCGGGACGGGCCGGCTGACCACCCCCGACGCGGGAGGCCGGGAGATCAGTCCCGACGACTGGAAGGTCATCGAGGCCCTGGAGGAGGTCGCCGTCGACCTGGGTCGCCCGATGGCGCAGGTCGCGATCAACTGGGTGGTCACCCAACCGGCCGTCGGCTCGGTGATCATCGGGGCGAGCAGCGCCGAGCAGGTCGCCAGCAACTTCGGCGCGCTCGACTTCGAGATCCCGGCCGACGCCCGACGCCGCATCGACGAGGCCAGCGCTCCGAACCTCGGGCTGCCGTACGGCATGTTCACCCCGCAGTACCAGTCCTGGCTGGTGAGCCCGGGTCTCTCCATCGGCGACAAGCCGGCCGGCTACGCGCCGCCGGTCGTCAACGCGGCGCGGTAGCACCTGCCTGATGTGGTGTGTCGTAGAGGAGCGGCGCCTCTGCGGCACACCGTCGGTCAGCCGCCGACGGCAGCGTTGTCGGCCGTCGGCGCCGGCTCGCCCTCGTAGAGATCGACGTAGAGCTGGAGTACGTCGGCGGCCCCGTCGCCGTGCGCGGTGAGGTCGAGGGTGTTGTGGCGGACGCCCAGCGACTCGGGCAGCGCGTACACCCGCAGGTCGATGCCGTTCGCCCGTGCGATGCGGAGCGGCACCCGCACTGCGGCGGTGGCGTCCACCACCGTGTCGAGCGGACTGATCGCCACCGCCGCGCTCAGCAGGCCGGTCCGTCGGGGACGGCGTGACAGCGACCGCACGATCGTCAGGTACCGCGTGACGGCCGCGAGGGAGTAGCCGCGCGCGGTGAGCCGGTCGGGCAGGATACGCCGCCCGTACAGCGTGATGAGTGGCCGGACCGCGAAGGCCGGCGCCTGTCCGGGGCCGAAGAACGGCGACAGCACCAGCAGCCGTCGCACGACGTCCCCACGGACCTGGGCCAGCCAGGTGGCCAGCACCGCGCCACCCGAGATGCCCACGACGCCCACCTCGTCCCCCAGGCCCGCCGCGACCGTGAGGGCCTGGGCGGCGTACGACGTCAGGTCGCCGGCCTCGATCCGGTGGTGACCCGGCCGGTCGACCATGCCGTGGCGCGGCGCCCGCGGTATCCACACGTTGTAGCCCCGGGCGAAGAACACCTCGGCCAACGCGTCGTACTGCTCGGGCGCGACGGTGTAGCCGTGCAGCAGCAGAACGGCCCGGCCGGTACGCGCGCCGTGGCTCAGCAGGCGGCTACGCGACTCCGGCCGGACCTGCGCATCCGCGGCCTCCGCCGCCGTGATGTCCTGCGCGGCGGCGGTGGAGGCCTCGAAGTCGAGCGGTGACGCCGGTGCGAGCCGCAGCTCCCGGTGACCCAGCGGCCAGAGGTAGAGCCCGCCGACCGCCGCCGCGACGAGCGCCGTCGCGCCGACGACGAGGGCGATGAACACCGGCATGGGCAGATCCTGGCAGGAGGTGAGGTCGGGACAGCCGCGGGGGCGCGCCCCGGTGACCCGGGGCGCACCCGGAGCGACTACGCCGTCTCGGCCGGCGGAGCGCCGTCGACCGAACGGGCCGCCCCGCTCTGTGGCGCGAACAGCACGCGGGCGCGGAGCTGCCGGAAGCCGGTCCGTTCCAACTCGGCAAGCACCGCCACGCGGCGGGCGTCCACGTCGGCGATCACCTCGCGCGCACCTCCGTCCGCGAGCACCCGGACCGCCTCGGCGAGCAGTTCACCGCGCGCCGCGTCGTCGAGCAGGCCGAGGTAGGCAAGGAGTGGATAACAGGCGTCGCCGGCCGTGCCGACCAGGCCCACCGGCCGTCCGTCCGCCTCGCCGACGCGCCAGTTCTCGGGCGACTCCCCCAGCCAGGCGAGTGGATCGGTAGCCAGGTCGACGCCGGCGACGGCACGGGCGATCTCCATCCCGGTCAGGACGTCCGGCTCGGCGACCCGGGCGACCAGGGCGTTGATCTCCGCCGTGTCGACGGGTGGACGGAACGTGTAGCGGCCGGAGGTCGTCGGCAGGGGCGTACCCGTCCACGAGCAGCGCAGCCGCTCACCCACCTCGACCAGACCGGCGAGCCGGGCCGCCTCCATCGGCGCGGTGACCACGGCCAGCACCTCGGGGCGACGTCGCCAGTGCGCGGGTAGGGCCGCGTAGTACCGACCGGGACCTCCCAGCGCCTCGTGGGCGGTGCGCAGCAGCGCGGCCCCCACCTCCGGCTCGGCATCCAGGTCGAACCGCTCCAGCCACGCAGCACCCACCGCGCCGGGTGGGAGGAGCCAGGCCGCCCGGCCGACGACCCGGCCGCCGTGCAGGGCGACCCAGGTGGTCTCGGGTCGGTAGCCACCGCCGGCGATGCCGTCGGCGTACGGGATCTGCCGCAGTTGGGGCAGCGGATCGGTCATGGAGTCGAACAGGTTTTCCTCGCCCGCGACGAGCGGGCGGATGACCAGACTGGTCATGGCAGACCTCCGGGAAGCGCGCGCCCCGGCTCAGATCCGCGTGGACGCCGGTACGCGGAGGGGGCGCAGAACATCGGACATTGTTCTGACCTCCTCTCGGCTCGACGGCGTGCAGCCACCATACGGGAGGGGCTCTCGGCGTTCAACGCCCCCGCGTCACAGTGTCGGGTTGGTCTGCGCGCCACGCTGGTGGGCGTGCCTGTCGGCGACGGCGATCCCGGCCAGGATCAGCGCTATGCCGGATCGCCCACGGTGGGCTCGACGTGGTCGCGCCACGAGTGCCGGGGCTCGTAGCCCAGGACCCGCCGTGCCTTGTCGATGCTGAGCAGGGTCTCGTGCTCGCCGAGCTCCCGGCGGATCTCGACACCCGGGTAGACCTCGGCCATCAGGCTGGCGCTCGACCGGGTCATGACCGTGTCGGCGTTGGCGATGATGAAGACGTCCGCGCCCGGCCGGTCGTACGCGAGCGCCCGCTCGACCGCCTGGGCACCGTCGCGGGAGTCGATGTAACCCCACAGGTTCCACCGCCGGGCTCGCGGGTCGGCGTCGAACGACGGGAACTGCGCGTAGTCCTCGACGTCCATCACGTTGGAGAACCGCAGACCCACCATGACCAGCTCCGGGTCCCAACGGCAGAAGTGCCGCGCCATCTCCTCCTCCAGAGCCTTGTTCAGCGAGTACGTCGACTCGGGCCGGGGCACGTACTCCTCGTCGACAGGCGCGTACGGCGGCGGGGTGTCGAACGGGAGCCCGAGCACGGTCTCGCTGGACGCCCACACCACCCGCCTGATGCCGGCGGCCCGCGCGGCGGCGAAGACGTTGTACGTCGCGGCGGAGTTGTTCGCGAACGTGGCCGCGTTCGACATCAATCCGGGCGCCGGGACGGCGGCCAGGTGCACGATCGCCTCGATGCCCCCGGCATGCTCGTCGGCGCCCCCGGTGAACGCCTCGACGACCTGCCCGTAGTCGGTCAGGTCGACGAGGAGGAACTCGCCGTCGACGTCACGGGGGTCACGGCCGCCGACGCGGTCCACAGCCAGCACGTCGACGCCGACGCCGCGCAGGTGGGCGACCACGGCGCGGCCGAGCTTGCCGGTGGCGCCGGTGACGACGACACGTCCGGGGCGTACGGGATCGGTCATGAACCCATCCTCACCGGCCCGTTCCGGCGGCCCGCACGCGGGTGCGTACCGGCGGGCACCCGCCGCATCGATCAGGAATCGAGAAGTCACCGCTGGCGGGCCTACCTAGCATGACCAGCATGGACATCACCATTCACACGACAGTTCTCCCGCACGTCGACCCGGACGCCTCGGTGGCCTTCTACCGCGACGTCCTCGGCTTCGAGGTCCGCAGCGACTTCGGTCAGGGCACGATGCGGTGGATCACGGTCGGGCCCGTCGACCAGCCCGGCACGTCCATCCTGCTGGCGCCCCCGGCTGCCGACCCGGGCGTCACCGAGGACGAGCGGCGCACGATCACCGAGATGATGGCCAAGGGCACCTACGGGTGGATCCTGCTGGCGACCCGGGACCTGGACGGCACCTTCGAGAAGGTGCAGTCCGGTGACGTCGAGGTGGTCCAGGAGCCGACCGAGCAGCCGTACGGAATGCGGGACTGCGCCTTCCGCGATCCGGCCGGCAACATGGTCCGCATCCAGGAGCTGCGCTGAGTCCTCGCCGTACCCCGCCTCGCCGAACTGGTCGGCATGTCGCCCGGCTGCCGCCCGCCGGTGCGTACGGTGCAGGGGTAACAGTTCCACGCGAGGAGGAGACACATGTCCAAGCCACCGCTTCCCGAGGCCGCGGTCGAGATGCTCCAGAAGCCGAACCCGGCTGTCATCACCACGCTTCGCAATGGTGGCCAGCCGGTGTCGGCCGCGACCTGGTACCTGTGGGACGACGACCGGATCCTGGTCAACATGGACGAGAGCCGCCGCCGCCTGGAGCACGTCCGTAACGATCCCCGGGTCTCCCTCACCGTGCTGGACGAGGCCGGGTGGTACACCCACGTGAGCATCATCGGGCACGTCGCCGAGCTGCGCGCGGACGAGGATCTCGTCGACATCGACCGGCTGTCGCGGCACTACACGGGCAACGCCTACCCCCGTCGGGAGCGCGGTCGGGTCAGCGCCCTGATCGAGATCGACCGTTGGCACGGCTGGGGGTCGATGAAGGACAACAGCCAGGTCGGCTGACCGGCAGAGGCGGCGGTGGCGGAGGGGCCACTCTTGACCGCAGAGCGTGATCGGCTTAACTTCATCAATCAGATAAGTGTCTTTACTAATTCTGTTTGATCCCTCGTGGGAGTGCCGATGCGTCAACTGCGTCACCGCCGCCTCACCGCTGTCGTCGCCCTGGCTCTTCGACGGTACGACCCTCTGGACGTACGACGACCCGGCGGTCGTGTTGCAGAAGACGCTCTACATCCGGCGGGCCGGTCTGGGCGGGGCGATGATCTGGTCGCTCGACGGAGACGACGACAACGCCACCCTGACCAGGACGATCGGCCTAGGGCTAGGCCTGACCACCTGGTAGCCGTACCCGAAGCGCGGTTCCCTTGATCACTTGATGACCAGCAGTTGCCAGTACCGGTCCCCGAACTGCTCCTCATCAAGTGATCAGGGGGTCGGCCCTACTCCGGGGTCACCGCGCGCACCGCGGCCTCGATGAGCGCCGTCACCTGGTCCATGTCCCGCGCCCGGCGGACGTCCAACTCGGCCGACGATCCGCCGGGTAACACGAGTTGCACCGTCACGTCCTCGCGGCGGTGGGTCAACCAACTGGCGACCGCCTGGACCAGCACCATGACAGTGCCGGCGTCGCCGATCGCCACCCGCAGCACGTCCGTGCCGTCCGTTGACGTCTCATCGGTCGGCGGCGTCGTGGTCACCCCGTCGCGCAGCCGGTCGTCGGCGCGCAGCCAGGACGCCAGCGAGCGCGGGACATCGGCAGACGGAAGATCCGGACGAACCGCAATGGTGATCGTCTCCGACACGTTCTGCTCCCTCCAGGACAACGCTGAGTCACACCACCATCCTGCCAGCCCGTCCCGGACCCGGCATCCCACGCACTCACGGAAGTCGATCAGACCTTGACCGTCGTGTCGGCCCGTTCATAGTCTCCGGCCACTGCGAGGCTTTCCCCCAGAAGGGAACCCGAGACATGACCCCATCGTCGCGTCCGTCCTGGACGGTCCCTCCGAAGCGGCTGGCGGGTGCCACCGCCATGGCGCTCCTGCTCGGCACGACTCCCCTGCTCGGTGGCACGCCACCCGCGAGCGCCACCCCACCGTCGACGTGCAGCAGTGACCCGACCGTACGGCTGGGTACTGTCCCGACCCCGGAGGCGACGCTCGGCTTCCCCCTCGGCCTCGGCCAGGATCGGGTCGTGACCAACGACGAGGTCCGCACCTACCTGGGGGCCGTCGACCGCGCCTCCGACCGGGTCGTCACCGGAGTGCTGGCCACCACTGCGACGACACCGTCACGACCGAGTGCTACTTCAACTACGACACGTACGACATGTTCTTCATGGGCTACGGCGACACCGTGCCGACCACCGGCTTCGGTGCGGCCGGCATGACGTACGAGAAGGGCAGCGCGTCGGCCGTGGCCGACCGGGTGCAGCAGCAGTTCCACACCCAGTGGTCGACGCTCGGCTGGGTCGCCGCCAACAAGCGTGCGGTGTTGGACGGCTACTTCGACATCTGGACCGACGCGCTCGCCCAGGGCCGCGCGGGCACGCTGGAGCCGAACGAGGTGGTACAGCCCACCAACGAGGTCCAGTTCCCGGTGCCCGACGTGACGATCCGCTCGTACTTCCTGCTGCCCGACCGGCAGCTCGCCGACGTCCGCCGGCTCGTCGAGCGGCTGCGCCGGATGGACGTCGAGGTGTACGAGGTGCAGAAGCCCACCCGGGTGCCCACCGCCCGCGTCTTCGGAGGCCGCAGCGCCACCAACGTCACGGTGCCCAAGGGCGCGTACTGGATCCCGATGGACCAGCCGCAGAAGCACTGGATCCAGGCGATCATGGGCGAGGACCCGTACGTCCCGTTCCCGTACTTCTACGACGTGTCGTCCTGGAGCAACCCGCTGCTGATGGGCGTGTCCACGATCTACACGGGCGACACCGTCCGGCCGAAGGCCCAGCTCGTTCGGGGGGATCGCCGGCGGCCGGAGCGGGCTGGCCTGGCCGTGGGGCTCCTACACGTACCCGCTGGACTCGGCCGCCGCCGCGGAGTTCACCTTCACCCTGCTCGGCCGGGGCGTGCCGCTCGTGCGTGACCTCGACACCGGCCGCGTCGCGATCCCGGCACGCAGCCTGAGCCGCACCGTCGACGACCTGGCCCGGTCACTCGGCGTCACCCTGACCCCGGGTGGGCGGGTCACCGGCACCCTACGAGTGGGTGTTGGAGGCGGACATCGAGGCGTGTTTCGACTCGATTGACCACGCGGCCCTGATGGACCGGGTGCGTAAACGGGTTGGAGACAAACGGGTCCTGGCGTTGGTGAAAGCCTTCCTCAAAGCCGGTGTCCTCACCGAGACCGGCGACCGAGAAGCGACGATCACCGGCACACCACAGGGAGGGATCCTCTCACCACTGCTGGCCAACATCGCCCTGTCTATACTCGATGATCACGTTCACGGGCACTGGCAAGCAACGGCGATGTCGACAGAATCGCGGCGGCAGAAACGACGTCTCAAAGGGCTGCCGAACTGGCGGCTGGTCCGATACGCCGATGAACTCGTCATCCTCGTCACAGGCACCCGCGAGCACGCCGAACAACTCCGCGAAGAAGTCGCCACGGTCTTGGCACCCATGGGCTTACGCCTATCACCGGCCAAGACCGCGGTGGTGCATATCGACGAGGGCTTTGACTTTCTCGGTTTCCGCATCCGGCGGCACCAGAAGCGAGGCACGAACAAATCGTATGTCTACACCTACCCGGCCAAGAAAGCCTTGAAGGCGGTCACGGCCAAGGTGCGGACCCTGACGCGCCGCAACGCGTCACATGACCTGGCCGGACTCCTACGGCGGGTCAACGCCACGACCAGAGGGTGGGCCAACTACTTCAAACATGGAGTGTCGAAAGCGACGTTCAACTACCTCGGCCACTTCACTTGGCGGCGGGTAGCGTACTGGATCCGCAAACGACACCCCGGACTGTCGTGGAAGGCCCTACGGCGGCGGTTCATGCCCGGATGGGTACCCACCGCCGACGGGATCACCCTATTCAACCCGGCATCGATCACGGTCAGCCGGTATCGATACCGGGGCAAGATCCCGACCCGCTGGGCAACGCGCAACACCAGCACCTGACATCAACAGGAACCTGTGGAGAGCCGGATGCTCGGAAACGGGCACGTCCGGTTCGGGAGGCGGCATGGGGAAACGGGCCGGCCGGAAGACCGATACCGCGCCCCATGCCGACCTCACCAGCTCGGCCCGAACGGCGACGCCGTCGCCCGCCGCGCGCTGTACCTGATGCCCGCCGGCGCGCGCTGGCTCACCTCCCCACGGTCCGGGAGGTCGTCGACCTGGCCCGGGCGCTCTATCCGCGAGCGGTGGAGACCGACCGGCTACTGGCGCTGGCCGGGCTGACCGAGCGTGCCGGCCGCCGCCTCGACAAACTCTCCGGCGGCGAGCAGCAGCGGGCACGGTTCGCGTTCGCGCTTGCCGGCGACCCGGACCTGCTGGTCCTCGACGAGCCCACCGTCGCGCTGGACGTCGCCGCCCGGCAGGCGTTCTGGGCGGCCATCGACCGGTACACCGCCGACGGGCACACCGTCCTTTTCAGCACCCACCACCTGCACGAGGCGGACGAGTTCGCCGACCGGGTCGTGGTGCTCGCCGCGGGGCGGGTCGTCGCCGACGGGCCGCCCGCGCAGATCCGCGCGCTGGCCGGCGGTCGCACCGTCTCCTTCGACGTCGCCGGCGGGCCGCTCGACGGCCTCGACGCGCTCCCCGGGGTCCGGTCGGTGCAGGTCCGGGGCGGCCGGGTCGCGCTCACCACCGACGACGCCGACGCCACCGTCCTCGCCCTGGCCGGCACGCGTGGATTCCAGGGCCTGGAGGTCACCGCCGCCGCCCTGGAGACCGCCTTCCTCACCCTCACCGCGACACCGACGACCCGCACCGCGACACCGATGGAGCACTGACATGCGCGCTTACCTGCGATTCGAACTGCGCCGACTGGCCCGCGACCCGCGGCTGCTGCTGTTCACCGTCCTCACGCCCGTGGTCACGTACCTCATCTTCTCCGGGGTTGGTCTTGACGGCGACCGGCTGGAGGGCGTCGACGCGGCGGTGGCCCTCATGGTTGGTCTGGCCGGCTACGGCGCGGTGGCGGGCGTGCTCTCGGTGGGCACGTCGGTCTCTCAGGAGCGGGCGTCGGGTTGGCTGCGCCAGCTCCGCGTCACCCCGCTGCCCGCCTGGCAGGCGGTGATCGCGAAGGCCCTGGTCTGCACGCTCAGCGGGGTGCCGTCGGTGATCGCCGTCGGCTGCGCCGGACGCATCCAGCACCACGTCGAGCTGGGGGCCGGCCGGTGGGCCGCGCTGTTGCTGCTGATGTGGGTCGGCACGGTGCCGTTCGCGCTGCTCGGGCTCGCCATCGGGTACGGCCTCACCCCGCAGCTCGCCCAGCCGGTCAACTTCCTCGCCTTCCTCGGCCTGTCGGTGCTGGGCGACCTCCTGGTGCCCGTGGCCTACTTCCCGAGCGTGCTGCGCCACCTGGCCCACGCCCTGCCGACGTACCGGTTCGCGGAACTCGGGTGGCGCTCGGCCGCCGGGCTGGCGCCCACCCCGTCCGGGCTCGCCGTGCTCGCCGCGTGGACGCTGGCGTTCACGGCCCTCGCGACGTGGGCCTACCGGCGGTCCACCACCCGCCGGTGACCCCCGATACGGTGTCCACCATGTCGTCCGGTGCGACAGGGTCCGGCGGAACCCGCCGACGAGGGTTGCTGCTCGTCGCCGCGCACACCCTCTGGCTCTGGCTGCTGCTGACGCCGGCCGCCGCGATCGCACGCGGGCAGGTGCATCCCGCACCACCGGCGGCGGTGACGCTGCTCGAGGAGGAGCTGATGCGCCGGCTGTGCGACGCCGCCGGTCTGGGGCTCGTGCGCCACACGAGCGGCGTCATCGCGGCTACCAGCGGGGCGGTGGCGATCGGCGACCTGAGCGTCGCGGCCGGGGTCAGCAGCACGGTTCACCGCCACCGTGTTCGCGATGGACCCCGCCGGACCGATCGACTGGGGCGATCTCGCCGGTAGCGCCGGTTATTTCGACCAGGCGCACTTCGGCCACGAGTTCCGGAAGTTCACCGGGCTCACGCCGACCCGATACGTCGACGTCCGGCGGCGGTTCCTGCGTGAACACCCCGGCCACGTGCTGGACGGCTGGCCGCTGCCGACCGATTGATTTCCTACAAGAGCCGCAGCTCACGACACGCTAACTTGAGGGCATCCCCAGACAGAGGAGAGCCCCGTGGGCACGGTGGTCCTGTACAGCTCGGTGTCGGTGGACGGCTTCGTCGCGGACGAGAAAGACCAGCCCGGCCCGCTGTTCGACTGGTTGTCCAGCGGTGACGTCCCGTTGGACGAGAGCGGCGCGCTGACGGTGTCGCAGGCGTCCTACGACTACATCCGGCCGTACTGGGACCAGGTCGGGGTGACAGTCGTCGGCCGTCATGTCTTCGACCTGACCGACGGCTGGGACGGACAACCTCCGAGCGGGATCGCCCACGTGGTCGTCGTGACCCACCGGGGCAGGCCCGACGGCTGGGACCCCGGGGTGCCGTTCCACTTCGTCGACGGCGTCGAGGCAGCCGTGGCGGGGGCGCAGGAGCTCGCGGGTGACCGCATCGTCGAGGTCGCTGCCGGTGATGTCGGCGGCCAGGTGCTCGCCGCCGGCCTGGTCGACGAGGTGCGCATGGACGTCGTACCCGTCGTGTTCGGGTCCGGCAAGCGCTACTTCGGATCGGTCGACGCGCAGCACCTGTTGGAGGACCCCGACGTGGTGATCCACGGCAACCGGGTGCTGCACCTGCGCTACCGCGTGCGCCGCTGACCGCCCCGGGCCGCCGGACTAGTCTCGCCCGCATGCGGGGACGTCTCGGTGTGGCGCGGTGGTACGGAGAACGTCGACGGCTCGTCCGTCGTACTCTCCTGGCTCTGGTGGTGGGTGCGGTGGTCCTGGCCGGCAGCACCGTCGCCAGCGTGCGGTGGGTCCGTGACACCGCCGCCGGCCACCTCTACGACGAGGCCGACGTTCCGGCGGCACCGGTCGCCCTGGTCCTGGGCACCAAGGTGGACACCGATGGCGAGCCGTCGCCGGTCCTCGCCGCTCGGCTGGAGATCGCGCGGCGGTTGTTCGACGCCGGGCGGGTGAGCGCGATCCTGGTGTCGGGCGACAACATGAACGCCGACTACAACGAGCCCGAGGCGATGTCGCGATGGCTTGTCGACCGGGGCGTGCCGGCGCACAAGGTGGTCCTCGACTACGCCGGGTTCGACACCTACGACTCGTGTGCGCGGGCCCGACAGATCTTCGGCGTGCAACGGGCCACGGTCGTGACCCAGTCGTTCCACCTGCCGCGGGCCGTGGCGTTGTGTCGGCGTCTCGGCATCGACGCCCAGGGGGTGGGCGACGACAGCGCCAAGCGGTACTCCCGGACGTGGCGGTTCGGGTCGCTGCGCGAGAACGGCGCCTGTCTGAAGGCGGCGGTGGACGTGCTGTCCGGCCGGGAGCCCGCGCACCTCGGTCGCCGCGAGACCGGCGTCGAGGATGCCCTGCGCGACGCCTGAGCGCGGTCGACGTACCGGCGACGGGCCGCGCGGTCAGCGGGGTGGTCGGGCGCTGTCGCGGACGACGAGTTCGGTGGCGAGTTCGATGCGCGGGCTCTCGGTCTTCTCGCCGCCGGCGAGCCGCAGCACCGTCCGGGCGGCCAGCATGCCCATCTCCGAGAGGGGCTGGCGGACGGTGGTCAGCGGCGGGGAGCACCAGCGGACCTCCGGCAGGTCGTCGAAGCCGATCACGCTGATGTCGTCGGGCACCCGCAGGCCACGTTTGCGGACGGCCTCGTAGACGCCCAGCGCCATCTGGTCACTGGAGGCGAAGATGGCGGTGGGTGGGTAAGCCAGGGACAGGAGCTGCGTACCCGAGGTGAAGCCGGCCTCGTGGTAGAAGTTGCCGGGCCGGATGAGGGCTTCGTCGACGGGGATGCCGGCGGCGCCCAGAGCCGCACGGTAGCCGTCCATCCGGGCCCGGCTGCACATCAGGTGTGGTGGCCCGGCGATGAAGCCGATGCGGCGGTGCCCGAGGCCCAGCAGGTACTGGTTTGCGCTGAGGCTGCCCGCCCAGTTGGTCGCGCCGATGGTGGGTGACTCCTGCGGATCGACCCCGGCGGGGTCGATGATGACCACCGGCAGGTGCAGCCGACGCAGCTCCGCCTGCAGTGGTGGGTTCACCATCGAGGTCACGAAGATGACGCCCTCGGTGGATCGCGTACGCATGTTGTCCAGCCACTGCTTGGCCGAGGAGATGCGCCAGTGGATGGCGGAGACGACGGTGCCGACGCCACTGGCACGGGCGACGTCCTCCACCCCGCGGATGATCTCCACCGCCCACGGGCTGTCCAGGTCGTTGAAGACCAGGTCGATCAGTGCGGCCTCGGTCCGCCGGGCCTGGGTGCGCCGGCGGTAGCCGTGCTGGTTGAGCAGCGCCTCGACGCGCTCCCGGGTGTCGGGAGCGACGTCGGTGCGGCCGTTGATGACCCGCGAGACCGTGGGCACGGAGACACCGGCCAGTCGCGCGATCATCGCGATGGTGACGTTTCGGCCGTTGTCGGAGCCCACGGTCCGCTCCTTCGTCTGGCGGGATCGTTCAGGTTGGTCGGCGATCTGGTGTCGTCACCCCTTGACGCTGCCGGTCAGACCGCCGATGAGTTGGCGTTCGGCGACGGCGTAGAAGCCCAGGGCGGGGAGCATCGACAGGACGACGTACGCGAGCACCCGGGCGGTGTCGGCGGCGTACTGGCCCTGGAACGCCTGGACCCCGACGGGCAGGGTCCACCAGCTCTGATCGCTGAAGACGACCAGCGGGAGCATGAAGTTGTTCCAGCTGGTGACGACGGCCAGGACCGATACGGTGGCCAGCGCGGGGCGGGCCATCGGCAGCAGGACCCGCCAGAAGAACCCGAAGGAACTGCAGCCGTCCAGGACGGCGGCCTCCTCCACCTCGGCGGGGATGGTACGGAAGAACTGACGCAGGATGATGATGGTGATCGGCAGCCCGAAGGCGGCCTGGGGCAGGATGACGCCGAGCGGGTTGTCCAGCAGGCCGATGGAGCGCAGCAGGACGAACAGCGGCAGGATCGCCACCGCGAACGGGAACATCAGGCCGATCGCGAACAGGGTCACCAGGAACTCGCGGCCCCGGAAGGCGTAGCGCGCGAAGACGAACGCGGCCATCGCCGCCGCGGCGACGACGACGAACGTGCTGCTGACGGCGATGAGCAGGCTGTTGCCGAGCTGCCGCCAGAACACTCCGGAGGCGAACAGGTCGGTGTAGTTCGACGGCACCCAGGGGTCGGGCAGGCCCAGCGGGTTGGTCGACAGCTGGCCGTTGTCCTTGAAGCCACCGATCACACCGAACCAGACCGGCACGACGATGAGCGCGCCGACGCCGATGCAGACGAGGTGCAGCACGATGCTGCGGGTCCGCTGGGCGCCACTGGTCTTGGTGGTCATCGCTGGCCTCCCTGGTTGGTGATCGCGCCCGCGGTGTCCCGACGCAGGACGACGCGCTGGTAGAACAGGGCGAAGACGAGGCTCAGCAGGAACATGACCATGCTGATCGCGCTGGCGTAGCCGACCTCGAACCGGCGGAACCCGAACTGGTACATCGTCACGGCCATGGTCTCCGAGGAGTGGATCGGACCACCGCCGGTGAGCACCCAGACCATGTCGAACAGTTGGATGGTGCCGATGACGGACAGGAAGATGCTGATCCGGATCGTCGGCCCGAGCAGCGGCAGGGTGACATGGCGGAACGCCTGCCAGGCGGTCGCGCCGTCGGTGACCGCGGCCTCGGACAGCTCCTTCGGGATGCCCTGTCGGGCGGCCAGGAAGAGCATCATGTACAGGCCGAAGTACTTCCAGGACACCACCAGGAAGACGGCGTACAGCACGGTGGACGGATCGGCGAACACCGCTCCCGCCTCCGCTCCCAGGAATCTGGAGACCGACTCGCCCAGACCCCGGTTGGGTGAGAACACCAGGGTGAACAGGACGGCCGTGGTGACCTCGGAGAGCACGTACGGGGCGAAGAAGATCAGCCGGTAGACGGCTCGGCCGCGCAAAGGCTGGTTGAGCAGCATGGCCAGGGCCAACGCGACGGGCAGCTGCACGGTCAGCGACAGCAGCACCAGCACGAGGCCGCGCCACAGGTCACCCCGGAACGTCGGGTCGCCGAAGGCGCGGGTGTAGTTGTCCAGCCCGACGAAGTTCTCCGGTAACCCGAAGCCGTTCCACTTGTAGAGGCTGGCGTAGGCGGCCACCACGATGGGCGTGATGACCAGCAGCACGAACAGCGCCAGGGCGGGCGTCAGGAACACTGCGAGGACGCCACCCCGCCCCGGCCGGGGCTGGCGGCCGCGCTGTCGCGCGGTGCCCGGCCCCGGTGCCGGCGGATCTGTCGCCGTGTCGCCGCGCCCTGTGTACGACACGGTCGATGGCCTGGTCATTCCTGCTCCACTCGATGTCGATCGCCGGCTACGGATGGGTACGGGGTCACGGTCAGGCGGTCTTCGCCACCTGCGTGATGTCCTTGAGGATCGCCGCAGGCGCCTTCTTACCGGCGATGATCTCGGCGACGCTGTCGTTGATCTGCTGCCCGAGCGCGGGCGCGTACGCCTGGTCGAGGTAGAGCTGGAAGCCGGTGTTCTTCGCCAGGGTCTCCGCGACGACCTTGTTGTTCGGGTCGCTGATGGCGTCGGTGGCGTCCTTGACCGTGGGCAGGACCGCGCCGGTCTTGGCGGACCGACGCTGGTTGTCGACGCTGAGCAGGAACTTCAGGAAGTCGATCGTGGCGGCCGGGGCGTCCTTGCCGACGGCGAAGCCGTTGCCGCCGCCGAAGACCTCGGTAGCGGTGCCCTTGCCGCCGTCCACGGCGGGGAACGGGAAGAAGCCCAGCTTGTCGCCGATGCCCTTCTTGCTGGTCGAGCTGGAGGCCTGCACCGCCGGCGCCCACTGACCCATCAGCTCCATGGCCGCGCCGCCGTTGCCCATGGTGGCGGCCTGCCCGTCCGGGGAGCCGTACTCGGCGCCGAGGAAGCCCTTCTGGAACGGCTGCAGGTCGACGAGCTCCTTGAGGCGCTCACCTGCGGCGACCAGGTCGGGGGTGTCGAAGTTCTTGTCGTCGACGGCCTTCTGCAGCGCGCCGACGCCTCCGATGCGCATCGCCAGGTACGACCAGTAGAAGTGGGCCGGCCACTTGTCCTTGCCGGCGATGGCGACCGGGGTGATGCCGGCGGTCTTGAGCTTGCGGACCGCGTCCAGCAGGGCGACCCAGGTGGTGGGGGGCTCGGTGATGCCGGCGCGGGTGAAGAGGTCCTTGTTGTACCAGAACCCGACCATGCCGATGTCGAACGGGATGCCGTAGATCTTGCCGTCGATCGTGTACGGGCCCATGGCGGCGGGCAGGATGCCGCCGACCAGGTCCTTCACGTCATCGGTGAGGTCCTTGACCAGACCCGCGTCGACCTGCTGCTTGAGCACGCCGCCGCCCCAGGACTGGAAGAGGTCCGGCGGGTCGCCCGCCTGCGTGGCGGTGGTGAGCTTGGCCTTGAACGCCTCGTTCTCCAGCGGCTGGATGGTGAACGTGACGTTGCTGTGCGCGGTCTTGTACTCGTTGGCCATCGCGGCCCAGACCGGCAGCATCGGCTCGGTGTTCTGGATGTGCCACCAGTTGATCGTCTGCGGCGCGTTCGGGTCGCTGGACTTGTCATCGCCACTGCAGGCGCTGAGCAGGTAGGCGCCGGCGCCGGCGCCGGCAAGGCCGAGCAGCGATCGGCGGGAGAGGTGCGCTGTCATGATCCATCCCTTCGGGGACTCACGGTGTGCTCGGACGCCGGCCGAGCCGGCAAGGGTTCGAACCTGGATCTCCGGAACTTTCATTGCTTCGTCGGTATTACCGATCGATGGCCGGGACGCTACGAGCAGTTCCCCCAGCGGTCAAGACCCCTGTCCTATCGCGATAAGACCGGCTACCGTACGAGGGGCTTCCAGTGATCTGGTACCCGCAAGTTTCCGGAAGTTTCACAGCCGCACCGCACAGAGGAGCCCCCGTGTCGACCGACACCGCTGACGTGGCGACCGCTGCCTGGTCGATCCGCAACCCCGTCCTCGCCGGGTTCCACCCGGACCCGTCGATCCTGCGCGTCGGCGATGACTTCTACCTGGCCACCTCGACCTTCGAGTGGTATCCCGGGGTACGCGTGCACCACTCGCGCGACCTCGTGAACTGGCGCCCGCTGGGTGGCATCATCACCGACCGCCGCCTGCTCGATCTGCGCGGCTGCGGCGACTCCAACGGTGTGTGGGCGCCCGACCTGACGTACCACGATGGGGAGTTCCACCTCGTCTACAGCGACGTGGCCAGCTTCGCCAGCGGTTACTGGGACCCGCAGAACTTCCTGATCACCGCGCCCGACATCGCCGGGCCCTGGTCGGACCCGGTGAAGCTGCACGGGCGTGGCTTCGACGCCGCCCTGTTCCACGACGACGACGGCCGTACCTGGCTGCTGAGCATGAGCGCGGACTGGCGTCCCGGCCGGGACCGCTTCGGCGGCATCGAGATCCAGCAGTACGACCGGGCGACCCGTCGTCTCGTCGGCCGGCCGCGCATCCTGTTCACCGGCACGTCGGTAGGGGTGACCGAGGGGCCGCACCTGTACCGCCACGACGGCTGGTACTGGCTGATCACCGCCGAGGGTGGCACCAGCTGGGAGCACCAGGTGACCGTGGCGCGTTCGCGGGAGCTGTTCGGCCCGTACGAGGTGGACCCGGACGGGCCCCTGCTGACCTCGGTGGGCCGACCCGACCTGCGGTTGCAGAAGGCCGGTCACGGCAGCCTCGTGCAGACCCCCGATGGCGGCTGGTACCTGGCCCACCTAGTCGGTCGTCCCTACTCGCCGCTGGGCAACTGCGTGCTCGGTCGGGAGACCGCGATCCAGCGGGTCGAGTGGCCGGACGGTGGTTGGCCCCGCATCGCCGGCGGGGTGCCGGCCGAGGAGGTCGTCGCCCCGGACCTGTCGCCGCACCCGTGGCCCGAGGAGCCCGCGACCGACGACTTCGACGCCGCCGAGCTGGCGTCCTGCTGGTCGACGCTGCGCCGGCCGGCCAGCGCCGACTGGATCGACCTGCGCTCGCGGCCCTCGCACCTGCGTGTCCATGGTGGGCAGTCACCGGTGGGCCGGCAGGCGCCGAGCCTGGTCGCGCGACGGGTCGGGGCGACGCACTGCTCGCTGGAGACCGTCGTCGAGTTCGACCCGATCGACCACCGGCAGCTCGCGGGGATCACCGCGTACTACAACACCCTGAACTGGCACCACCTCTACCTGACCCGCGCCGACGACGGACGTACGGTGCTGGAGCTGCTCAGCTCCGACAACGGCCGACGCACCCCGTACCCGGAGCTGACCGTCGACGCCACCGGCGTCGCCCAGGTCGGTCTGCGGGCGGTGTTCGACGGACCCGTGGTGCGCTTCGACTACGACCTCGGGGCCGGTTGGCAGCGCCTGCCCGTCGACCTGGACGCGACGATCCTGTCCGACGAGCACGCCGCGCTGATCATCGACGGGGAGCCCGCGGCCTGGGGTTTCACCGGCTCCTTCCTCGGCCTGTGGGTGCAGGATCTCGGCGGCGACGGGGTGTACGCCGACTTCGACCGGGCCACCTACCGGGAGCACTGAGCACGCGGACGCCTCAGGGGCGCTGGGCGACCGCGCGCAACTGGCCGAGGGTGGTACGGAAGCCGTGACCCGACGCCGTCGCGTCCTCCGTGCGCAGGCCGGTGACGGCCATGGCCTGCGAGCGGCTGGACGCGACGGCATCGTCACCGGCCCCGGTGACGTCGAAGACGCCGAAATCGCCGCTGAGCGTCCGGAACGTCGGCGTCGCGGCCCCCGCGTCCTGGGACAGGTAGAGGACCACCCTCTGACCCACGTCGAGGGTCGACATGTGGGCCATGTCCGCCACACCGGCGTCGAGGCTGGCAAGTGTGATCGACGCTCCGGCGCGTACACCGGTGTCGGTCCTGGCCCGCAGGACCTCGTCGACCCGGAAGCCGGCGGACGCGACCTCGCCGCGCACGACCAGGTCGGCGGTCTCGGTGAGCTGCCGCACCGTGCCGTACCCGCGCAGCTTTCCCTGCGGCGGCGGCGCGGGCGGCGCGGTCGCCGTCGGCGCGACCGCACTGCCGGTGGTGGGCGCGGCGGCCGGTTCGGCGCGGTCGTCGCTGCCGCAGGCCGTCAGCGCCGCCGCGGCGAGCACGGCGACCGCGGCGGCCCACCAGAAGTGGGTACGGCGGAAAACGACTGCCATGGAACGCTCCTCGCGGCTCGGTGGTGCTGCTGACGCGGCTCGACCCGGCACGGTCCGGGCCCACGCGCGGGCTGACGATAGCCGCCGTCGCGCACAGCCGGGCGACCGGTTGATGAACAAATGATCTTCGTCTCCGACGTGTCGCGTCGCCGGATCGCGGCTCGGGGCCGCCGCTCACCTCGGCTCGCTGCTCAACCCCTCCAGGCGCCGGAGCGCCCGCCGCGTCGCGTCCTGGCTCGCGGGCAGCAGCGGCAGGCGAACCGACGGGGTCGGGATGCGTCCCCGCGCGTGCAGCACCGACTTGACGACGCTCGGGTTGGGCTCGGCGAACAGCGCCGCCGACAGACCCGCGAGTCGGTGGCCCAGCGACCTCGCGGGCGTGACGTCGCCCGCCTGCCAGTGCGCGACCAACCGGACGTAGTCCCCGGCAGCGACCTGGGCCGAGGCGGCTATGGCGCCGTGCGCGCCGAGGGCGAGCAGCGGGGACAGGAGCGGATCCTCACCACCGAGTACGGCGAACCCGGGCGGGACGTCGGCGAGGAGGTCGACGGTGTCCGCGTCGATCCCTCCGGTGGCGTACTTGACGCCGACGACACCGGGCAGCTCCGCGAGCCGCCGCAGGTCGTCGGCGTCGAGCTGCTGCCCGGTCCGGTACGGCACGTGGTAGACGACCAGCGGCACGGGGCTGGCCCGGACGAGGTGGGCCAAGTGGGCGAGCACTCCCGGAGCGCCCGGCCGCAGGAACGGGGGCACCAGGGTCAGGGCAGCTCGGTCGCCCTGCACGTCTGCCAGATGGCGGGTTTCGCCCCGGCCGTGCGGCACCACGTCGACGACTTCACCGCCATGCTCGCCCTGGTCGCCGCTGGCGAGGGGGTCGCGCTCGTCCCACAGCTCGCCGTCACGCAGCCCTCGCCGCAGGTTCGGCTCCTCCCGATGGCCCTGCGCCGTCGCACGAGAATCGCCTACCGCAGGGGTGCGGGCGACCACCCGGCGGTGTTGGCATGCGTCTGGGCGCTACGCAGAGCCACCACCGCCCTGCCCAGTGGAGTTCCGATTGACAGTTGATCGACTTGCTGCTATCTGTTAATAGAGTTTCCTGATTCTCGCGGTGCCTTGGCGCCCTCCCCCCACGCCGGGCACCCGACCGGTCGGCGGCATGCCGCCCCTTTCCCCCGAGGAACACCATGGTGCGTAAGAGAACAGCCGCCTACGCCGTGGGCACCCTGCTGATCGGCGTCGCGGCGGTCGGCTACGGCCTGCCGTCGGCCAGCGCCGCGACCGCCGGCCCGATCACCGGCCTGGCCGGCAAGTGCGTCGACGTGGCCGGCGCCAGCTCGGCCAACGGCACGGCCGTGCAGCTCTACGACTGCAACGGCGGCGCAGCCCAGACGTGGACGGTCGGCAACACCGACAACTCGATCCGCGCACTCGGCAAGTGCCTCGACGTCACCGCCGCCTCGACCGCCAACGGCGCGAAGATCCAGCTGTACGACTGCAACAGCACCGGCGCCCAGAAGTGGACCGCCGCCAGCGGCGGCGCCCTGGTCAACACCGCCTCGGGCAAGTGCCTCGACGTGACCGACCGCAGCACCGCGAACGGCGCCCGGCTGCAGATCTGGACCTGCGGCGGCACCACCAACCAGCAGTGGACCCTTCCGGGCGGCGGCGGCAACCCCACCCCCACGCCGACCGCCAGCGGCTCGACCGGCACCAACCTCGACGACCCGGCGAAGAAGGACGTCGCCATGCAGCTCGTGTCGGCGGCGGAGAACTCCTCACTCGACTGGCGTGCCCAGTTCTCCTACATCGAGGACATCGGCGACGGCCGGGGCTACACCGCCGGCATCATCGGCTTCTGCTCCGGCACCGGCGACATGCTCGAACTGGTCCAGGCGTACACGAACACCAAGCCCGGCAACGTGCTGGCCGGCTACCTGCCGGCGCTGCGCGCCGTCAACGGCACCGCGTCGCACTCGGGCCTCGACCCGAACTTCACCCGCGACTGGCGCACCGCCGCCAACGACTCCGTGTTCCGGGCCGCGCAGGAGGCCGAGCGGGACCGGGTCTACTTCAACCCGTCGGTCCGCGACGGCAAGAACGACGGGGTACGGGCACTCGGCCAGTTCGCCTACTACGACGCGGCGGTCATGCACGGGTACGAGGGCATGCGCCAAGTCCGCAGCCGTGCCCTCGCCCGGGCGAAGCCCCCGGCGCAGGGTGGCGACGAGCGGACCTGGCTCAACGCGTTCCTCGACGAGCGGGTCATCGAGATGAAGAAGGAAGAGGCCCACTCGGACACCTCCCGTGTGGACACGGCCCAGCGGGTGTTCCTCAACAACGGCAACTTCAACCTGAACACGCCGTTGGCGTTCGCCGTCTACGGCCAGCAGTTCCGCATCAGCTGACCGTACGACGTGACAACGGTGATCGCGCCGCTGCCGGCAGTCCCGATCGGGCATGCGGGTGGCGGCGCGGTCACCGTCGGCGTCGTCCGACGTTGACGACGACCGGCACATCGGTCGGCGTTCGTTGACGTCGTCGGTACGCTGCGGCCTGTGTGGGGTGTCGTGGACGCGGTGGGGTCAGCGGCTGGCGCGCTGCTCGCGGCGATAGCGGGGTTCGTCGCATACCGGCTCTACAAGATCGAGTCCGAGCGTGATCGTCGTACCGAGATGCAGTGGGCGAGGCAGCAGGCAGCGTCGATCGGCGTGTGGATCCGCGACGAGGTCGAGCCGCTGGACCTCGACGAGGATGAGCCGGAGCCCATATCGGAGCCCGAGCTGACCTTTGTGGTGACGAACATGTCGGCGCTTCCGATCTACCGACTCTCGGTGCACTTCGATCTGGGACAGGACAGGGCGCTGCGCATCGTCACGCAGCGAGACGTCCTGCTGCCGGCCGAGCGTTTCGAGACTCAGGTGCCCTCCGAGATCGAGGGTGCACGCCGCCGTCCGGTGTTGACCTTCAGGGACAACGCGGGCGCAGAGTGGTGGCGCGACTCGACGGGCCATCTCGGCCGAACAGGTCACGAGCGTCCCCTGGACGAGGACGAGTCCGCCGACGACGAGTGAGGTGAGCTGGGCTCCACCGCCCCGCACCGCGATGTGGGAACCCGTGTCCGCCTGGATCGCCTATCGATCATGATGGCTGAAAGTGTCGTACACCTGTCGCAGGCGGATGACGCGGTCGCGGCCTGCGTCGACGCGGCGGCCTGGACCCTTGCGGAGCACGATCTGATCGCCGCGCTCGACGCCACACACCGCCTCGCGCAACGTCTCGCCGCGCTCGAGCTGGCCCTCGTCCGCGAAGTCGACGGCCGGGGCACGGCCCGCGCCCAGGGCGCGTCCTGCACGGCGGTCTGGTTGCGCGAGCGTCTGCGCCTCACCGTTCCCACCGCGCGTCGGCTCGTCGACCTCGCCGCCGCCCTCGACAACGACCACAACGGCGGAGTCCGGCAGGCGTTGGCCGACGGGAACATCAGCGCCGAGCAGGCCCGCGTCATCACCGACACCGTCACCACGGTGCACGACACCGCCGGCACCGCAGCCGCCGACAAGGCCGCCGGCGTGCTGTGTGCCGCCATCGACCCACTCAGCGCACCCAGCGGCCCCGGCGACCAACGCTCTCCAGGCCAACGCCGCCATGACGCCCTCGCCGACCTCTGCCGACTAGGCCGTGTGTCAAAGCCCCTGGCCGGCCTACCGAGGCCGAGAGGACCGGCCGTTTCGGCCGCTGGTGAACCGTCGCTCGCGGGCCCGTGGTCCGGCCGGATCGGAGCCGCCCCCTCCATTGAGCGTGATGCCTGTGGGTCATCAAGATGACTCACAGGCATCACCCTCATCGTGGTGTCCGCCGTCCGCCCCTCTGCTCGACCGAGGACCTTGACACACGGCCTAGGCCCTCTCCTGGCGATCATGGTCGGGCTGCCCGAGTGGCTGCCTCGACCTAGGATCGGGATGATGCAGGAGACACGGCTGACGGTTCGGCCAGCGACCTTGGCGGATGTCGCTTCATTGGTGGAGTTGCGCCTAGCCAACGCTGAGGCCCACATTGCTCTCGACGCTGCCACCTACCGCGTTCCACCGCGTGAGGCCGTCACGCGCCATTTCGCGGCCATGGTGGCCGACGAGGCCGGGCGGGATGGCGTCCTCGTCACTGAGGGGCATGACGGCCAGGTAGTCGGAATGGTCGAAGTGCTGCGGCACTCCGATCCGCCGGACCATCAGATCCTGCGTCCTGAACCTTCGGCCCAGGTCCACACGGTTGTACTGCCCGCTGCCAGGGGGCTCGGGGTGGGATCAGCGTTGCTCACGGCGGCCACACAGTGGGCGAGCGACCGGGGGATCACGTACCTGTCGGCTGGCATCCACCACCGCAACGCCGATGCAGTGCGCTTCTACAGCCGGCACGGCTACACCGACACCGGTCTGTCCCTAGGTAAGAGCGTTAAGAGCCCGCGCAGAATGGCGAGGCTGGACGGGCGTGCCTGAACGAGTGCAGGCACAGGATCGATAATCATGAAGGTGCTTACGCCTCGTGATCACCGGGAGATCCTGTGCCTGCTATCCCAGCATGGCTGATCGAGCCACTGTGGGTCCAGTTCAACGCGCTGCTACCTGAGCGGCCGACATACGTCCCGACGCATCCGTTGGGCTGCCACCGCAGGCGCATCGATGACCGGATCGTGTTCGACAAGCTGATTCAGGTGCTGCGGTTCGGTTGTTCCTACGAGGCGATCGCCGATGCCACCTGCTCGGCCGCCACGATCCGCAGCCGTCGTGACGAGTGGATCCGCCTCGGGGTGTTCGCCCAACTCAAGCAGATCGCGGTGGACACCTACGACCGGCTCGTCGGCCTGGTCCTGGACGACATCGCCGTGGACGGCTGTATCACCAAAGCGCCCGGCGGGGGCGACTGCGCCGGACGGTCCCCGGTCGACCGGGGCAAGCAGGGAATGAAACGTTCATCGATGGTCGACGGTTACGGCATCCCCCTTGGCCGGGTCCTGGCCGGCGCGAACCGACACGACTCACCGCTGCTGGCACCCACCCTCGACCGCCTCGACGACCTGGGCCCACTCCCCGAGGCCATCACGGTGCACCTCGACGCCGGATACGACTCCGCGCTCACCCGTGCGCTGCTGACCGAACGCGGCCTGACCGGCAAGATCGCCCACAAGGGCGACAAGGCACCCATCCAGGCAAACCAACGATGGCATGTCGAACGGACGAACAGCTGGCACAACGCGTTCAACCGACTCCAACGCTGCTACGAACGAACCGAGACGGTCATCGACGCGTTCTTCGACCTCGCCGACGCGATCATCACCGTCCGTAGCCTGATCAGGCGAGCATGGACCATCTACCGATGGGACACCCGCCCCACCCGCCGCCGATGATCACCACCAATCTGCGCGGGCTCTAAGTAGCGGCCGCAGTACCGTCATCGGAGCCAGATGATGGCGGCGATGCGGTGGCGCGGCCGTGAACAGCACCGTGAAGCCGAGCGGGTAGTACCGCACCGGGGTGGCCAGCAGGCCGTCCGGCCCCGTGGTCGCGAGCACGCACATGTTCTGCGACGACGGCTTGACCTAAAGCTCGGATGAGGTCCTAGCCTCCGGTATCGGAGGTACGTATGAGCATGGAAGTTACCGCGTGGACGTCTCTGCGCCACGCGATGAACGCACGGGACGAGCGTCCGCTGTCCCGCGCCACCCTGAAGCGGATCGCGCGGTTCGCACGGCCGCACCGCGCACTGATCGTCAGATTTCTCGTGTTGAGCGTCGTGACGGCCGTTCTCACGGTCGCGTCGCCGATTCTCGCCGGCCGGGTGGTCGACGCGATAGTGGACGGCGCCGACGGCGGCGTCGTGGTCCGGTTGGCCGTGCTGATCGCGGTGATCGCCCTCGCCGAGGCCGGCCTCGGACTGGTGACGCGATTCCTCTCCGCCAGCATCGGTGAGGGGCTGATCGTCCAACTGCGGACGGCTGTCTTCAACCACGTCCAACAGATGCCGGTGGCGTTCTTCACGCGGACCCGCACGGGTGCGCTGGTCAGCCGACTGAACAACGACGTGATCGGCGCGCAGCGGGCCTTCAGCGACACCCTGTCGAGCGTGGTCGGTAACGCCGTCACGCTGGTGCTGACGTTGGCCGTGATGCTCAGCTTCTCGTGGCAGATCACGCTGCTGGCGCTCGTCCTGTTGCCGATCTTCGTCCTACCGGCCCGGCGCATCGGTTCGCGGCTCGCCCGGTTGCAGCGTGAGGCAGCCGAGCACAACGCGGCCATGAGCACACGTATGACGGAACGGTTCTCCGCACCGGGCGCCACCCTGGTGAAGTTGTATGGGCGGCCGGCCGAGGAGTCCGCCGAGTTCGCCGCGCGGGCACGGCGGGTACGGGACATCGGAGTCCGCACCGCCATGCTCCAGTGGGTCTTCATCACCGCGCTCACCGTGGTCGGCTCGCTGGCGCTGGCCCTGGTCTACGGGCTGGGTGGTCTGTACGCCCTGCGGGGGAGCCTCGACGCCGGGACCGTGGTCGCCCTCGCGCTGCTCCTGTCCCGCCTCTACGCGCCGTTGACATCGCTGGCCAGCGCCCGGGTCGAGGTGATGAGCGCGCTGGTGAGCTTCGAGCGGGTCTTCGAGGTCCTCGACCTCAAGCCGCTGATCCTCGACAAGCCCGACGCACGGCCCCTTCCCGACGGGCCGGTCGCGGTCGAGTTCAACGGGGTGCGCTTCGGCTATCCCTCGGCGGACCGGGTGTCCCTGGCGTCCCTGGAGGACGTGGTCAAGCTCGATACGCGCGGCGGCGAGGAGGTGCTGCACGAGGTGTCGTTCCGCGCCGAGGCGGGGCAGATGGTCGCGCTCGTGGGTTCCTCCGGAGCCGGCAAGTCGACGATCGCGCAGCTGGTGCCGCGCCTGTACGACGTCGACGACGGCGCCGTGAAACTCGGCGACATCGACGTACGCGACCTGTCTGCCGAGTCGATCCGGACGGCGTTGGGTGTGGTGACCCAGGACGGGCACCTCTTCCACGAGAGCATCCGCGCCAACCTGGCGTTCGCCCGACCGGACGCCACCGAGGACGAGATGTGGGACGTGCTGCGGCGCGCCCGACTCGCCGACCTGGTCCGCGCGCTTCCCGACGGGCTCGACACCGTCGTCGGAGAGCGGGGATACCGCCTGTCCGGTGGGGAACGGCAACGGCTCACCATCGCGCGACTGCTGCTGGCCCGGCCGCGCGTGGTCATCCTCGACGAGGCCACCGCGCACCTCGACTCCACCTCGGAGGCGGCGGTGCAGGACGCCCTGGCCGAGGCACTCACCGGTCGTACGAGCGTGGTCATCGCGCACCGGCTCTCCACCATCCGGGCAGCCGACCAGATCCTCGTCGTGGAGGACGGACGGATCGTCGAACGCGGACGACACGGCGACCTGCTCGCGGCCGGTGGCCGCTACCACGAGCTGTACCGCACGCAGTTCGCCCAGGACCAACCGACGGTCCAGGAGCAGCCGACGGTCCAGGAGCAACGCGTGCCGATCTAGGCCACCGTGCCGGGGGACCTGCTCCACGACGGCGCCGCCCGCCTCGGGTCGATCCCCGGGGCGGGCGGCGGGAGTCGACGGTCAGTCGTCGTCGTCCTTGTCATCGGCGTCGTCGTCGGCGTCGACCGGCTCGTGCTCGGCCTTGACCACCGAGCCGTTCTCCCGGTCGACGTCCACCTCGTGCTCGGTGTCGCCGGCGACGATCTCCACGCTCCAGACCGGGCGTCCGTGCTCCTGCTCGGCCTCGACCTCGACGATCTGGCCGCCGCCAGCCTTGGCGAGCGCGATCTCCCCGGCGCGCTTCTCGTCGACAGCAGCGCCGGCCGGCGCGCCGCCCGGGGACGGGGTGTCGCCGGTAGACGGGGCACCGCTCGTCGGCGTACCCGATGGTGTGCCGGTCGACGACGGATCGTTGGTCGCCGGCGCGGCGGTGGTGCTGTCGGCCGTCGGCGCGACGGTCGCGGCGGCGAGCGTCGTGTCGGTGCGCGAGTCCTTCGCGGCGGTAACGCCGAACGCGGCCCCGGCCACCGCCAGCACCGCCGCCCCGCCGACCGACGCCAGGAGCAGATTGGTCCGCTTCATCGTGGTGTCCACCTTTCCTCGGATGTCGACTACGAGGATCGGCTGAACCGGGATAGCAGCGCGCTGTCCGAACGCTAAGGCCGGGTTAAGCCTGCGGTCAGAGCGCCATGCGCATGAAGACGTCGGCGCGGGCGTACGGCGGCAGCGGGATCTGTTCGGCATCGACGTGCTGGAAGCCGGCCGTTTCGTAGAGGTGCACGGCGTTCGGGAGCTTGGTGCTGCTGCCGAGGAACAGGGTGGTCGCGCCGAGTTGGCGGGCCCGCTCGATCGCCGCCTCGATGAGCTGGCGGCCGAGACCCCTGCCGCGCGCCGCCGGGGCCACCGCCATCTTCGACAGCTCGAAGACGTCCTTCGAGCTGCGCACCAGGGCGACACAGCCGATGACCTCCCCGCCGTCGCGGAGGACGAGCACGTCGCCGCCCGGTTCGACGATGGCGGCGAACGGGTCGCCGAGCGTCTTGCGGTCCGACTCCTCGATCGTGAAGGTGTGGGAGATCCACTGTTCGTTCAGCGTCCGGAAGGCCTCGGCCTCCTCGGCGGTGGTCATGGACGTGACGGTCAGCGTGCTCGGGTTCATGACCCGATTCTCCGGTCGCCGCTATTCGAACGTCCAATATCTTGTTCGGACTGATTCGTATCCTCGACGTATGGATCCCGAGCTGCGCCACCTGCGGTACTTCGTCGCGGTCGCCGAGGAGCTGCACTTCGGCCGGGCCGCGGTACGGCTGCGGATGGCCCAGCCGCCGCTGTCGCAACAGATCCGCCAACTCGAGGCGATGATCGGTACGCCGCTGTTCGTCCGCACCTCCCGGTCGGTGGCGCTGACGCCGGCCGGCGAGGCGTACCTCGTCCGGTGCCGGCGGGTGCTGGCCTCGGTAGCCGACGACGTGCACGAGGCGAGGCGTATCGGGCGCGGGGAACAGGGGCGCTTCGACATCGGCTTCGTCAGTTCGGCGATCCAGCTCGGACTGGCCGGGCCGATCCGTCGTTTCCGTGAGCGTCATCCGGCCGTCCACCTACGCCTGCACGAGGCGTACACGGCGCAGATCGTCGACCGGCTGTTGAACGGCGAGGTCGATCTCGGTGTGGTTCGGGACGCGGACGACCACGAGGACCTGGTAGGCACCACGTACGCCACCGAGTGCTTCGTCGCCGTCCTGCCGGCCGACCACCCGCACGTGGGAGACCGCGCGATCGATGCCGCGGTGCTGCGGGACGACCCGTTCGTCTTCATCCCACGGGTGGCCGGCGAGCGGGCCTACCAGCGCAATCTTCGGCCGTGCCTGGACTCCGGCTACACGCCGCGCATCGTCCAGGAAGCCGGCAGTTGGACCACGGTGGTGCACCTGGTCGCGGCCGGCCTCGGAGTGACCATCGCGCCGGCGAGCATCACCGCCGTGGCGCCTCCTCCGGTGGCGGTGCTGCCGTTGACCGGCACCAAGGCCACCACCGAGGTGCGCATCCTGCGCCGCCGGGATGACGACCGGGTCGCCTCGACGGGCTTCGGGACCGCAGACAGTTCTTCCGACCTGCGTACGGCTAGCCGCGCCGGTTGAGTTCCGCCTCGAGCCGCTGGACGAGGGTCTTGCGGTCCTTGCCGGCGTGCTCGTTGCGCAGCGCCGTCCTGAGCTGTCGCGTGTCGAGCCCACGGACGAGCTTGCCGGCTTCGGCGACCGACATCTCCGACATCCGGCCGGCCGTGGTGGCGTCGCGCCGCGCCTTCTTCGCCGGGCCGGTGTTCGAGACGTACTGCCGGCCGGTCCGGGACGCCTCCCGCTTCTTGGTGTCGGTCGCGCGCTTCTGGCTCTCGGACATCTCGTCCCAGGCCTTCTTGGGCAGGTAGCGGCTCGTCGTGCCGTCCTTGCGGGCCCGGGCGTCGCCCTCCTTCGTCTGCCACTTCTCGTTGCCCCAGCGCTGCAACGCCTTCTGTCGATCGTCCTTTTCGCCCAGGAATCCGCCGCCGCGCCGCTTGTACTCCTGTGTCACCAGTTGTGACTTGCGCGCCGACCACTGCCCCGGTTTGCCGCCCTTGTCGGAGGCCTTGATCTCTTCCTTGATCTGCTCTCTGAGCTCGGGTTTCGTATACCGCGCCATAGGTGGCAGCTACCCGGCAGCGCAGCGGCTATGCCTGACGCTGTGGTGGCGGCCCGAGTCGCAGCAGCACCTGCGCCCCACCACGCGGACCGGACCGCAGCTCCAACCGCCCGCCGCCGGCCTGGGCGGCACGGCGGGCGATGTCCAGGCCGAGCCCGGTCGAGCCGACCGCGCTGGCACCTCGCCGGACAGCGCCAGCGGGCATTCCCGGGCCCTCGTCCGCGACGGCGAGCAGCACGTCCCCGTCGTCCCGCGCGAGCCGCACGGTGAACGGCGTGCCGTCGGGAGTGTGCGCGAAGACGTTGCCGAGCAGGGCGTCCACGGCGGCCGTCAGATCGTCGGCGGCCACCCCGACGGTCAGTGGGCCGGGGGCCAGGTCGAGGTGGACGGCCCGGCCGGTGTCCTCGGCGAGCACCGACCAGAACGCGACCCGGTCGGCGACGATCGCCGCGGCGTCGGACGCGACGGTTCCCGGCGCCGGCGCGCGACGCCAGCGGGCCTGCTGGATCAGCCCGGTGACCGCCCGTTCGAGCCCGTCGGCGGCAGCCGCGATCCGGACCGCGTCGTCCGGGTCGCGCAGTGACTCCGCCTCCAACCGCAGCGCCGTCAGCGGTGTCCGCAGCCGGTGGGACAGATCGGCTACCTGTTCCCGCTCCTGGAGCAGGAGGACCTGTATCCGGGCGGCCAGGTGGTTGAGCGCGCCGGCGACCTCGCGCAGCTCGGCCGGGCCGGCGGGAACGACCCGGGCGTCCAACTCGGCGTTCGCCAGGCGGTGCGACACGGCCGACAGATCGCTGATCGGCCGGACCAGCGTGCGCGCCAGCCGGTCGGCGACCGCCAACCCGATCAGCACCAACACCACGCCGAGCAGCGCCAGCACCAGCCAGGCCCGGGTCACGCCAGCGGTCAGCTCCTGCCGGGGCACCACGATCCGGATGACGCCGGTGCCGTCCGGTCGGCCCTGCACGGCGATGACCACCTCCCGGCCGGCCGCGGACTCCCCGGTGAGGCTCTGCCCCCGCGCGGCCAGGGCCACCGCGGGAGTACGGGGTGCCTGCGCGCCGAGCACGGTGCCGTCGGGGAGGAAGACGCTCACCGGTCGGCCGGACTCCGCGGCGAGCTGCTCGACGGTGAGCCGGATGGTCGGCGCGTCGGCGGTGCCGACCACCGGCACGAGGCTCTGCGCGTCGCCGGTGGCCCGTACGGTGGCCCGGTCCTGGGCGACGGTGCGTACGAGCAGGGCCAGCGGCACCAGGAACGCGACGAGCGTGAGCACGCTGACCGCGGCGACCAGCAGCGCCAGGCGGGCCCTCACGGCTGGGCCGCGGGCGCGTCGAGGCGTACGCCGACGCCGCGCACGGTGTGCAGGTAGCGGGGCTGCTGGGCGGTCTCCCCCAGCTTGCGGCGCAGCCAGGACAGGTGCACGTCGACGGTCTTGTCGGCCCCGCCGTACGGGATCTGCCAGACCTCGGTGAGCAGCTCGCGTTTGGTCACCACCTGGCCGGGCCGTCCGGCCAGGTGGTGCAGCAGGTCGAATTCGCGCGGCGTCAGCTCCACCAGCGTGCCGTCCAGGGTGACCTGTCGGGACCGGGGATCGACGCGCAGACCGCCCACGACGACGGACACCTCCTGCGCGTCGGGGCCGGCGGGACCTCGCCGCAGCACCGCGCGGGCCCGGGCGTCGAGCTGCGCGGCGGTGAACGGCTTGACCACGTAGTCGTCGGCGCCCGCGTCGAGGACCCGGACGATCTCGGTCTCGTCGTCGCGCGCGGTCGCCACGATGACCGGCACCGAGCTGACCGCGCGCAGCATCCGCAGCAGCTCGCGTCCGTCCAGGTCGGGCAGGCCCAGGTCGAGCACCACCAGGTCGGGTCGGTCGTCCAGCGCGTCACGCAGGCCGGCCATCGCGGTCGAGGCCGCGGCGACCGCGTGGCCGCGCTCCCGCAGGGCACGGATCAGCGGGGCACGGATCGTCAGGTCGTCCTCGATGAGCAGCAGGCGGGCCACAGCAGGCAGGCTAGCCGCTGTCGCTGCCGGCGCGGCGCACGTTAACCATGCCTTAGACCGTGTGTCAGTTGGGTTTGTTGCTGGTCAACAGGTTGAGTCGGTCGGCGCGGCGGTAGCAGATGAGAGCGCAGGCCAGGCGCAGGAATCCG
>NZ_JBICTE010000012.1:0-173038 GCF_043197485.1 Micromonospora sp. NPDC049102 | reverse complement strand
AAGAGGGTGTCGAGGTCTTGCGTCACAACATGATCATCGGCACCCTCCCTTCATGCCCAGACATCGACCCCTGACATCGGAACTACTCGTCTAGGCGCAGAGGTGCGGCGCTGCTGCGTGGAAGGGGGCCGTGCCGCCACGTGGAGGGCGGGACGCCTCCCGGGCGCGGCGGTGCGTCGCGTGGCGCATAGGATGTGCGGTCATGGCACGCGTGCTCACTCCCCGTGCGGAGGACTTTCCCCGCTGGTACCAGGACCTGATCGCCAAGGCGAAGCTGGCCGACAACGGCCCGGTCCGGGGGACCATGGTCATCCGCCCGGCCGGCTACGCCATCTGGGAGCGGATGCAGGCCGAGATGGACGCCCGGATCAAGGCGGCCGGCGCGGAGAACGCGTACTTCCCGCTCTTCATCCCGGAGAGCTACCTCAAGCGGGAGGCCGAGCACGTCGAGGGTTTCTCGCCGGAGCTGGCGGTCGTCACCCACGGTGGCGGCAAGCCCCTCGCCGAGCCGATCGTGGTGCGTCCCACCAGCGAGACGGTGATCGGCGAGTTCATGGCCAAGTGGATCGACTCGTACCGGGATCTGCCCCTGCTGCTCAACCAGTGGGCGAACGTGGTCCGGTGGGAGCTGCGCCCGCGGATCTTCCTGCGGACCAGTGAGTTTCTGTGGCAGGAGGGGCACACCGCGCACGCCACCCGCGAGGACGCGCGGGCGTACGCGCGGCGGATCCTGCACGAGGCGTACGAGGACCTGATGGTCAACGTGCTGGGCATTCCGGTGGTGGTCGGCCTGAAGACGGCCCGCGAGCGGTTCGCCGGGGCGACGGCCACGTACACCTGCGAAGGCATGATGGGCGACGGCAAGGCGCTTCAGCTGGGCACCAGCCACGAGCTGGGGCAGAACTTCGCCAAGGCCTTCGACATCAGCTACTCGGCCAGGGAGGGCGGACGGGAGCACGCCTGGACGACCTCCTGGGGCACGTCGACCCGCATGCTCGGCGGCCTGATCATGGCGCACGGCGACGACAACGGCCTGCGGGTGCCGCCGAGGCTCGCGCCCATCCAGGCGTACATCATGGTCGTCAAGGACGGCGAGGGCGTCGCGGAGGCGGCGGCCAAGCTGCGCGACGGCCTGCGCGACGCCGGTGTCCGGGTCGCGCTCGACGACCGGACCGACACCGCGTTCGGCCGCCGGGCCGTCGACGCCGAGCTGCGCGGCTATCCGGTACGCGTCGAGGTCGGTCCCCGCGACCTGGCCGTCGGTAACGCGACGGTGGTTCGTCGTACCGACGGATCGAAGTCCCCGACGCCGGTGGCCGACGTGGTCGGCGCGGTCCTGGCGGCGCTGGAGGCCGACCAGCAGGTGCTGCACGACCAGGCGCTGGCCAACCGTGAGTCGCGGACGGTGGAGGTCGCGACCCTCGCCGAGGCGATCGAGGCGGCCGCGAACGGCTGGGCGCGGGTGCCGTGGTCGGCGGTCGGGGTGGCCGGCGAGGCCGAGGCGAACGGGCAGGGCGTCACGGTGCGCTGTCTGCTGCGGGCCGACGGCTCGGTGCCAGACTCGGAGGATGAGCCCGACCTGGTGGCCATCCTCGCCCGCGCCTACTGAGGTGCTCGTCGACCGGTTCGAGCCGGGTCGGCTGATCATGCACCGCAACGTGCGGCACGGCCGGATCGGTTGGGTCCGGCCGGGCCGGGTGGTCAGCGACGACGAGCGTGGTCTGCTGGTGTGGATCGCCCGGGACTCGCCGGTGGCACACGAGGTGACCGAGGCGGGGCTCAACATGCGGGCGGTGCCGTTCGCCCAGTGGATCTCGTCGTCGTACCGGTTGGCGCACGGGCGGTGGAACGGTCCGCCGCTGCTGAAGTTCCTGCCCGCCGGGGCCGCGCATTCGGTGTGGTGGTTCCGGGACGCGCAGGGCCGGTTCGCCCACTGGTACGTCAACCTGGAGGAGCCCGGCGTCCGCTGGGACGACGGCCCGGTGGCCGGCGTCGACGTGGTGGACCAGGACCTCGACGTGGTGGTACGTCCCGACCTGAGCTGGCAGTGGAAGGACGAGGACGAGTTCGTCGAGCGGCTCGCCTTCGGCGACGACTACTGGGTGACCGACGAGAAGGCCGTCCGGGCCGAGGGCGAAAGGGTGATCGCGCTCGCCGAGGCGGGGAAGTTCCCGTTCGATGGCACCTGGTGTGACTTCACCCCGCCGGCAGACTGGGACGTACCGGATAAATTGCCCCCGGGGTGGGACCGTCCGCCGGTGCGCTGAGAGGTGTTCCGGATCACCGGTGACGTGGTGTCCGGGTCCGATGCGAACGATCGGCGGCGGATCTGGCAGAATGGGTCGCTGGTATCCGGCGCGCGTCCGGCGCCCTCTAACCCGGGCACGTCGCCAGTCCACCGAGTAGTCTCCGGCCCAACCCCACGGGTCCGGTCGGCGCTCACCCATGCACACCGCCCGCACGGGCCGGTGAGATCGCAACAGGAGCGAAACAACTGTGGCCGTAAAGATCCGGCTCCTGCGGATGGGCAAGATCCGCAACCCGCAGTACCGCATCGTCATCGCCGACTCGCGCACCAAGCGTGACGGCCGGGCGATCGAGTTCGTCGGGGTGTACCAGCCCAAGGAAGACCCCTCGATCATCGAGGTCAAGTCGGAGCGGGTCCAGTACTGGCTGTCCGTCGGCGCCCAGCCGAGCGAGGCGGTGCAGCGGCTGCTGGAGCTGACCGGTGACTGGCAGAAGTACAAGGGCCTGCCGGCCCCGCCGCCGCTGAAGGTCGCCCCCGAGCGGGCCGACCGCAAGGCGGCGTACGAGGCCGAGGCGAAGGCTGCCGCCGGGCTCGCCCCGGAGACCCCGGCCAAGCCGGCCAAGAAGGCCGCCAAGGCTGCCGAGGCTCCGAAGGCTGAGGCTCCGGCGGCGGAGGCTCCGGCGACGGAGACCCCCGCCGAGACCCCCGCCGAGACCCCCGCTGCCGACGCCGGTGAGCAGGCCTGACATGCCTCTGCGTCCCGCGTTGGAGCACCTGGTCAAGGGCATCGTCGACCACCCGGACGACGTCCGGGTCCGGCTGGTCGATTCCCGTCGGGGCAAGCGGCTGGAAGTCCGCGTGCACCCCGAGGACCTCGGCACGGTGATCGGGCGGTCCGGCCGGACCGCCAAGGCGCTGCGTCAGGTGATCGGCTCCATCGGTGGGCGCGGAGTACGCGTCGACATCGTCGACTCGTACTGATGCAGCTCGTCGTCGGAAGGATCGGCAAGCCGCACGGCGTCCGCGGTGAGGTCACCGTGGAAGTGCGGACCGACGAGCCCGAGGCGCGGTTCGCCCCCGGTACGGTGCTGCGCACCGAGCCGGGGGCGACACCCCCTCCCACCATCGATGAGCCCGGGGTGCCGTTCCAGGTTCCCGCGGAGCTGACCATCGGGGAAGCCCGCTTCCATCAGGGTCGGGTGCTGATCGCGTTCGAGGGTGTCCTGGACCGCAACACCGCCGAGGCTCTGCGCGGGACGCTGCTCGTGGTGGACAGCGCCGACGTCGAGCCTCCGGACGACCCGGAGGAGTTCCACGACCACCAGCTGGTGGGCCTGGCCGTGGTCACCCTGGCCGGCGAGCGGTTGGGCGAGGTCGCCCGGATCGACCACGCGCCGTCGTCCGACCTGCTGGTGCTGCGGCGTCCCGAGGGTCGTACCGCGCTGATCCCGTTCGTCCGGGCGATCGTCCCGGAGGTCGACCTGGCCGGTGGACGCGTCATCGTCGACCCGCCGGCCGGCCTGCTCGATCTTTAGGACCACCCCGCATGCGCGTCGACGTCGTGTCGATCTTTCCGGAGTACTTCGCCCCGCTGGACCTGTCACTGATCGGTCGTGCCCGGGCCAACGGCGTACTCCAGCTCGCCGTGCACGACCTGCGGACCTGGACCCACGACGTGCACCGCACGGTCGACGACACCCCCTACGGCGGCGGCCCGGGGATGGTGATGAAGCCCGAGCCGTGGGGCGCGGCGCTCGACGCGCTCGCCCCGGACGGGGCCGCGCCACCTCGGCTCCTGGTGCCGTCGCCAGCGGGTGTGCCGTTCACCCAGGCCATGGCCCACGAGCTGGCCGCCGAGCCGCATCTGCTCTTCGCCTGCGGCCGATACGAGGGCATCGACCAGCGGGTCCTGACGCATGCCGCCACCCGGATGCCGGTCACCGAGGTGTCGCTCGGTGACTACGTGCTCTTCGGCGGCGAGGTGGCGGTGCTCGTCGTCCTGGAGGCGATCACCCGGCTGCTGCCCGGGGTGTTGGGCAACGCCGGCTCGCTGGACGAGGAGTCGCACGCGCACGGCCTGCTCGAGGCGCCGATCTACACGAAGCCGCCGAGCTGGCGTGGGCACGACGTGCCGGAGGTCCTCCGCTCCGGAGACCACGGCAGGATCGCGCGCTGGCGGCGGGAGGAAGGGCTGCTGCGGACGGCGGACCGGCGTCCGGACCTGCTGGCCGCGCTGCCCGCCGACCGGCTCGACAAACGGGACATCGCGGCGCTGGAACGAGCCGGATTTCAGCCACCGCCGGGGGATGTGGCAAAGTAGGGGGGTTGCCGTATCCGTCCACGCCCGTGGGCGGCTGCGAGGATCCCCGACCGGGGTCGGCTCGCCGACCGCCACCCGGGGATCAGAATCACCCACCCGCGCACCGAGTGACGGTGCGCCGTGAGCCTTACGAGGACGCAGCGATGAACATCCTGGACGCCCTTGACGCCCAGTCGAAGCGGACCGACCTTCCCGACTTCCGTGCCGGTGACACCGTCAAGGTGCACGCGCGGGTCGTCGAGGGCAACCGGTCCCGTGTCCAGATCTTCCAGGGCGTCGTGATCCGCCGCCAGGGTGACGGTCTGCGCGAGACCTTCTCGGTCCGCAAGGTCAGCTTCGGCGTCGGCGTCGAGCGGACCTACCCGCTCAACGGCCCGGGCATCGACCGGATCGAGATCGTGACCCGCGGTGACGTGCGTCGCGCCAAGCTCTACTACCTGCGCGAGCTGCGCGGCAAGAAGGCCAAGATCAAGGAGAAGCGCGAGAAGCAGCCCAGCTGACTTCCCGCTCGCCACGCCGCCTGAGCTGCGCGTATGCCGTACCGACCGGACCGCACTACCCTGGTCGTACGGGCGCAGCCAGGCGGTGGTCCCGCCCACGAGGCGGGCAGCCGTCCACAACCGCCCGCGGAGCCTCGACGAGGCTCCCGGGCGGTGGTGTTTCTGCGGACCGGGGAGTGGTGACGTGGTGCAGACGCTTGACGAGGACGGCACCGTCGATCCGTGGCGCCGGCGGGTCCGCCGTGGCCGCCGCCAGATGCCCCTCTGGCAGGAGCTTCCGCTGCTGCTGGTGGTGGCCTTCTGCCTCGCGGTACTGATCCGCACGTTCCTGCTCCAGGCGTTCTTCATCCCGTCCGGTTCGATGGAGGACACCCTCCTGATCGGCGACCGGGTGCTGGTCAACAAGGTCGTCTACGACGTCCGTGACCCGGTGCGCGGCGAGGTGGTGGTGTTCCGGGGCACCGACCGTTGGGCGCCCCAGGTCGACGCGCAGCCGGAGCCCGGGTTCGCCGGAAAGCTCGGCCGGACCGTCGGCGACCTGGTCGGGGTGAGCCGTCCCGGCGAGAAGGACTTCATCAAGCGGGTGATCGGCCTGCCCGGTGACCGGGTGAAGTGCTGCGACTCCCAGGGGCGGGTCACCGTGAACGGCACCCCGCTCGACGAGCCGTACGTGCTGCGCGACTCGCCACTGGATCTGCCCCCGAACCCGCAGGAGTGCCGGTCCCGGCGCTTCGACGAGGTGGTCGTACCGCCGGGTCAGATCTTCGTGATGGGCGACCACCGCGAGGTCTCCCAGGACGCGCGCTGCCAGGGGCCGGTGCCGATCGACAACGTCGTCGGCCGGGCGTTCATGGTGGTCTGGCCGTCGTCGCGCTGGGCGGCGCTGTCGGTGCCGGCGACGTTCGACGACGTGGCCGCGCCGGCCACGGCCTCCTCCGGTGCGCCGCCGGTCCGCCCGTCCCCGCAGGGCGGTGTGCTGCTGATCCTCCCGCTGGCGGCCGCGCTGAGGGGTTCCCGCGCGTTCCGGACGGTGACGTCCGGCCCGGCAACGTAGGCTCCTTGGCGTGATTGACGAGCAGACCGACAAGCCCCGTAGCTCCTTCTGGAAGGAGCTGCCGATCCTGCTGGGTGTGGCGATCCTGGTCGCGGTGTTGGTCCGCGCCTTCGTGCTGCAGACCTTCTTCATCCCGTCCCCGTCCATGGAGAACACTCTCAAGATCGATGACCGGGTTTTGGTCAACAAGCTGGTCTACGACTTCCGGTCACCGCACCGCGGTGAGGTGATCGTGTTCAAGGCACCCACCGAGTGGAGCGGCAACCCCGACGGCGAGGACTTCATCAAGCGGGTGATCGGCGTCGGCGGCGACCACGTGGTCTGCTGCGACCCGCAGGAACGCCTGATGATCAACGGCAAGTCGCTCGACGAGCCGTACATCTTCTCGATCGACGGTGTCCAGGACAAGGCCGCCGACCAGGAGTTCGACATCACCGTGCCGAAGGGCCGGCTGTGGGTGATGGGCGACCACCGCTCGGCCTCCGGTGACTCGCTGGAGCACTGGCAACAGTCCGGGCAGAACATCACCGAGGCCACCATCCCCGAGGGCGAGGTGGTCGGGCGGGCGTTCACCGTCTTCTGGCCCGTCAGCCGGGCCACCTGGCTGACCGTGCCCGACCAGTTCGACGGCATTCCCAAGCCGTAGAAGCGGACGGGGCATGGGCGATCGGCCGCCCGTCTGGCAGGCTGGTGCGGTGACCGTGAGGAGTGAGAGCACGGGCCCGGAGGCCGCGAACAGCGCCCTCCGTGTCTGCACCCCTCGACGCGCGGCCCGGGTGCTGCTCGTCGACGCGGCCGGCCGGATCCTGCTGTTCCACGGCTTCGACCCGGTCCGCCCGGCGCACCGCTACTGGTTCACTCCGGGCGGCGGGCTCGACGAGGGGGAGTCGCCGGCGCGCGGGGCGGCCCGTGAGTTGGCTGAGGAGACCGGGCTACGGGTCGAGCCCGCCGAGCTGGGCGAGCCCGTCTGGTCGGACGAGACCGAGTTTCCGTTCGACGGCGGCTGGTACCGCCAGGAGCAGGACTTCTTCCTGCTCAGGGTGCCCGGGTGGCAGGTCGACACCATCGGTTTCACGGACATCGAGCAGCGCAGCATCGCCGGTCACCGCTGGTGGGCGCCGGCCGAACTGGCCGCCAGCGGCGAGCGGTACTACCCGCCCGAGTTGCCCGACCTGCTGGCCCGTCTCCTGCCGCCGGCTGGCGAGGCGTCGTGCTGACCCCGCCGCGTACCGTCGTGCGCCGGGAGGCCGGTCTGTACGCGTTGGAGCGCGCATTGCAACGGCGCGGCTTCCGGCACGTGGCCGGCGCCGACGAGGCCGGCCGAGGGGCGTGCGCCGGGCCGCTGGTCGCCGCCGCCGCCGTGCTCCCCGAGGGGCGACGCGGCGAGATCGACGGACTCGCCGACTCCAAGCTCCTCACCCCGGCCAGCCGGGAGCGGGTGTACGCCGAGGTCGTCGACCGCGCAGTCGCGTACGCCGTGGTGATCATCCCGGCGGAGGAGGTCGACGCCCGGGGGTTGCACGTGTGCAATCTGGCCGCGATGCGTCGGGCCCTCGCCTCGCTCACCACCCGACCGGAGTACGTGCTGACCGACGGCTTCGGCGTGGACGGCCTCGGTGTGCCGGGGCTCGCGGTGTGGAAGGGCGACCGGGTGGCCGCCTGTGTGGCCGCGGCCAGCGTCCTCGCCAAGGTGACCCGGGACCGGATCATGGTGGAGTTGGACGGGGTGTACCCGGCGTACGGCTTCGCCGAGCACAAGGGCTACATCACCCCGGAGCACAGCGCGACGCTGCGCGAGCACGGGCCGTGCCGGGAACACCGCTTCTCGTACGTCAATGTCGCCACGGTCTCCGGCCGCGACGGCCGGCCGCCGCGCGCCCGGCGGCCCGTCGACCCGGGCTCGGACGAGCCGATGGGGCACTCCCGCGCGTCAGGGGGTACCGTCGGCGTGGCGTTGGGCGAGCAGCCTCGGCCTTCGGCGCCGGTGGGGGAAGATGTGGTCATGGAAGGCGGAGTGCGATGAGCGCGGAAGATCTCGAGAAGTACGAGACCGAGATGGAGCTGCAGCTCTACCGGGAGTACCGCGACATTGTCCGCCAGTTCTCCTACGTGGTGGAGACCGAACGCCGGTTCTACCTGGCCAACCAGGTCGACCTGCACGTGCGCAACTCCGACGGCGAGGTCTACTTCGAGGTCGAGATGCACGACGCCTGGGTGTGGGACATGTACCGTCCTGCCCGCTTCGTGAAGAACGTCCGGGTGATGACCTTCAAGGACGTCAACGTCGAGGAGCTGGAGAAGCCGGACATCTCCCTGCCCGCCGACTCCGGCTTCGGCAACTGACCAACCGGTCGCCCCACGGCCCCCACCCGCGGCTGACCCACCGGTCACTCGGCCGGCACCACGACCTCGACGCGCTGCACCAGATTGTTGGCGAAACCGCCACGGTTCCACGGCTGCTCGACCGGCTGGGTCCGCCCGGACGCGTCGGTCGCCCGCGCGCTGAGCACGTACCGGCCGGGCGTCGCCGTCCACTCGTACCGCCACCGCCGCCAGGCGAACTCGCCGCCCGCCGGCGGGTCCAGCTCGGCCGGCGCCCAGCTCGCCCCGTCGTCGACGCTCACCTCCACCGCCACCACCGGCGCGTGCCCCGACCAGGCCCGACCGTCCACCGTGCACGGTCCTGCCCGCAGCACCCGACGGCGCGTCATGAAGTCCGGGAAGCCCGGCGGGCGGACCAGCGCACGCGGCTCGATCCGGGTGACCGCCTCGCCCGGGTCGTCGGCGTTGCGGCGCAGCCGGTAGGCGACCGCGTTCTGGTAGCCGTCGAACGGCGTCGTCCGGACGTCGATCGAGTGCAGCCACTTGACGTGCGCCATGCCGTACCAGCCCGGCACGATCAGCCGCAGTGGCGCGCCGTGCTGCGGCAGCAGGGGAGCCCCGTTCATCTCGTACGCCAGCAGCACCTCCTCGCGTAGCGCGTCGGCGATCGGCAGCGCCCGCTGGTAGTCCTGCTCGACACCCCGCTCGACACCGTGATCGGCGCCCGTGAAGACCACGTCGACCGCGTCCGCGCCCAGGCCCGCCTCGCGCAGCAGCGGCGCGAGTGGAGTGCCCGTCCACTCGGCGTTACCGACCGCCTCGACCAGCCACGGCTGACTCACCGGCCGGGGGTGCAGCAGGGCCCGACCGTTGCCGGCGCACTCCAGGGTGACCCGGTGGGTGACGCGGGGCCGCTCGCGCAGATCTGCCAGGGTGACGGTCGACGGCCGTTCGACCGCGCCGCCGATGGTCAGCGCGTGCGTGGCCGCATCCAGCTCCGGGATGTCGTAGTGGATCAGCAGGTAGTGCAACCCGGCCGGGGTGACGTCGTAGCGCAGCGCCTCCAGCGGAAGGCCGTGGTTACGGGCGGCGAGCTGCAACTCGTCGGCGCTGATCGCCTCGTCCGGTGCGGCGAGCCGCGACGGGCCGCTCACGTCGGCCACGCTCGGCCCCCGGTCGTCGACAGTGGTCATGCGGCCTCCCCGGTGCCAGACGACGCCACCCGCCGTACGCGGCCAGCCTAGGCCCTCTGCGGCCGTCTGCGGCCCTCCGGTGGTGGTGACCTGGTCCGGCGGACGCCGGGCTGGGGGGAGATCGCATAACAGATCATCGAGCCGCTGGGTGGTCGTCCACAGAGCCTCCGGTTGTCCACAGCTTCGACGCACGGGCTGGCGGACGAGCCGGTCTCGGTCGGAGGCTGCGGCCATGCGACCGCCACCTGTCGATCCGATCCGCCGTACGCTGCTGCTCTGCGTCGCGCTCCCGCTCGCACTGACCGTGCAGCTCTGCGGTCTGGCGGTGCTCGTCGCGTCGGTGCCCGGCCAGCCACCGACGCCGACCGTGCCGATCGCGTTCCAGGCTTCCGCCCCTGCGCCCGATTCCGCCGAGCGCTTCCGCTGGCCGCTCGACGGGCCACCGCGACTGGTGCGCCGCTTCGACCCGCCACCCCAGCCGTGGCTGCCCGGCCATCGCGGCGTCGACCTGGCCGCGCCGGCCGGAACCGTGGTCCGTAGCGCCGGGCCGGGCACCGTGCTCTTCGCCGGCCTGGTGGCCGGTCGACAGGTGGTCACCGTGGGGCACGCCGACAGGCTGCGGACCACCCACGAGCCGGTCCAACCCGCGGTACGCCCCGGTCAGGCAGTCGCCACAGGCGCGCCGCTGGGCGAACTGCTGCCCGGCCACCCGGGTTGCCCGGCAGACGCGTGCCTGCACTGGGGCCTGCGGCGGGGCGACGAATATCTCGACCCGCTGGCCCTGCTCGGCCTCGGCCCGGTGCGGCTGCTCCCGGTGCGCCCGGTCCGCTCGATCGGGGAAACGGGGTCAGCGCTGGGCGAGCAGCGCCGGCAGCCGCACGGCCAGCCGCTCGTACTCGTCGGCGCTGTTGTAGACCTGACCGGTGAGCCGCAGCCAGCCGCGACCGTCCCAGCTCATCACCGCGACCTCGGCGGCGAGCCGCGCGCCGATGCGCGTCTGCAACGCCCGCGCCGCGTCGATGGTGGTCGCCGTGCCGGCTGGCAGCGGGATGAGGCGCAGGGCAACCCCCGGTCCGCCGGGGTCGGGCAGATCGGTGGGGGGCACGCCGAGCGCGTCCCCCACGACCCGCTGGCCGTACGCGGCGAGCGCGGCGTTGTGCTGACGCACCCGATCGACGCCGAGGCTGCGCAGCGTGAACAGTCCCACCGGGGCGGCGAGCCACGAGGTGTAGTCGAGGGTGGCCTGCCATTCGATCCGAGTCGGAAAGCCCGTCTCCTGCTCCCACGACACGACCAGCGGTTCGATCCGCTCCCGCCACGGCGGGGCGACCGTCAGCAGGGCGGTGCCGCGCGGGGCGTACCCCCACTTGTGCAGGTTGCCCGCCCAGAAGTCGGCGCCGATGCTGGCGACCGTGGTGGAGAGCATGCCGGGGGCGTGTGCGGCGTCGACCAGGACCGGCACATCGCTCTCGTGGGCCACTGCCACGATGGCGGCGGTCGGGAAGAGCTTGGCGGTGGCGGAGGTGAGCTGGTCGACGACGAGCAGCCGGGTCCTCCCCGGGCGCAGGCCGGCCCGGATGGTCTGCACGATCTGCTCGTCGCTGGCGTCCAACGGGATCGGCAGGACCCGGCTCACCGCGCCGGTGCGGCGGCACTCCCGCGCGATGGCCAAACTGACCGCCCCGTACCCGTGGTCGGTACTGAGGATCTCGTCGTCAGGGCGTAGGCCCACCGACTGAAGCACCAGGGCGACGCCCGTGGTGGTGTTGCCGATCAGCGCGCTGCCCTCCGGGTCCGCGCCGAGGAACCCGGCGAGGTGCCGCCTGGTGTGCGCGATCCGGTCGACGAGCCCCTGGGTGAAGAAGCGCAGCGGGTTGGCCTCCATCTCGTCGCGCAGCCGCTGCTGGGCCCGCTGCACGCCGATCGGCACCGCGCCGAACGACCCGTGGTTGAGATGGCTGACCGCCGGGTCCAGGGAGAAGAGCAGGCGGGCGCCCGGAATCGGCTCGGGGGGCTGCGGGGCACTCACCCGATGATCGTAACCGTCGAGTCGTCCCGACCTTCGGTCCTCGATCAGGCGCGGGGATGGGCCTGCCGGTAGGCGGCGCGCAGCCGCTCCACCGAGACGTGCGTGTAGATCTGCGTACTGGCCAGCGACGAGTGGCCGAGCAGTTCCTGCACGGCGCGCAGGTCGGCCCCGCCCTCCAGCAGGTGGGTGGCGGCGGAGTGGCGCAGCCCGTGCGGGCTGGTCCGGGGCAGGCCGGCGGCCTCGGCGTACCTGCCGACGATCTGACGGGCGCTGGTCGGATTGAGCCGACCGCCACGGGCTCCGAGCAGCAGCGCGCCCCCCGAACGCGGGACGACCAGCGCGGGACGGCCCTGCCGCAACCACTCGTCGAGCGCACGCTGCGCCGGCACCCCGTACGGCACCGACCGCTCCCGACCGCCCTTGCCGAAGACCCGGACCACCCGTCGGCCGTGGTCGACGTCCTCGACGTCCAGCCCGCACACCTCGCTGACGCGTACGCCGGTGGCGTAGAGCAGTTCCAGCAGCGCCCGGTCGCGCAGGACCACCGCCGCGTCGGCCGCCCCTGCCGTCGTGGGGTCTCCGCCCGGGGTGGACTCCGTCGTGGGCGTGCCGGTTGCGACCGCCGGGTGCCGGGGTGGTGCATCGAGCAGCGCGGCGGCCTGGTCGGCGCGCAGGACGCTGGGCAGTTCCCGGTGCGCGCGAGGGCTGGCCAGTGCGGCGCCCACGTCGGTGGGGAGCAACCCGGCGCGGTGTGCCCACGCGCTGAACGCCCGTGCCGAGGCGGCTCTGCGTGCCAGTGACGTACGGGCGGCGCCGATGGTCCGCTGTCGGGCCAACCAGCTCCGCAGCACCGACAGGTCCACCTCGCACAGTTCTCGGCAACCCATCCGGACGGCGTGGTCGAGCAACGCGACCACGTCGGTGACGTACGCGCGGACGGTGTGCGTCGACCGGTTGCGGACCTGGGACAGGTGCGCGGCAAAGTCGTCGACCGCGTCGCGGAACGCGGGCGGCAACTCCTGGTGGGTGGCCCGGGTGCCCCGGGAGGCCCGGCTCACGGCCGCCGCGCCGACGGCGGCTTTGCGGTGGCTACACCCCCACGGACAGTTGGCACGGCACCAGCGTACGGCTCTACCGGCGATCGGCCGGACCCTTGGGCTTGTCGAGAGGAGCGAGGGCGTAGCCGTCGTCACGTCGTACCACCATGGACAGCGCTTCGAGTAGCGACAGCTTGCGGAGGGCGGTGCGCACGTCCAGGCCCGCTCGGGCGGCGAGGGCGTCCACACCCCGTGCGCCCCGGCGGGGCAACGCCTCCAGCACCGACCGGGCGTCGTCGTCCAACGCGTCCGTCGGCCGCTGCGGGCCACGGGCCAGCGGAGCCAGGTCCGCACCGATGCGACCCACCTCCTCGAGTACGTGTGCGACCCCGGTGACCAGCCGAGCCCTGGGGTTCTCGCGCAGTAGCTCGTGCGCGCCGACGGACATCGCCGAGGTCACCGGCCCGGGCACCACCATGGCCACCCGGCCGGTGAAGATGGCACGCCGGGCCGTCTGCGTCGCGCCGCTGCGCGCCGACGCCTCCACCAGGACGGTGCCCAGCGTGCCGCCCGCGATCACCCGGTTGCGGATCAGGAACCGGGGCCGCAGCGGCTCGGCACCGGGCGGCCACTCACTGACCAGCAGGCCCGTATCGGCGATCCGGTCGAAGAGGGCCGTGTTGCCCATCGGGTACGGCCGGTCCACCCCGCAGGCCAGCACCGCCACCGTCAGCCCGTCGGCGTTCAGGGCGCCCCGGTGGGCGGCGGCGTCGATCCCGAAGGCGCCACCGGAGACAACCGTCCAGTCCCGCTCGGCCAGCCCGTATCCCAGATCGGTGGCCACGTGTTGGCCGTAGCCGGTGGCAGCCCGCGCGCCGACCACGGCCACCGAGCGGTCCAGCGCCTCGCCGAGCGGCCACGCGCCACGTACCCAGAAGCACAGCGGGGGCGCGGTCTCCGCGTCCACCCGGCGGCTCAGGTCCGGAAGTCGCAGGCTGGTGAGATCGGCCACCCGGGCCGGCCACTCGTCGTCGTCCGGTGTGACCAGACGTGCGCCGAGCCGATCTGTCCGGTCCAGGGCCTCGGCCGCCACGGCACGAGCGTCGCCGGCGGACATCCGAGCGGCCACGGCGGCGGACAACCGCCGGTCGGGGCTGCCGCCGTCGAGCAACAGATCCAGCGTCGCCACCGGCCCCAGCCGTTCGACCAACCGGTACACCGTTCTCGTGCCCGGCTCGGCCAGCCAGGTCAACGCCACGCGGGCCAGCCTGCTCTCCTCGTCGGCGCTCATGCCGTCTCTCCTGTCCGTAGCTGGGTCGCCTCTCGTACGTCGTCGCAGTCCGGCCGATCCCGGCCGTCCAGATCCGCGATCGTCCAGGCCATTCGGATCACCCGGTCGAAGCCCCGCGCCGAGAGCGAGCCGGAGTCGAGCCGGCCGCGCAACTCGGCGGTGACCAGTGCCGGTAGCCGCCATGGCGGGCGGCGCAGGAGTGGACCGTCCACCTCGGCGTTGAGGCGTCGTCCGAGGCCGGCCCAGCGGGTGGCCGCCGCGCTGCGGGCCGCCGCGACCCGGGCGGCGACCGTGGCCGAGGACTCCGCGTCGCCACCGGATGCCATCAGCTCCGCCGCACGTACGGGCATCAACCGCACCTGCACGTCGATCCGGTCGAGCAGCGGCCCGGAGAGGCGGCCCAAATAGCGGCGGCGGACCAGCGGCGAGCACTCGCAGTACGCGTCGCCGGACGGCTTCGCGCAGGGGCACGGGTTGGCGGCCAGCACCAGTTGGGTCCGGGCCGGGTACTCGGTGCCGCCCCCGCTCCGGCTCAACAGGATGCGACCGTTCTCCAGCGGCTGGCGCAGCGCCTCCAGCGCCCCCTTGCTGAACTCCGGCGCCTCGTCCAGGAACAGCACCCCGCGGTGCGCCAGGGACACCGCTCCGGGGCGGGCCAACCCGGAACCGCCGCCGACGAGGGACGGGATCGTCGCCGTGTGGTGAGGTGCCTGGAACGGCGGGCGGCGCAGGAGTCGACCGCCCGGCGGCAGCAGCCCGGCGACCGAGTGCAGAGCGGTCACCTCCAGCGCAGCGTCGTCGTCCAACTCGGGCAGGAGTGACGGCAGCCGCTCGGCAAGCATCGTCTTGCCGGCGCCCGGAGGGCCGAGCAGCGCGATGTGGTGCCCACCTGCCGCGGCGACCTCCAACGCCCGACGACCCAACTGCTGCCCGGCGACCTCGGCGAGGTCGGGGCCGCCGAGAACCGGTGCCGGGGCGTCCGGGGGTGGTTCGATGAGCGGGCTGCCGTCGCGCACGAAGGCGACCAGGCGGTGCAGCGTGTCCACCGCCCGCACCCGTACGCCGGGGATGACCGCGGCCTCGGCCGCGTTGCCGGTCGGCACGATGACCCGTTCGATGCCGGCCCTGGCCGCGGCGGCGACCATCGGCAGCACACCGCGCACCGGCCGGACCGTGCCGTCGAGGCCCAACTCGCCGAGAACCACGACCCCCTCCAGCGGGAGCAGCGGCAGCTCGCCCGACCCGCCCAGCAGCGCGGCGGCGATGGCCAGATCGAACGCCGAGCCGAACTTCGGCAGCGTGGCCGGCAGCAGGTTCAACGTGATGCGCCGGTTCGGCCAGCGTTGGCCGGAGTTGACCACGGCGGCCCGGACCCGGTCGCGGGCCTCGTGCAGGGCCGTGTCCGGCAGGCCGGAGATCACCACCGCCGGCAGGCCGGCGGCCAGGTCCGCCTCGACCTCGACGAGGTGGCCGGTGACGCCGACCAACCCCACGCAGAGGACCTTCGCGTAGCTCATGGCGCGTCGCCGATGCGTCGGTGGCGCATCTCAGAACGCGCCCTTGACGTGGTCGACCTGCGCGGGACCGGCGGTGGGCAGCCGCACCGACAGCACGTCGAACCGCACCTCGGCGGCGCTCGTGCCGGTCTCGGCGAGCCAACGCGCGGCGAGCCCGCGCAGGCGGCGGGCCTTGGAGGGCACGACAGCCTCGGCCGGCGTGCCGAAGGTGTCGCCCCGACGGGTCTTCACCTCGCAGAACGCGAGCACCGGTCCGTCCCAGGCGATGATGTCGATCTCCCCGTCCGGGCAGCGCCAGTTCCGGACGATCGGGTCTAGTCCCGCCTCGCTCAGGTGCCGGGCGGCGCACCGCTCGCCGTACGCGCCGACCGCCTGGTTCCGCTTCGTCATGGCCGCGACGGTGCCCGGTCGAGTGCGCACGCCGCGACCCCGCCGCGCCCCGCCTGTGGATGACGGTCGTTCTGTGGACAACCGGACGATCAAGCCCCTGCTGTGCTACGACGCGGAGTGGGCGGTGGGGTCGACCAACCCTGCCGGGCCGAAATGGCGCGGGCACGGCCCCGTCGCATACGGTGCCTGACGTGGACGGACGACGGAGCTTTCCGGAAGATCAGGAGCCGCGCTGGCACCCCGACGAGCGGGGCCGCGGTTACGGCGAGCCCGAGTGGCGCGGTACGGGTGAACCGCGATACCGCGACGGCGATATCCCCGAGCAGCGTGGCATCGAGGACGGACGCTCCGTCGAGGACACCGGCGTCGGCCGACGCCGTGAGCCGGACCCCACCCGCTTCGGTGGTGCGTCAGAACCCGACTCGGGTCGTTTCGGCGCGGTGGACGCGGGTCGCTTCGGCGGTGCCCCGGAACCGGACTCCGGGCGGTTCGGTGCCGTCGAGGCGCAGCCGGGGCGGTTCGGCGTCGGGGAGGCAGATTTCGGGCGCGTCTCCGACCCGCTGGGTGACGCCCGCACCGACGCGGACGGTTACCGGACGACGCGCTCACGCAGGGCGGATCGGGATCCCTCGGAGATCTCCGGTGAGCTGCCCGGCCGCCGGGCCGCCCGAGAGCCACTGGCCATGACGACGCCGGACACCGTCCGAGACACCGTGTCGACCACCGCCCGGGACACCGGGCTGGTGACCGGCGGCAACGTCGGCCCGGCCCCCACCGGGGACGTCGGGCCGGCGGTCGCTCTGCTCGGTGGGCCGGGCCTGCCCGGGGAGCAGAGCCAGCCCGTCCCGCTGGCCGAGCAGAGCCGGCCCGCCCTGCTCGCCGGATACCCGATCGTCGAGCCGACCCGGGGCGGCAGCGGGGAGCACCCGCATCCGCTGGAGATGCCGACCGGCCCGATGCCGGGGATCGGCCCCCGCACCGACCCGACCGGGGGCGACGCACCGGCGTACCCTCCGGCGCCGGACGGTGTCTACCGGACCCGCCGGCCGGCGTTGGCGGCCCTCTTCGCCCTGCTGGCGTTGATCTTCGAGATCCCCGCGCTGCGGGTGTTGCTGGCCGGCGTGACGGGTGACCCGGTGGACGCGGGCAACGTCGTGGTGGGCATCTGCCTGGTCGCCGGGCTGCCGATCTTCGCAACCGGGCTGTACCGGCTCAGGACGGGCGGACTCGCGCTCTCCGACAGTGGTCGGGGTTGGCTGCGCCCTCCCACGGCGTACCTGACTGTCGGTCTCGTGCTCTTCGTCGCCGCGGCGCTCGCCGCCGGCTGACCCGCCGCGCGGCACCCCGGCACGGTGGAACCGGGGAGGGGCGTACACTGGCCAACTGGCGACCGCCTTGCGCGGTCGACCTCGCGCGCCCTCTTCACGAATCGTCGTGTAGCGACGGCCTCCCTGGTCCCGATCTTGATCGGGTCCACCATGGGCCGGCGACCAGGCGCCAGGACGCCCGGCCACCGGCCGGGCGTGACAACCAGGGATCTTGAGGAGTACCCACACCATGGCCGTCGTGACCATGCGTCAGCTGCTGGAGAGCGGTGTCCACTTCGGGCACCAGACCCGGCGCTGGAACCCGAAGATGAAGCGCTTCATCATGACCGAGCGCAACGGCATCTACATCATCGACCTGCGCCAGACTCTCGACTACATCGAGAAGGCGTACGAGTTCGTGCGTGGGACCGTCGCGGAGGGTGGCAGCATCCTCTTCGTCGGCACCAAGAAGCAGGCCCAGGAGGCCATCGCCGAGCAGGCGACGCGGGTCGGTCAGCCGTACGTCAACCACCGCTGGCTCGGTGGCATGCTGACCAACTTCCAGACCGTGTACAAGCGGCTCCAGCGGATGAAGGAGCTGGAGGGCCTGGGTGACCTCAGCGGCACTGCCGCCGGTTACACCAAGAAGGAGACCCTGCAGCTCTCCCGCGAGAAGATCAAGCTGACCCGCACGCTGGGTGGTCTGCGGGACATGCAGAAGCTGCCGGCCGCCGTCTGGATCGTCGACACCAAGAAGGAGCACATCGCCGTCGACGAGGCCCGCAAGCTGGGCATCCCGGTGATCGCCGTCCTCGACACCAACTGCGACCCGGACGAGGTCGACTTCCCGATCCCGGGTAACGACGACGCCATCCGCTCGGCCGAGCTGCTGACCAAGGTCGTCGCCGCCGCCGTCGCGGACGGTCTGATCGCGCGTTCCGGCCGTCGCCGGGGCAACGACGAGAAGCCCGAGGGTGTCGCGAGCGACGAGCCGCTGACCGAGTGGGAGCGCGAGCTGCTCGAGCCGAAGAAGGCTGACGAGTCGGCCGCCCCGGCCGAGCAGCCGGCCGCTGCCGCCACCGAGCAGCCCGCCGCCACCGAGGAGTCGGCGCAGGCCGCCACCGAGCAGCCGGCGGCCGCCACCGCGGAGTGACCGTACCGTCGCCGCCCGCCGTCCGTTTTCACGAACGGCGGGCGGCGACGGTACGACGGGCAGGTTCCGCCCGAATCCGGGTAACCGGCACCTCTGACCATCCACACGCCGACTCAACATCGAAGAGAGAGCCATGTCCCAAATCACCGCCGCGGACGTCAAGAAGCTCCGCGACCTCACCGGCGCCGGCATGATGGACAGCAAGAAGGCGTTGACCGAGGCCGAGGGCGACTTCGACAAGGCCGTCGAGATCCTGCGCGTCAAGGGCGCGAAGGACGTCGGCAAGCGGGCTGGCCGTACGGCCGCCAACGGTCTGGTCGCACACTCCGGCAAGGCGCTGCTCGAGCTCAACTGCGAGACCGACTTCGTCGCCAAGACCGAGTCGTTCATCGCGCTGGCCCAGCAGCTGGTCGAGCACGGTGAGCGTTCCGGCGTGAACAACGCCGAGGAGCTGCTCGCCAGTGAGCTCGACGGCAAGGTCGTCGCGGACCTGATCCAGGAGCAGTCCGCCAAGATCGGCGAGAAGCTGGTCCTCAACCGCTTCGCCAAGGTCGAGGGCACCACCGCGGTCTACCTCCACCGCAAGGCGCAGGACCTGCCGCCGGCCGTCGGCGTGCTGGTGTCGTACACCGGCAAGTCCGACGAGGCGGGCGACGCCGACGCCCGCGGCGTCGCGATGCAGATCGCCGCGATGCGGCCGAAGTACCTCAGCCGCGACGAGGTTCCGGCCGAGGTCGTCGAGTCCGAGCGGCGCATCGCCGAGCAGACCGCCCGCGAGGAGAACAAGCCCGCGGCGGCCCTGCCGAAGATCGTCGAGGGTCGGGTGAACGCCTTCTTCAAGGACTACGTCCTCGTCGAGCAGGCGTCGGTTGCCGACAACAAGAAGTCGGTGAAGCAGGTGCTGGCCGAGGCCGGCATCGAGGTCACCAGCTTCGTGCGGTTCGAGGTCGGCCAGGCCTGAGCCGCCACCCGGGCGCCGCGCGCGCCCGTGGGCGCAAGACGTCGACGAGGAGGCCGCCGGTGTACGTGACAGGCACCGCGGCCTCCTCGTCACATAGGGTCGGCAGCGGCAGGTTCGCGGTATCGCGTCGCCCGAGGGCGTGCGCGTGGGGAAGGCGGGGCGGATGACGCAGGTTGTGAGTGACCGGACTCTGGCGATGGACGATCCGACGGCACCGCCGCCCGGGCGGGCCCGTCGGGTGGTGCTGAAGCTCTCCGGTGAGGTGTTCGGTGGCGGCGCGATCGGCGTCGACCCGGACGTCGTACAGGCCATCGCCCGCCAGATCGCCACCGTGGTCCGCCGCGGCGTGCAGGTCTCGGTGGTTGTCGGCGGGGGCAACTTCTTCCGCGGCGCGGAGCTGCAGAAGCGCGGCATGGACCGCGCTCGCGCCGACTACATGGGCATGCTCGGCACCGTGATGAACTGCCTCGCGTTGCAGGACTTCCTGGAGAAGGAAGGCATCGAGACGCGGGTGCAGAGCGCCATCACGATGGCCCAGGTCGCCGAGCCCTACATTCCGCTGCGGGCGATCCGGCACCTGGAGAAGGGCCGCGTGGTCATCTTCGGCGCCGGCGCCGGTATGCCGTACTTCTCCACCGACACGGTGGCCGCCCAGCGGGCGCTGGAGATCCGGGCCGACGTGGTGCTCATGAGCAAGAACGGCGTCGACGGCGTCTACACCGCCGACCCGCGGATCGACCCCACCGCCAGCAAGCTCGACTCGATCACCTTCTCCGAGGTGCTGCGCCGCAACCTGCGGGTGGCCGACGCGGCGGCGTTCAGTCTCTGCATGGAGAACGGCCTGCCGATGCTGGTCTTCGGTGCGCAGGGTGACGACACCATCATCCGCGCGGTGGGTGGCGACAAGATCGGCACCCTGATCACCGCGTGAGCCGGACGACTTTCAGCAGAGCCCACCACGAGCACAGAAGGAGGCGAGGAGACCGGTGATCGACGACACCCTCCTCGAGGCCGAGGAGAAGATGGAGCGTGCGGTTGAGCACGCCAAGGAGGAGTTCGGCGCGATCCGTACCGGTCGCGCCAACGCCGCCATGTTCTCCAAGGTCATCATTGACTACTACGGCACTCCGACGCCGTTGACCCAGATGGCGTCCATCGCGGTCCCCGAGCCGCGGATGGCCATCATCAAGCCTTACGACAACTCGCAGATCAACGCGATGGAGAAGGCGATCCGCGACTCGGACCTCGGGGTCAACCCGAACAACGAGGGCAACCAGCTGCGCATCCTGCTCCCGCAGATGACCGAGGAGCGCCGCCGCGACATGATCAAGGTGGCCCGGCACAAGGGCGAGGAGGCCAAGGTGGCCATCCGGAACGTCCGCCGCCGCGCCAAGGAGGAGCTGGACCGGATCGTCAAGGACGGCGAGGCCGGCGAGGACGACGGCCGCCGCGCCGAGAAGGAACTCGACGACCTGACGCAGCGCTACGTCGCCAGCATCGACGACCTGGTCAAGCACAAGGAGACCGAGCTGCTGGAGGTCTGACCACCACCGCTCGCCACGACGAGGCCCGACCCGATCAGCGGGGCGGGCCTCGCCCCCTTTCCCGGTCGGTCCCGTCGCGCTGAACCAGCGCGTGGCGGGGGCAGCCCACCTCATGCGCGCCCTTTGCTCTGCTTCAACCGGGGCAACACCTCGTGTCCGGTATCCGGACATCGACTGTCGCCTCCGCTGAAGCAGTGCAAAGGGTGCGCATGAGGGGGTCGGCTCCCGGACGGGTGCCCCGAAGGGGCTGGGCCATCGTCCACCTCGCCCCGGCGGCGTGTGCAGTAGGCTCGGCAGGATTCCCGGCCACCGGGTGGTGCACACCGGGGATCCACCGACCGTCGCGGCGGTCGGGCCCGAGGAACACAGTCGCGCTTGTAGGGGATGCTTGTGGTCTTGCGTCATGTGGTGGCACTCGCGCTCCAACACGGTGCGTGATGTCCCACCCCGACCCCTACAGTGGCGAGCCGCGCGGCTGGGACCGACCGGAACACCCGGTCGCCCTGCCCTGGCCCGAGCAGGAGCTGGAGGCCGGCCAGTGGAGCCGCCGTCCGGCCGCCGGGCCTGAGCTGTACGCCGAGCCTCGGGCCCGGGCGTACGCCGAGCCGCAGCCAGCGGACCCGTACGACGAGCGGGGCCGTACCGTCCGCCCGAGCGACCGCGACCGTTACGACGACCGCGACCGTTACGACGACCGCGACCGTTACGACGACCGCGACCGTTACGACGACCGCGACCGTTACGACGACCGCGACGCCGCGCCACGGTACGACGATCGTGACGCCGCGCCGCGCTACGACGACGATGCCGGTTACCCGACCGCGCAGCTCGCGCCCATCGGCGCCGAGATCCTGCCGGACGACGAGCCGGTGGATGACCCGGAGCCGCCGACGGGTCGGCGACCGAAGGGCCGCCGTAGGGCCAGCATCGACCGACCGGCGACCCAGCAGGTGGGTACCGGGCGGGCCGGTCGCAACCTGCCGGCGGCCATCGGTGTGGGCCTCGCCCTCGGCGCGCTGATCGTGGTGCCGTTGGCCGTGTACCCGCCGGCGTTCCTGCCGGTGATCGCCGCCGCCGTCGCCATCGGGATCTGGGAGATGGCCCGGGCGGTGCGCCGCAGCGGCGCCCACCCGCCACTGGTGCCGCTGATCGCCGGTGGTGTCCTGACCGTGGGTCTGGCCTGGTTCGCGGGTCCGGACGCGCTCAGCCTCGGGCTGTTGGTGACGGTGCTCGGCACGATGATCTGGCGGTTGGGTGACGGCCCGGCCGGCTTCCAACGGGATCTCACCGCCGCCACCCTGATCGCTGTCTACGTGCCGTTCCTCGCCGGTTTCGCGGCGATGCTGGCGGCGGCGCCCGACGACGGCCGGCTGCGCATCCTGGCCACGCTGATCGCGGTGGTCCTCTCCGACACCGGTGGGTACGCGGCCGGTGTCCGCTTCGGCCGGCACCCGATGGCGCCGTCGATCAGCCCGAAGAAGTCCTGGGAGGGTTTCGCCGGCTCGGTCACCGCGGCGGCTCTGGGCAGTGCCCTGCTGCTGTGGTTGATGTTCGATCTGGCTCCCGGGTGGGGGGCGGTGTTCGGGGTGGCCATCTCCTGCGCGGCGGTCCTCGGCGACCTCGCCGAATCGATGATCAAGCGGGACCTCGGGATCAAGGACATGAGCAACCTGCTGCCCGGGCACGGTGGCCTGATGGACCGGCTGGACTCGATCCTGTTCGCCGTGCCCACCGCGTACCTGTTGCTGGTGATCTTCGTGCCGGTGGCGGGGTGAGGCATGCAACACCATGGCCCGAGCAGTGCCGACCCACGGCGGGGGCCGGTTCGACACCTCCGGACAGGTGCCGACCACCGGAGGCGTGACACACTGGACCAGCCATGACGAGTCTGCCGCTGATCCCCGCCATCTCGGACGCCCCGACCGCACGCCGGGCCTCCATGCCGCCGCAACACCTGGCCGACCTGGACCTGGCCGGCCGCCAGGCGCTGGTCGCCGGGCTGGGTGAGCCCCAGTTCCGTGCCAAGCAGATCTCCAACCACTACTTCGGGCGGCTGGTACGCGACCCGCAGGCGATGACCGATCTGCCCGCCGCGACCCGTGCGCGGCTGGCCGACGAGTTGCTGCCCACGTTGCTCACCCCGGTGCGCGAGCTGGCCTGCGACGACGGCGCGACCCGCAAGGCGCTCTGGAAGCTGCACGACGGTGCGTTGGTGGAGAGCGTGCTGATGGGCTACCCGGACCGGGTCACGGTCTGCATCTCCAGCCAGGCGGGCTGCGGCATGGCCTGCCCGTTCTGCGCCACCGGCCAGGCCGGGCTGACCCGCAACCTGTCCACGGCCGAGATCGTCGACCAGGCGGTCTACCTGGCGGGGGTGGCGGCCTCCGGTGCCGTCGCCGGTTCACCGCCGCGCCTGTCGCACGTCGTGTTCATGGGCATGGGCGAACCGCTGGCCAACTACAACCGGGTCATCGCGGCGATCCGTCGGCTGGTCAGTCCCGCCCCCGAGGGGCTGGGCCTCTCCCAGCGGCACATCACCGTTTCCACGGTCGGCCTGGTTCCGGCCATCCGCCGACTGGCCAGCGAAGACCTCTCTGTGACCCTTGCGTTGTCGTTGCACGCGCCCGATGATGATCTGCGCGACGAACTCGTGCCGGTGAACCAGCGCTGGAAGGTAGCCGAGGTGCTGGACGCAGCGTGGGACTATGCCGCCCGGACGGGCCGTCGCGTGTCCATCGAGTACGCAATGATCAAGGACGTGAACGACCAGCCGTGGCGAGCTGACCTGCTCGGGCGGCTGTTGGCCGGCAAGTTGACACATGTGAATCTCATCCCGCTCAATCCGACGCCGGGCAGCCGCTGGGACGCGAGCCCGAAGCCGGTCGAGCGGGAGTTCGTCCGGCGCTTGCGCGATGCGGGAGTTTCCACCACCGTACGGGACACCCGGGGTCGCGAGATCGACGGCGCGTGTGGCCAGCTCGCCGCCGCCGAGGACACCGACACCTTCACCGACCGCGCCGGAGAGGCACCGGCGTGACCGGGCGTGGCGAACGACACCAGGAGACATAGTGGCGAGTCAGGGTCAGCGTTTCCGGCGCAAGGCGGTTCGCCGGGGATACAAGGTCGACGAGGTGGATGCCTTCCTCGACCGGGTCGAGGCGACGCTCGACGGCCGGCAGGTGGGCGCGCCCGTGGCTTCCCAGGAGGTCCACGACGTCGTCTTCCGGGTGCGGTTCAACGGCTACGACGAGTGGCAGGTCGACCTGCACCTGGACCGGGTCGAGCGACAGCTGGCCGAGTTGGAGGAGCGCAACAGCGCCGGCCGCGGCGGCGATCCTCGGATGGGTGACCGGATGGGCCCTCCGGACCGGATGGGTCCGCCGATGCGCGACGACCGTGGCGGCATGGTTCCGCAGCCGATGCCGCCCCGGCCGATGCCCGCCCAGGCCGGCCCGCCAGCCGACCGTTACGGCCGGTACGACGAGCCCACCGGCGCCTTCGCCGGCGGGTACGACGCCCCTCGAGGCGGCTACGACGCGCAGCGCGGCCCCGGCCCCGGTGGCCCCGGCCCGGGCCCGGGTGGTCCCGGCCCGATGGGGCCCGGCGGGCCGATGGGCGGACACGGCCTTCCGCCGCGTGGCCTGCCGGCCGGCCCGGGTGGCTACGGTCCGCCGGATGATCAGCGCATGCCGGGCGGTTACGGTCCGCCGGATGATCAGCGCATGCCGGGTGGCTACGGTCCGCCGGATGATCAGCGCATGCCGGGTGGCTACGGTCCGCCGGATGATCAGCGCATGCCGGGTGGCTACGGTCCGCCGGATGACCAGCGCAGGCCGGGCGGTTACGGTCCGCCGGATGACCAGCGCAGGCCGGGCGGTTACGGTCCGCCGGATGACCAGCGCACGCACGGCGGGTACGGCCCGCCCGACGGCCTGCGGACGCCCGGCGGCTACCCGCCTCCGGAGGAGCCCCGCTTCGACGGCTTCGAGGCGGGCCGACGTGCTCGCGCCGACATGACGGCCGAGATCCGGATGCCCGAGCGCGACCTGCGTGACCTGCGTCGTGGCCCGGCCGGCCCGCCCCCGATGCCGCAGCAGGGCATCGGTGGTCCGCCGATGGCAGGCCCGCCCGCCGTGGCCGGTCCGCCGATGGGTGGCCCGCCGATGGCCGGCCCGCCCGGCAGCGACCTGTACCGGGTCGACCAGATCCGTCGTAGGTTCCAGGTGCGTCGGTTCGGCAGTGGGTACGACCCGGACCAGGTGGACCAGTTCTTCGATTCCCTGCTCGGCGGCATGCAGCGGCGCAACCCGATGCCGGTCGACCCGAAGGACCTGGACACGCTCCGGTTCGGCCTGGTGCCCGGCGGCTACTTCGAGGCCGAGGTCGACGCCGCGCTCAAGGACGTGCAGGACATCCTGTTCGGGCGCTGAGCCCGACGCGTACACGAAACGAGGGCCCGTCCCCGAGTGGGGGCGGGCCCTCGTTTCGTGTCCTGACCGGTCGCCCGGCGGCCGGTCGATTCAGGAGCGCAGGCCGTTGCGCCGCAGTACGGCATCGCCGATCACGATGACCAGCAGCAGCGCGGCGAGGCCGATCAGCCAGATGTCCTCGACCCTGCCTTCGTGGTTGCCGCACAACGCCATGACGACCAGCGCCAGCGCGGACAGCGCGGCGCCGATGCGCCCCGACTTGCGGTGCCCGGGCTTGTGCTGGTCCGGCGACGTTACCGGCTCGCTTCCTGCCACTGTCGGTCCTTCCCTCGCGATCGGATCTTTGGTTAGTCTGGCACGCCTCCCGCGCGGGGCGGTGTGGTGGGGGTTTACCGGCCCTTCGGCCCTGCCCGCCCAGGCCGGACGGCACTACGGGCGTCGCGGGGCGGCGGTCAGACTCCCTCCGGTAGCGTTTGGCGTACACCTGATTGTCTGTTTGAGGGGGACTGTGCGGTGCGAGTGACCGGAACCGGGCACGCCAGCATGCGGATCGACACGGCCGCGGGCAGCATCCTGTGCGACCCGTGGGTCAACCCGGCCTACTTCGCCTCGTGGTTCCCCTTCCCGGACAATTCCCTGCTCGACTGGGAGACCCTGGGTCAGGTCGACTACCTGTACGTCTCCCACCTGCACCGGGACCACTTCGACGCGAAGCACCTGCGGGACCACATCTCCAAGGACGCCACCGTCCTGCTCCCCGAGTTCCCTACCTCGGAGATGGAGGACGAGTTCCGGGCGCTGGGTTTCACGAAGTTCCTCAAGGCCCCGAACGAGCAGGTCGTCGAGCTGGACGGCGGTCTGAAGATCATGATCCAGGCGCTGACCAGCCCCACCGACGGCCCGATCGGCGACTCCTCGCTCTGGGTCGAGTACGACGGTGTGCGGCTGCTCAACCAGAACGACGCCCGCCCGACCGACCTCAGCGTGTTCGCCGAGCTGGGGCACGTGCACGCGCACCTGCTCCAGTTCTCCGGTGCCATCTGGTACCCGATGGTCTACGAGCTGCCGCAGGCGGCGAAGACCGCGTTCGGCAAGCAGAAGCGTGACCGGCAGTTCGACCGGACCTGGCGGTACATCGACGACCTGAAGGCCGACCACGTCTTCCCGATCGCCGGTCCGCCCTGCTTCCTCGACGACGAGCTGTGGCAGTTCAACGACATCCACGGCGACGAGGGCAACATCTTCCCCGACCAGTCCGTCTTCCTGTCGGAGTACGCGAAGGTCGGCGGCACCAACGGGATCGTGCTGCTGCCGGGCAGCGTCGCCGAGGTCACCACCGAGGGCGCGAGCACCACCCACCCGGTGCCGGTGCAGGAGTTCTTCGCGAACAAGGTCGCCCACCTGGAGGAGATGCGGGAGCGCAAGCGCCCGGTCATCGAGGCGGAGAAGGCGTCCTGGCGGCACCCCGAGGTGGACGTCCTCGGCGAGATGAAGCGTCGGATCGAGCCGCTGCTCGACGAGTCGATCTACCTGGCCAAGGGGGTCGGCGGCCCGGTCCGCTTCGACCTGGTCGGTACCGACAGCTCAGGCGGGGAGACCCTTGAATCAATCGTCGTGGACTTCCCGGGTAAGGAGGTCCGGCCGTACGCGGACGAGAAGGTTCGCTACCGCTTCCGGACCGAGCGGTCGCTGATCGAGCACCTGCTCTTCATCGACGAGGTGGACTGGGTCAACTCGCTCTTCCTCTCCTGCCGGTTCTCGGCGGCCCGGATCGGCCAGTACAACGAGTTCGTCTACGCGTTCTTCAAGTGCCTCTCCGAGGAGCGCCTCCAGTACGCCGAGGGCTGGTACGACGAGCACGAGCGTTCCACCGACGCCGAGGACATCACGTTGGGCGACTGGGTGGTGCAGCGCCGTTGCCCGCACCTGAAGGCGGACCTGACCCGCTTCGGCATCGTCGAGGGTGACCAGCTCACCTGCCAGCTGCACGGCTGGCGCTTCGACCTGCCCAGCGGCCGCTGCCTGACCAGCGTCGGCCACAAGGTCCGCGCCCACCGCGTAGACGCGGAGACCCCGGCCCCGGCCGGGGAGGCCCTAACCTGACCCCTTCCGCCCGCGATCTTGCACTTTCCGTGGGTGCAAGGCCCCGCAATGCCCCCAGAACGGCGACCGAAAGTGCAAGATCGCGGGGAGGGGTGCGCGCGCGACGTGGCATCGGGAGCGGGGTGGGCTGCGGCCGTACGTGCATCGGGCCGAGGACGCCTCAACTACCCAGGTCCGCGAGGATCCGGCGGGCGGCGTTGTGGCCGGCGGCGCCGATGACGCTGCCGGCCGGGTGGCAGCCGGCGCTGCCCGCGTACACGCCGTCGATGCCGGTGGAGTACGGCATCCGGTCGGTGAACGAGACGGTGTTGTCGACGTGGTGGATGTGGCCGCCGCTGATGCCGAAGTGCGCCTCGATGCCCGGCGGAGGCAGCGGCACCGCGTCGGCGATCAGGTCGGCGGTGCCGGGGGCGTACCGTTCGACGATCTCGACGAGCCGGTCGACGTAGCCGGGCAGTTCCGCGTCCCAGGTGGTGCCGGTCAGCTCGTAGGGGACGGACTGCACGAACAGCGCCGACGAGTGGTGGCCGGCGGCGTCGGAGAGCGACGGGTCGACTGTGGTGTGCAGGTACCACTCGATGGTCGGCTCCGCGGGCAGCCGTCCCGCCTGCACGTCCGCCCACATCGTGCGCAGCGCGGTCATCGGCGAGGTGGTGTCGCCGCCGACCAGCGACGCGGAGCCGGGCAGCAGGTGGATGGTCGGCCCGAACGGGCTCGGCGCGTCGGGCGGCAGGCAGGAGAAGCGCGGCAGGCCGCTGAGCGCCAGGTTGAGCTTGAGGGTGGTGCCGGGCCGGCGGACCGCCGCCATCCGTGCGCCGAGTCGCGCCGGGAGCGCGCCGTCGGGCAACAGCTCCATCAGGGTGTACGGGTCACACGCGCCGAGCACCACCCGCGCTGCGACCTGCCGACCGTCGGCGAGTACGACACCGCTGGCCGCGCCGCCGTCGAGGGTCACCGCGCTGACCGGCGTACCCGTTGTGATGGTGGCTCCGGCGGCGCGTGCGGCGTCGGCGAACGTCCGTGCGACGGTGCCCATGCCGCCCTCGGCGATCATCCAGGTGCCGCCCGAGCCGGGCAGTCGGCACATGTTGTGCACCAGGAAGTTGTGACCCGTTCCCGGGTCGTCCGGGCCGGCGTTGAGGCCGGAGAGGCCGTCGGTGACGGCGTACATGCTGACCAGCAGTTCGGAGCGGAACTCGAAGCGGGCCAGGTAGTCGGCGACGGACCCCCGCACGAGGTCGACGAAGATCTGCCGCAGCGCCGGGCGGACGTGCCGTTCGGCGGTCTCCTCGGCGGTCAGGGGCTCGGTCAGCCAGGCGGGAGCGAGGTCGTCGCGCAGCGCGGCCAGTTCGGCCTGCATGTTGTCGTCGGCGGCCACGTCGGCGGGGGAGAAGAATTCGGCGAGCTGCGCCCGGGTGGCGGCGGTGTCACTGCCGAAGAGCAGGTACGGCGAGCCGAGGCCACCCGGCGTGGGCAGGAAGTAGTGCGGGTCGCGGCGCAACACCGGGATGCGGACGTCGAGCGTGGCGAGCAGTTCGGGTGGCATGAGCCCGAGCAGGTACGAACCGGTGGAGTGGCGCAGCCCGGGCACCTTCGGAAACGGGTTCTCGGTGCGGGTCGCGCCTCCGATCACGTCGGCGGCCTCCAGCACGAGGACGTCCAGGCCGGCGCGGGCCAGCAGGACTGCGGAGACCAGACCGTTGTGCCCGGCCCCAACGATCACCACGTCGGCCCGAGCCGGAATCTCACCACTCATGCCGCCGCAGCCTAGTCCCCCCACCGCCCCCCGTGACCCGTTGATCAAGAGGTTCGCGTCAGGAAACGCCGTCCAGATGACGCGAACCGCTTGATCAGCGGGGGTGGGTGGGGAGGTGGACGGTGAAGGTCGAGCCTTTTGCCGGTTGGCTCTGGACTTCGACCGTGCCCTGGTGGGCCTCTACCAACTTGCGGACTATCGCCAGGCCCAGGCCGCTGCCGCCGGTCTGTCTGCTGCGGGACCTCTCCGCCCGCCAGAAGCGGTCGAAAACCCGGGGCAGATGCTCGGGGCTGATGCCGCTGCCCGTGTCGGCGACGGCGATGATCACCTGTCCGTCGGCCGCCCGGGCGCTGATCGTGACGCTGCCGCCGGCCGGTGTGTGGCGTACCGCGTTGCCGACCAGGTTGCCGACGGCCTGACGCAGCCGCACCGGGTCCGCGTACACCTGCGGATCGCTGTCGACCCGCAGCGCGAGCGTCACGCCGGCACGGCCGGCCTGGACGCGGTACGCCTCCGCGACCTGACCCAGCAGGTCGGCGAGGTAGACCGTCTCGGGGTGCAGTCGCAGCGCGCCCGCGTCCGCCTCGGCGAGGTCCTGGAGATCGGCGATCACGTGTTGCAGCAGTGTCGCCTCCTCCAGCAGCGAGGACACCAACCTCCGGTCCATCGGGGCGACGCCGTCCTCGGCGGCCTCCAGCCAACCCCGGATGGTGGTGACCGGCGTCCGTAGCTCGTGGGCGATGTCGCTGACCATGGCGCGGCGGAGCTGTTCGAGGTGTTCGCGCCGCTCGGACATGTCGTTGAACGCCTCGGCCAGCCGGGCGATCTCGTCGCGGCCGGTGACGCGGACGCGGGCGGCACCGTCACCGTCGCGCATCCGCTGGGCCGCGCCGGTCAGCGCGTGCAGCGGCCGGGTCAGCCGGACACCGGCCAGCACGGTGACGCCGACGGTCACCAGCAGCACGAGTCCGGCGACCGCCGCGATGCGGGCCTGGTTGGCCCGGGACAGGTCGAAGGTCGTGGTGGGGCGACCGCCCGGGTCGCTGACGAACAGGGTCGCCGCCGGGGCGACGTACGGGAGGAGCTGCTCCCGCCGGCTGGTGCCCACGCAGGCGTTGACCGCCTGGCCCTGGTCCTGGTCGACCTCGGTGACGTCCCGACGGCTGTCCGCCGCGGGGGCGGACCGCGTCGTCCAGGTCCAGTCCAGGGCGACGTTCACGGGGGCGATCTTGCGCCGGGCCAGGCAGGTGTTCACCAGCGCGTTGAGCTGTGCCAGCGCCTTGCGTTCGGTGGCCGTAGGGGCCGCCAGCTCCTCGCGTACCAGACCGCAGCTGGGGTCGTTGGGGTCGGTGCCGGGAGTGGCGATCCGTGGTCGGCCGGTGGCTCCCTGCTCGGCGACGGCCGCGATCCTCGCCCGCACCCGCAGGCACAGGACGGCCTGGTCCGCCCGATCGTGCAGCGTCTGGCGCTCGTTGGGCGGGAGCAGGTACGGGCCGGCGGCGCGGGGGTCGATGCGCGCGGCGTCGACGGCTGCGGGGGATCCCGGGGTCAGGGCGGTGTCGACGGCGAGCGCGTCGATGGTCGCGGACGGCTTCGTGGGTAGCGGGCCGGCCTGCGGTGCCGAGTCGGCGAGCGGCGCACCCGACTCGGTGGTCAGGGTGATGCGCCGGCCGACCTGCTCGGCGAGTGGTTGGAGGGTGGCGTCGACGCCGTCCCAGCTCGGGTGGGTCGCCGCGTAACCGACCAGGGTGTCGTAGATGCGGGCGTCGTCGGCGAGCGCCTGACCCTGTTCCTGCCGGATCGCCCCGGTCGTGGTGCGAACGGCCAGCCAGGCGGTGGCCGCGATCGAGCCCACGGCGATGAGGACGGCAAGCGCGAGCAGCCGGAGCAGCAGGCTGCGGTGCAGCGGCACCTCACGCCGCATGGTGGCTCTCCTCGACGAGTTTGTAGCCGACGCCGTACACGGTCAGCAGCCGGGTCGGTTTACGCGGGTTCGGCTCGATCTTCCGGCGCAGGTTCATCACGTGGACGTCGACGGTCCGGCCGGTGATGTACCTGTCGAAACCGTGCAGGTAGCCCAGGAGTTGGTCACGGGTGAACGCCCGTCCCGGCTGGGCGGCCATCGCCTGGAGCAGTTGGAACTCTCCGGGCGTGCAGTCGACCTGTCGTCCGTCGGCGCGTACCTCGTGGCGGACCGGGTCGACGTGCAGCGTGCCGACCCGCAGCACCGGGTCGGCCGTGCGGGCCGCCCGTTGGCCACGGCGCAGCAGTGTCCGCACCCGGGCCACCAGCTCGCGAGGGCTGTACGGCTTCGTCATGTAGTCGTCGGCGCCGAGGTCGAGGCCGAGCAGCAGGTCTTCCTCGGTCGTGCGGGCGGTCAGCATGAGCACGGGCAGGTCGGACTCCCGCCGCAGGATGCGGCACACGTCCAGGCCGTCGACCTTCGGCATCATCACGTCGAGGATCAGCAACTCCGGTGGGTCCTGGCGAACCTGCTCCAGGGCGGCCCGCCCGTCGCCGACGACGACGACCGTGTGCCCCTCGCGTTCCAGGTAGCGGCGGACCAGTTCGGCCTGCTTCTCGTCGTCCTCGGCTATCAGCACCCGCGCGGTCACGGCAGCGACTGTACGGGGCGCCGGCCCCCGCAGGTGCTGCCCGTGACCTGGGGCTACGGAATGAGCATCGGTTCCTGACAGGTCTCTGACAACTTCCCGTGAGGCTGCCGGCATGACGAACGCACCACGACGCGTCGGGTTCGCGGCGCTCACCCTCCTCGCCATGGTTCTCGCCGGTTGTGGCGGTGAGAAGTCCGACGCCGGGGGCACGGCCGACGTCGCTTCCCTCGCCACCGGCTCCGCCGCGCCGAGCGCGTCCGCCAGTGCTGCGGCTGCGGCGGCGGCCGGGCGCCCGCAGTTGCGCCTGGACATGAACGAGGACGAGAAGCAGCGGCTCTGGAACACGTACAACTACTGCCTGCGCGACCACGGGGTCAAGGAGAACAAGGAACGTTCGGCCGGGGCACCCAAGGGAAGCGGCATCATCTCCCTCGACCAGAGCGGTGAGCCGAAGGCGGCGTACGTGGCGTGCGCCGACAAGCTCCCCCTCCAGCCGCCCGAGCTGGACGAGGAGAAGAACCCGAACTACGTGATCCAGTGGAACGACTACGTGCAGTGCCTGCGCGGGCGCGGCATGAAGATCCACTCACTGCCGGACGGCTCCGGCTGGACGTACGACGACGTCGAGGACGCGACGGGCGGTCTGGTGGGCGCCGCGTACGACAAGGCGGACAAGGAATGCACGATGGAGGCGTTCCGTGGCAAGAAATAAACTGGCGATGGCGGCCCTGGTGACGGTGACGCTGGCCGTCGCCGGCGCCGGCGTCACGGTGCTGACGCTGCGGCGTGCCGGCGCGGACGACGCGGCGAGCGCCCCGCCGCCGTTGACGACGACGACGGTCACCCGTACCGACCTGTCGGACAGCCGGTCGCTCGACGGCACGTTGGGGTTCGGCCCGGAGCGCGTGGTCAAGGGCACGGGCGAGGGTGTCGTCACCCGCCTGCCGAAGGTCGGTGACACGGTCGCCCGGGGCAAGCCGCTCTACTGGGTCAACGACCAGCCGGTACCGGTGCTCTTCGGCAGTGTCCCGCTGTTCCGCACGCTCGACAAGCCCGGTCTCGTGGGCAGCGACGTGCGCGTCGTGTCGGACAACCTGGCCGCGCTCGGCTACCAGACCGGCACGCGGCCGACCCGGGCCAAGGACGGCGCGAAGATCCCCGCGGGGCAGTCCCTGCTGACCGACACCCTGGTGGCCGCGATCAAGAAGTGGCAGCAGTCGCTCGATCTGCAACCCACCGGCCGGATCGAGGTCGGGCGGGCCACGGTGCTGCCGGGACCGGTCCGGATCAGCGCGGTCAAGGCCGTGACCGGTGACCCCGCCGCCGGCGAACTCCTGGCTGTCACCGAGAAGGTCAAGCTGGTGACCGTCGCGGTGGAGGCGACCGAGGTCAGCAGTATCCGGGTGGGTGCCACGGTCACGATCACGCTGCCCGACACGACCGAGAGCCCCGGCCGGGTCGCCTCGATCTCGCACACCGTCGACGGCGGCGGCCCGGACGCCGGGGGTGGCCAGGCCAGCCCGCCGAAGGTGAACGTCCTCGTCACACCCACCAAGGCGGCGGACGTGGCGAAGCTGGACGCGGCGTCGGTCCAGGTCACGTTCACCACGAGCACCCGCAAGGGCGTGCTGGCCGTACCGGTCGGCGCGCTGGTGGCGCTCCGCGAGGGCGGGCACGCCCTCCAACTGCCCGAGGGCGGGCTGGTGGCCGTGGAGACCGGGATGTTCTCCCGAGGGCTGGTCGAGGTCAGCGGTAACGGCGTCACCGAGGGACTCACGGTGGTGACCGCCGCGTGAGCACCGTCATCCCGTTCCCGGTCCGGAACGCGCCGACCGAGGTGATCCCGGCGTACGCCGAACCGGTCCTGCAACTCGACGGGGTGAGCCGGACGTACCCGGGTGGCGTCACCGCCCTGGACGACGTCTCGCTGACCGTCCGCGCCGGAGAACTGCTCGCCATCGTCGGACCGTCCGGTTCCGGCAAGTCGACACTGCTGAACATCATGGGCACCCTCGACCTGCCCAGCAGCGGGCGGGTACGCGTCGCCGGGCAGGAGGTCACCGACCTGTCCGACCGGCGGCTCTCCGCGCTGCGGGGCCGGTGGCTCGGCTTCGTGTTCCAGCAGTTCCACCTCGTCGGCGGGCTCGACGCCGCCGAGAACGTCGCCACCGGGCTGCTCTACGCCGGCGTACCCCGTCGTCGCCGTCGCCGCACTGCCGTCGACGCGTTGGCCCGGGTCGGCCTGGCGCATCGGGTCGACCATCTGCCGCACCAGCTCTCCGGCGGAGAACGCCAGCGGGTGGCGATAGCGCGGGCGCTTGTCAACGAACCGGCGCTGGTCCTGGCCGACGAGCCGACCGGGGCCCTGGACACCGCCAACGGCGAGGCGGTCCTGGCGCTGCTGCTGAGTCTGCACGCGGAAGGCACGACCATCGCCGTCATCACCCACGACCGGGATCTCGCCGCTCGTACCCCTCGACAGGTGGACATCCGCGACGGACGGATCGTCTCCGACACGCGTGACAGGACGCCCGCATGAGCACACCGACAGCGGCACCCGGCGGCCGACCGCCCAGGCTCGCCCCGGGGGACGTACTCCGGCTCGGTCTGCTCGGGCTGACCAGCCGGCGGATGCGGGCGGTCCTGTCCGCCCTGGGCATCTCCATCGGCATCGCCACGATGATCGTCGTGGTGGGAATCCCCGCGTCCAGCCAGCGCGACCTCATGGACCAGCTCTCCGCGCTCGGCACCAACCTGCTGCGCGCCGAACCCGTACCGGATCAGGACCCGCCCGTGCTGCTGCCGGAGGACTCCGTCGCGATGGTGCAGCGGATCGGGCCCGTGGAGACGGTGAGCGCCGTCGCGAACACCCACGTGATGGTCCGCCGCAGCGACGTGATGGACCGGTACGACACCTCGGGACTCAGCACCCTGGCGACCCGACCGGACCTGCTGGACACCGTCAACGGCCGGGTCCGTGCCGGCCGGTTCCTCGACGACGGCACGGCTCGGCTGCCGACGGTCGTCCTCGGCTACGTGGCCGCGAGCCGGCTCGGGTTCGCCACCGTGGACCCGGCCCAGCCACCGCAGGTGTTCATCGGCGAGCGGTGGTTCACCGTGATCGGCGTACTCGATCCGCTGCCCATCGCCCCCGACCTGGACCGGTCGGTGCTGGTCGGCTGGGACGCGGCCCGGGACCTGCTCGGCTTCGACGGGCATCCCACCGTGGTGTACGTGCGGGCCCGCGAGAACGCGTTGGAGGACGTCCGGGCCGTGCTGCCGGCCACCCTGAACGCGCAGCTGCCCGGCCTGGTCCAGGTCAGTCGCCCCTCGGACGCGCTCGCCGCGAAACGTGCCACCGAGAACACGTTCTCCGCGCTGTTCCTCGGTCTGGCCGCGGTGGCGCTGCTGGTCGGTGGGATCGGGGTGGCCAACACCATGGTCATCTCGGTGCTGGAGCGTCGCCGGGAGATCGGTCTGCGCCGGGCGCTCGGCGCGAACCGTGGCCAGATCCGGGTGCAGTTCCTCACCGAGTCGGTGCTGCTGTCCGTGCTCGGCGGGGCCGCCGGTGCGGTCCTCGGCGTGCTCGCGACCGTCGGCTACGCCGGCTACCAGGGCTGGCCGCCGACGATTCCGATGACGTCCGTGCTGGGCGGCATCGCCGGTGCCCTGCTGGTCGGGATGGCCGCAGGCGTCTACCCGTCGATCCGGGCCGCCCGGCTCACTCCCACCGAAGCGCTCGCCGCCCCGTGATCAGCGCTCCCGCTGGGCGCGCCAGCGGGAGAGGGCCAGGGTCGCCGAGTAACCGGCCAGGACGATCACGTGGAACAGGTACAGCCACAGGAGCACCGCCACGCCCGCGCCGATCGGGTCGAAACCACCGAACGGTGTGCCCAGGTCCAGCGGAAGGGATGCGAACAGCACGAAGCCGTGCAGGAACCCGGAGAGGTTCGCGGCCGTGAACGACCCGATCCCGAGCGTGGAGAGCCAGTCCGGCGACGCCGGCCCGACCACCCGGAACACCCACACCAGCACCGGTGTGAGAACCAGCCAGACCGCCAGGAACGACAGCACCACACCCAGCACGCCGACCCAGCCACCCTGACGGACCAGGCGGGTGGTGAGCGGCAACGCCAGCAGGATCGACAGGAGCAGGGCGGGAGCCGGCGCGAGCAGCGGCAGCAGCAGCAGCCGGCCCCGCCAGCCCACCAGGTGCTCGTCGCTCCGCGGCGCCGCCACCGACACGAACGCCCGGCGCAGCCCCTCGCCGTAGAGCGACGCCGGCAGCAGTGAGGCGAGCGCCAGCAGCGGGGTCAACTGCACCCCGGCGTCGACGAGCGCGGCCACCGCCCGGGGCGCACCGATCGCCGTCGGCAGAGCATCCACGGCGTACGAGGTGAGCCGGCGTACCCGATCGGCGCCCGCGAGCAGCGAGGTGAGCCAGAGGGCCAGCAGCGCCACCGGAACCACGGCGATCGCCCCGTAGAAGGTGATCGCGGCGGCGTGCAGCGACAGGTCGCGCCCGCGCACGGGACGGAACGCGGCGCTGATGATCCGTTTCGCGCGCTGCCATCCGTTGCCCATCGGCTCCTCCTTCCCTGTCGCCGGGGCGGTCACTCCTTAAGATCGCCGGTCATGACTGTTGTCACCACCGAACGTCTCATCCTGCGCGACTGGACCGACGAACCGGCGGACCTGGCCCGGATCTACGACATCTACTCGCGCCCGGAGATCACGCGTTGGTTGGGCGTTTCACCGGGTCTGCCGATGGTGGAGCCGGGTCAGGCCGCCGAACGGCTGCGGTTCTGGCAGGAGCGGCACGCCGGCGACGGCGGACGGTACGGCACCTGGGCGATCGAGGTACGCGACACCGGGCGGGTGGCCGGAACGATTCTGCTCAAGCCGCTGCCGGGGCGCGACGAGACACGGCGTACCGACGACATCGAGGTGGGCTGGCACCTGCACCCCGACTCGTGGGGGCAGGGCTACGCCACCGAGGCGGCCCGGGCGCTTCTCGCCCGGGAGTTCGCCACCGGTACCCCGGAGATCTACGCGGTCGTGTCGCCGGGCAACGAGCCGTCGATGGCGGTCTGCCGACGACTCGGCATGGCGCACGTGGGCCGGCGCACGGACTGGTATGGCGGCGAGGAGTTGGAGACGTTCGTCCTGACCACGCCGGACGGCTGACCCCGCCTCCGCTTCGCGCGGAACCACCTGCCGAGCCGCACACCGCGTTGAGCCGTATACCTGTGGGTCATATTTATGGGTCTTGTGACGTGTTTGTGGGTGGTTGGGCGCGTCGTTTATGGCGCACGCCGTTGTCCTGCCTAGGTTCTGGCTTGTCGAAGGTCAGAACTTTTGGGGGCGGGAGAACGGCGTGCGTTCTGCCAGGGTATGGGCTGGGCTGCTCGGGGTCGAGCAGGCGGTGGTCGAGGGTGTGGAGTTCGATCCGGTCGAGTCGGTGGTGGTGGCTCGGGTGCGGGTGCGCAAGGGCGCGTCGCGGCGGTGTCCGCATTGCCGGCGGCGGTGTGCCCGCTATGACGCCGGGGTGCGGCGGCGGTGGCGGGCGTTGGATCTGGGGACGGTCCGGGCGGTGATCGAGGCGGACGCGCCCCGGGTCTCCTGTCGGGTGCATGGGGTGGTCGTGGCGGCGGTGCCGTGGGCGCGTCACGGGGCCGGGCATACCCGGGCCTTCGATGCGACGGTGGCGTGGTTGGCGGTGCATACCGCGAAGTCGGCGGTGTCGCAGTGCGTGACGGAGTCTGGCGCACGTCGACCCGGTCCGGCAGCGAGGGCGACTGCGTCGAGGTGGCGGGGTTCGCCGACGTGATCGGCGTACGCGACAGCAAGGACCGGCAGGGGCCCGTGCTGACCTTCACCGATTCGGTCTGGTCCGACTTCGTCGCGGCGACCCGCGCACGTCAGTTGAACACTCGCCGCTGAGCCGCCCGCGCCACCCGGTACGTCAAAAAACTCGGCCTTTGGAGGGCACCTCGCCTCCAAGATCTGTCGCAGGGCCGGGTCTGGAGGGCAGCGACGATGCCTTCTACGTGGAGGCGGTGTTCGACGGTGCCACCGTCGTCGCCGTTGACGATGAGCGGCTGTGCGTATGGGACCTCGCTACCGGGAAGCTGGTGCTCGCCACCGACCCGGACGACATTCCCCGCCGAGCGGGCCGCCTCGTCAGCCTCGCGGTCGGCGTCGGAGTCGCGGTCACCGGCACCGAAGGCGGTTACCTGCTGCTGTGGGATCTGGCTGACGGCAGGCAGTTGGCCAGGACCGCCGCCCACAGCGGAGATGTCTTCCAGGTGGCGATCAGTGCGGGCGATGGGCCGGCCGTCCTGAGCCTCGGCGGCGAGGACACCGATTCCATGAACCTGTGTTTCCACGACCTCGACGGCCTGCGCCGCACCGGTGAGGTGGCCGTGGCCGGGTCTACGACGTGCGGCGGCTGGACGGTGCTCGACGGTCAGCGGCGCGCGGTGACCGTCGGCGATGGCCTCCTGAGCGTGTGGGACGCCACCGCGGTCCAGCCAACAGCGCAGTTTCCCACCACCACAAACCCGTACGACGCTCCGGTGTTTCTCGCCGGCGGTGCCTGGGTCGTGCTCGGCGAGTGGCGTGCGCTGCGGATCATCGATCTGCGGGACGGCACCGTGCACGGCACGATCCGGACCGACTTCACCCAGCGTGTCGGTCAGGTCGCCGTGCGCGGCTCGTTGCTCTTCGTGGCGCAGGCGGGCAGCACCGAGGGCCGGACCAACCTTCTCGAACTCGCCGACCCACTCCCACAGGACGACTCGGACCGGCCTTACTTCCAAAACGCCGTGATTTCCGGGATCGGCGGACGGCCCGTGGTCGTCGCCGTGGACAAGGGGGGCGTATTCGAGATCGCCGATGCCGCGGATGGCAGCGGGCTCGTAGGACCGGCTGGTGAACGGCGGATCGTCCAGCGGGCTGCGGGCGGCTATCCGCGACTGGTCTCCACTACCGTTGCCGGCCGCGACCTGCTCGTCGTGATGGACCGCCTCAGGCCGACGATAGTCGACCCGGCCACCGGCGAGATCCACACCGCGCCCGAGCCGCCGCTGACACCCGCTGTGCTCCACGAGGTCGCCGCGCGCGGTGGCGTCATTGCCGCGATCAACCTTGGCGGCCTCCTCGCCGTTTGGGACGCCGCCACCCTGACCCTGCGGGCCTCCGTCCGACTGGAATCGCGGGAGACGACCTCATTGGCGCTTGTTGACCTTCACGGCCGCACCGTCGTGCTGACGGGCACCGATGCGGGCGGCTTCCGCTGGTTCGACAGTGCCGACCTGACCGAGCTGGAACCGCCGGGCCGGTTCGCCGAGCGGACCGGCCGAACCGCCCCGGAGGGTTGGGACTGGCCGGGGCCAGCCGCCGTCAGGCGCTTGCACGTCCTTGGATCAGCCGTGCTCAGCGTCGTCGGCGGCACGGTCACCTGCGCCGACATCGCCACCGGGGAGTCGGTCGGCCCAGCTCTGGCGCATCCCGGCACGGTCGACGCGATCCTGCCGGTGGTCCTCGACGGCGTCCCGGTGGTCGCCACCGCGGGCACCGACCGGGTCCTGCGGCTCTGGGATATCGGGACCGGCAGCCTCATCTGGTCGGTAGCGCTACCCGAGCAGGTTCACCGCATCCTCTCGGTCACCGCCGACCAGGTCGTCGTCCACACCAGTGGGTACGTGATGGCTGTCGGTCCGCTGACCGTGCTTCCGTCCGCCTGAGCGGACGTGATCGCCCCCGCTTCGTGTGTGTGGTCCGCAGATCCTGGACAGTTGCCGTTGAGGCCGAACGGAAACTGTCCAAGATCTGCACGCGCCGTGCTGGATGCAGCAGCTGATTGGTGGCGGACTCGGTGTGCGATGACGTGCTGCGCGGGCTGCGGTGGCTAGGCTGATCTGAGCAGGATGGTCCGCTGAGGGGGTGAGCCCAGATGGCCCAGGCAGCGTTCGCGCCGGAGCCGGCGCCGCAGCACACCGAGCCGTCGTTCGACGTGCTGCGGTGGCACGACGAGCCGTGGACCGCGCAGCTCGCCCTCGACCTGTTGCCGGAGACCAACGGCCCCAAGGTTGAGGTCCGGAGCGGAAGCGTGATCGTGACACCACATGCCGGGTACGACCATCAGGACGCGGAGTTGGACCTCGCGTTCCACCTCAAGCAGGCAGCCCGCCGGGCCAAGCTGTGGCTCTATCTTGAGACGAACGTCGTCTCGGGTCAGGACCTGTTCATCCCGGACATCGTCATCCTCGACGCTCCGGGCGGCGGTCGAACGACCATGGAGATCAACCACGCCGTGCTTCTCGGGGAGATCGTCTCTCCCAGTCACCGGCGCAAGGACATCATCGACCGGCCGCGCGAGTACGCCGCCGCCGGCGTGCCGTTCTTCCTCCGGGTCGACCTGCGCAATCGGGTGCCCACGATCGCCTTGTACGAGCTGACCGAGGGGGAGTACCGGCCGGTGGCCGCCGCCGCGGCCGGGACGCGCTTCGTCATGCGGGAGCCGTTCGAGTTCTCCATCGATCCGGCCGACCTGCTCGGCGAGGAAGCGGTCCCAGAGGAGCCTGGCACCTCTTGATCGACACGAGTTTGGCGAGGTGGGGGTGTCCTGCTGTCGAGATACCCCCAGGTCGGCGATGTGGTGTCGATCAAGGGGCCCCAGAGGCCGGCGGGGAGGGCTGAGGCTCCCAGCGGGCGTACAGCGGCGGTGGGGGAGAATGGCGTCGTGACTTCCCCCCGCGACCTCGTCCTGCTCGGGTCCACCGGTTCGATCGGCACGCAGGCCGTCGACATCGTCCGGCGCAACCCGGACCGGTTCCGCGTGGTGGCGCTCGGCGCCGGTGGCGGCAACGTCCAGCTGCTCGCCGCGCAGGCCCTCGAACTGGGCGTCGAGGCGGTCGGGGTGGCCAAGGCGTCCGCCGCGCAGGACCTGCAACTGGCGTTCTACGCTGAGGCGAGCCGTCGGGGCTGGGCCACCGGCGACTTCAAGCTTCCCAAGATCGTGGCCGGCCCGGACGCCATGACCGAGCTGGCGCAGTGGCCCTGCGACATCGTGCTCAACGGGGTGGTCGGCTCGCTGGGCCTCGCTCCTACGCTGGCCGCTCTGCGCGGTGGTCGTACCCTCGCGTTGGCCAACAAGGAGTCGCTCGTGGCCGGCGGCCCGCTGGTCAAGGCCGCGGTGACGCGGCCGGGGCAGATCGTGCCGGTCGACTCGGAGCACTCGGCGCTGGCCCAGTGTCTGCGCTCCGGGTCGCGCGGTGAGGTGCGGCGGCTGATCGTCACGGCCAGCGGCGGCCCGTTCCGGGGGCGGCGGCGCGACGAGTTGACGCAGGTCACACCGGAGCAGGCGCTCGCGCACCCCACCTGGAACATGGGGCCGGTCGTCACGATCAACTCGGCGACCATGGTCAACAAGGCGCTTGAGGTGATCGAGGCACACGAGCTGTTCGACGTGCCGTACGCCGACATCACCGTGATGGTGCACCCGCAGTCGGTGATCCACTCGATGGTCGAGTTCGTGGACGGGTCGACGATCGCCCAGGCCAGCCCACCGGACATGCGGCTGCCGATCGCGCTGGGCGTCGGCTGGCCGGACCGGGTGCCCGAGGCCGCCACCGCCGTCGACTGGACGGCGTCGCACACCTGGGAGTTCGCGCCGCTCGACGACGAGGCGTTCCCGGCCGTCGCCCTCGCCAAGGCCGCCGGGGAGGCTGGGCGGTGCCGCCCGGCGATCTACAACGCGGCGAACGAGGAGTGCGTGGCGGCCTTCGTCGCGGGCCGACTGCCGTTCCTCGGCATCGTCGACACCCTCGAGCGGGTGCTGGAGGACGCTCCGGACTTCGCCGAACCAGGTACCGTCGGGGACGTGCTCGCGGCCGAGTCGTGGGCGCGCGCGCACGCGCAGGAGTTCATCGCGGGTTCGGTGGAAGGAGCTTGATGTCGTACCTGCTCGGGGTGGTCCTCTTCGCCCTGGCCATCCTCATCTCGGTCAGTCTGCACGAGGCGGGGCACATGCTCACCGCCAAGATGTTCGGGATGAAGGTGACGAAGTTCTTCGTCGGCTTCGGCCCCACCATCTGGTCGTTCCAGCGCGGTGAGACCGAGTACGGGCTCAAGGGCATCCCCCTCGGCGGATTCTGCAAGATCGTCGGGATGACCCCGCAGGACGACGACGTCGAGCCGGGCGACGAGCCACGGGTGATGTGGCGTTACCCGGTCTGGAAGCGGACGATCGTGATGGCCGCCGGGTCGATCACGCACTTCGCGCTCGCGCTGGTCACCATCTGGATCCTCGCCGTCTCCGCCGGCCTTCCCAACCCGGACTTCCCGACCACCGACGCGCAGGCCCGCCAGGAGCCCGCCGTCATCCAGCTCAGCGACTGCGTGGTGCCGGAGAACGCGGTCCGGGCCTGCACCTCCGCGGACGCCCCCAGCCCGGCAGCCCAGGCCCAACTCCGCGACGGCGACCGGATCACCTCGATCAACGGCACCCCGATCGGCAACTACGGCGAGCTGTTGACCACGCTGCGCGCCCTCAAGCCGGGGGAGACCACGCAGATCGCGTACGTCCGCGACGGGCAGCCTGGCACCACGAGCACCGTGCTCGCGCAGACCCAGCGCCCACCCCTGGACAACCCCGAGGGCGCCGCCGGGCCGGTGGCCGCGCTCGGTGTCGGCCTCGTCCCCAGCACCCCCACCCGCGTCACGTACGGGCCGGGGGGCGCCTTCGGGGCGACCGCCAACTTCACCGGTCAACTCGCCGTCGGCACCGCGCAGGCGTTGCAGCGCATCCCGCAGAAGGTCCCCGCCCTGTGGACCGCCCTCACCGGCGGCGAGCGGGACGTGGACACCCCGATCAGCGTGGTCGGCGCCAGCCGGCTCGGCGGCGAGGCCGTCCAGAACAACGCCTGGCTGGTCTTCTTCATGCTGTTCGTGTCGCTGAACTTCTTCATCGGCGTGTTCAACCTGCTGCCACTGCTCCCGGTCGACGGCGGCCACATCGCGGTCGCCTGGTTCGAGCGGGTCCGCTCCTGGCTCTACGCCCGGATCGGCCGAGCCGACCCGGGCCGGGTCGACTACCTCAAACTGATGCCCTTCACGTACGCGGTGATCCTGATCGGTGGCGCGTTCACACTGCTCACCATCGCCGCGGACGTCGTCAACCCGATCACGCTCTTCTCAAGGTGAGTGCCTGAAGTGACCGCTATCAGTCTCGGTATGCCCGCCGTGCCGCCCCCGCCACTGGCTCCCCGCCGGGCCAGCCGCCAGATCATGGTCGGCTCGGTGCCGGTCGGTGGCGGCGCGCCGGTGTCCGTGCAGTCGATGACCACGACCCTCACCTCCGACGTCAACGCGACCCTTCAGCAGATCGCCGAGCTGACCGCATCCGGCTGCCAGATCGTCCGGGTGGCGGTGCCGTCCCAGGACGACGTCGAGGCGCTGCCCGCGATCGCCAGGAAGTCGCAGATCCCGGTGATCGCCGACATCCACTTCCAGCCCAAGTACGTCTTCGCCGCCATCGACGCCGGCTGCGCGGCCGTCCGGGTCAACCCGGGCAACATCCGGCAGTTCGACGACAAGGTCAAGGAGATCGCCGCAGCGGCCTCCGCCGCCGGTACGCCGATCCGCATCGGCGTCAACGCGGGCTCGCTCGACAAGCGGTTGCTGGCCAAGTACGGCAAGGCCACCGCCGAGGCGCTCGTCGAGTCGGCGCTGTGGGAGTGCTCGCTGTTCGAGGAGCACGGCTTCCGCGACATCAAGATCTCGGTCAAGCACAACGACCCGGTCGTGATGATCCGGGCGTACCGGCAGTTGGCCGAGCAGTGCGACTACCCGCTGCACCTCGGCGTCACCGAGGCCGGGCCGGCCTTCCAGGGCACCATCAAGTCGGCGGTCGCCTTCGGCGCGCTGCTCGCCGAGGGCATCGGCGACACCATCCGGGTGTCGCTCTCCGCCCCGCCGGTCGAGGAGATCAAGGTCGGCAACCAGATCCTGGAGTCGCTGGGCCTGCGCGAACGGGGTTTGGAGATCGTCTCGTGCCCGTCCTGCGGGCGTGCCCAGGTGGACGTCTACAAGCTCGCCGAGGAGGTCACCGCCGGCCTCGAAGGGCTGCCCGTGCCGCTGCGGGTGGCCGTCATGGGCTGCGTCGTCAACGGTCCGGGCGAGGCCCGTGAGGCCGACCTCGGCGTCGCGTCCGGCAACGGCAAGGGCCAGATCTTCGTCAAGGGTCAGGTCGTCAAGACGGTGCCCGAGGCGCAGATCGTGGAGACGCTGATCGAGGAGGCGCTGCGCATCGCCGACGAGATGGGCGCCGAGCTGCCCGAGGAGCTGCGCGGGCTGGTCACCGGCCCGACGGTCACCGTGCACTGAGCCAGTTCGAAGAATGCGCGCCGTTCCCCCTCGGGGAGCGGCCCGCATTCGTTCTGGCGCGTCTCACTCTGATTCGGCGAGGATCGCGTACAGCTTGCGCCGGGTCTCGTCGAGCACCTGGGCGGCCCGCTCACACTGGTCGTCGGTGCCGTCCATCATCACCTGACGCAGGGCGTTCATCGCCTGCGCGCCGGAGTCGTGGATGTCGTGCCAGCTGCTCACGGTGCCCTGGGCGACGTCCGCCCAGGCGGGCGTCTGCGCGGCGGCGGTGGCCTCGGCCTGACCGGCCTCGGTGACGGTGAACCGCTTGCGTCCGCCGCTGGACTCCTCGGCGGTTTTTCGCCATCGCCGCCGACACCCGCGCCGGCTACCTCACCCTGATCCTGACCACGGCGGCGGCGTCGCTGGCCGCAGCGGCGATCTCCGTCCGGCTGCCCACTGTCGCGCCCGTCGCCGCTCCCACGCGCGGACCCCGACTGGTCGCCCTGCGGGATCGCCCGTTCCTCGCCTCCACCCTGCTCGACGGGCTGATGTCCATGCACTTCAGCCTGCTCACCCTCGCCCTGCCGCTGTGGATCGCCGGGCACACCATCGCACCGGTCTGGATGATCTCGGTGTTGACGCTGGTCAATACCGCGATGGTGGTGCTCCTACAGGTACGGGCGGCGCGCGGCGCCGTCACCCTGCCGGGAGCCGCCCGCGCGTCGCGCCGGGCGGGCGCGGTCATCGCGCTGGCCTGCGTACTCTTCGCCGCCAGCGGCGCCCTGCCCACACCGGGCGCCATCTGCCTGCTCTGCGTCGGATCGCTGGCGCACGTCATCGGGGAGCTGCGGCACTCCGCCGGCGGCTGGGGGATCTCCTGCGGGCTGGCACCGGCCGACGCGCACGGGCAGTACCAGGGGACGTACGGCATGGGTTACGAACTGGGCAAGATGCTCGCGCCCGTCGTGGTGACCAGCCTCGCCCTCGGTTGGGGCGTACCGGGATGGCTCGTGCTGGCCGGGCTGTTCCTCCTGCTCGGTGCCCTGGTGCCCCCGGTCGTCCGGTGGGCGGGCCGAACCCGACCGACCAGCGCGGTCACCGAACCGGCAACGTCTGAGACCGGGCTCGCCACTCGGCGGCGGGGTGGGGGGTCGATCTGGCAGGCTGGTAGGCGTGCTGACGGTGCCGGTACGGCAACTGGGGGAATCGGAGCGCCGCGCGGTCGAGCGCCTGCTCGACCGTGACCCGTTCGCGGGCGCGCAGGTCGCCGAGCGCATCGCCGCGCGCGGGCTGTCCTGGTGGCGGGCCGAAGGGCGAATCCTGGGGTACGGCGCCCGGCGTAACCTCGAATCACTGTGCTGGCTCGGCGGCAACCTGACGCCGGTGCTCGCCAACGACGCCGCCGTGTCGGCCTTCGCCGACCTGCTCGCCGGCGAGGAGAGGCTGTGCTCCTCGATCGTCGGCCGCGCGGACGCCGTCCTCGCCCTCTGGGACCGGCTCTCCGGCACCTGGGGTCCGGCCCGCGACGTCCGCCCCAACCAGCCGCTGCTGGCCACCGACACGACGCCGGCCGTGCCGGCCGACCCAGAGGTACGCCGCGTCCGCTCCGGCGACGTCGACCGACTCTTCCCGGCGGCCGTCGCCATGTACACCGAAGAGGTCGGCGTCTCCCCACTCGCCGAGGACGCCGGCCGCAGCTACCGCCGCCGGGTCAACGACCTGGTCCGCGCCGGCCGTGCGTACGCCCGCTTCGTCGACGGCAAGGTCGTGTTCAAGGCCGAGTTGGCCGTCGTGACCAAGCGGACCGCCCAGGTCCAGGGCGTCTGGGTCGCGCCGGAATGGCGGGGCCGGGGCATCGCTGCCGGTGCCATGGCCGCGGTGGTACGCGACGCGCTGGTCCGGGTCGCTCCGACGGTCAGCCTGTACGTCAACGACTTCAACCTGCCGGCCCGCCGGGTGTACCAACGTTGCGGCTTCCAGCCGGTCGGCACGCTCGCCACGGTCCTCTTCTGAACGGTCGCGGGTACGTCGATGGCCGGCACCCCGGGTGGGGTGCCGGCCATCGGTTTGTCTTAGCTGTTCCAGTGCTGGGCAACCAGGTCGGTGGCCTGCTGCTCCCACTGGGCGTACGCGTCGGGGTAGGCGGACACCTGTACGGTCTGGGCGGCGTCGGTCAGGGGCATGTCCTGCCAGCCGTCGACCTGCTTGAGGCCCTTGAGGAACGCCGTCGTGGAGTACTCCGGGTTGGTGATCTGCTCCGGCGTGCCCCAACCACTGGTGGGGCGCTGCTGGAACAGGCCCAGGGAGTCGTGGTCGTTGGCGTCGCCGAGGTGGCCCAGGTTCTCCAGCTTGGACTCCTGCAGGCTCGTGGCGATGGAGATGACCGCGGCCCGCTCGGGCAGGCCGGCCTTCTTCGTGGCCGCGATGATGGCCTTGACGTTGGTCCTCTGCTCGTCGTTCAGGGTGATGTGCGACTGGTCGCCCTGCGGCTTCGGTGCCGCAGTCTGCACCGTCACGGCGGCGGGCTTGGCATCGACCGGAGTGGCGGCGTGGGCGGCGATCGGGCCGGCGAACACACCACCGGCGAACGCGAGACCGGCAACGGACAGCATGCTCTTGCGGAAGATCGTGTTCATGGGGGTAGCTCCTTCGGGGGTCGGAAACACCCACACACCTGCTCGGGGGGATCGGGTGACGTGGGGGTCAGCACCTCGTCCGGGCGCTTGAGAAGTCTCGGGTCGGCGGCCTGCGAGCGGGGGGGCTCGTGGCGCCGGGACCGGGTGTAACGACCGGCTGACCGGGGTCATTCCCGGGGGGCCGTGGCGCCTACGGGGCGGGTTCCTCGGCGGCCGGTCCGTGTGTAACGACCCGGTGGCCGGGGCCATTCCCGCAGGCGGCCGGCTCGTGCGACGAGCCGGTGGTCCTGCGATCGTCCGGATGTGTAACGACCCCCGGCCCGCCACGATTCCGGCCGGCGGGTGCAGCCGGTCACCACGAACGCCCCACAAGCCGACATAACGCTCGGGCGACGCGATCGAGCGCGTTGATCAACTCCGGATCGCCGAACTTGGGGCATCCGGGACCGGTCGATAGCCCCAGATCGGCGAAGTCGTGTCGATCACGTCAATGCGGGGCGCGCGGGTCTCGCGTCCCCGTGGTCGGGCGCATCGGGCATCGCGGATGTCCTGCTCAGGGGCGGGTAAATCGGTTGAGGGGACAGGGCCGCTGCCGGCACGCTGGGTGTTCCGCCACCCACGTCCGGAGGAACTCCGATGCGCCTGCTCCGTGATCTGTGGGCCACCTCGCCACGTCGCCTCACGCTCGTGGGCGTCCTGATCGTGCTCGGCGCGGCCGGTCAGGCGGGCGCGTCCGCGCTCGCCGGCGCGGTGCTCGTACACCGGTCGGCCACGTCCTTCACGATCCTCGCCGCCGCGTTGGCCGCCGTGGTGCTCACCGACCTGGTGGTGAGCCTGCTGATGGCGGGGCTGACCGCCGACTGGTCCGCCGACGTCCGTCGGCGGCTCTGCCGCGTCGCGCTCGGGCAGGATCTGCCGAGCCTCGAGACCACCCCGGTGGGTGAGCTGCTGGACCGCATCGACGGTGATGTCTACCAGGTGGCGTCGGCGGTACGGAACCAGGGCTCGCGCCTCGCCCAGGGGCTCTGCGTGGGACTGCTGTCGATGGTCGTCGCGCTCGTCGTGTGGTGGCCGGCCGGAACCGCGATGCTGCTGCTGACGGTGGTGCTCGCGGTGGGTCTGCGCCGGCCCGCGGCACGGATCGGCCCGGCCCGGATGGCCGAGGAGGAGGCCTGGTCGGACCTGGCGGCCGTGATGGAGGAGGCGGTGCACGGCCAGGACGACGTACGAACCAGCCTGGCCCAGCCGTACGTGCTGCGGCTGTACGCCCGACGGGCCGCCACCGTGCTGTCCCGCGGCCACCGGGTCTGGGTGCTCTCCGCCAAGGTGGCCACGGTCGCCACCGCGACGATCCGGGTGGGCGTCGGCGCGGTGGTGCTCGGCGGAGCCTGGGCCCTGGCCACCGGTCGGGTCGACGCCGCCCGGCTCACCGCCATCTGGCTGCTCGCCCTGGCCTTCGGGGCCACCGCGGAACATGTCAGCCGGATGGTGCCCGAGCTACAGGAAGCCCTCGGTGCGTGGGCTCGCGTGCAGTTGCTCCAGAAGGCCCGGCAGGAGCCGGTCGGCGGGGCCGCCCCGGTCGAGGGTGACCTGCGCATCCGGGACCTGACCTTCGGGTACGAGGTCACCGGGCCGGAGAGCGGGCGGGGTCCTGCCCTGCGCGGGCTCAGCCTCACCTTCGCGCGGGGCCGCTCGTACGCCCTGATCGGGCGTACCGGTTCGGGTAAGTCGACGTTGGCGAAGGTGCTCACCCGGGCGGTGGACGTGCCGCCGGGCACCGTCTTCCTCGGCGGCACGGACCTGTGCGACCTCGACGTCGAAGAGCTGCGACGTTGGGTGGCGCTGGTGCCGCAACGCACCGAGATCCTGGCCGGAACGCTCGCCGAGAACGTCGCCCTCTACGACCCGGAGCTGCTCGACGCCGCCGCCCGGGCGCTCGACGAACTGGGCCTGGCCAGCTGGATCGCGGAGCTGCCCGACGGGTTGGCGACCCGACTCGGGGAGGGTGGGCACGTGCTCTCCGCCGGCCAGGAGCAACTGGTGGCGTTCGCCCGGATCCTGGTCCGTGACCCGCACGTCGTGATCCTCGACGAGGCCACCGCCCGGTTGGACCCGGTGACCGAGGCGCGCGTGCAGCGGGCCACCGAACGGCTGCTGCGCGACCGCATCGGCATCGTCATCGCGCATCGGCTCTCCTCGGTGCGCCGTTGCGACGAGGTGGTGGTGCTCGCCGACGGCGCGGTGGTCGAGGCCGGTCCGTTGGAGTCGTCGACGCGTTTCGCCGAGCTGCTGGCAACCAGTCACGCCGCCGTGTACGCGGGCGGACCGACGGCGTTCCACCCCGGCGGCGGCACCGACCTTCTGACCGGCCCGAACACGATCGGCGCGTACGCCGCCGGTGGTGCTGCTCCGGTCGAAGCGGAGGTGGCGGGCGAGCGGGTGCCGGGGGCGCGTACCGAGCCGCCGCCGTTGCCACCGACGCCGCGGGCGCGCACGTTCCGGGAGATCATCCGGCTCTGCACCAACGACCCTCGCTACGGGGCGGTCGCAATCGTGCTGTTCCTCGGGCTCAGCCTGCTCGGGCTGGACGGACCGCTGCTGCCGTGGCTGTGGGCCGACCTGGTCGACGGGACCGGCAGCCCGTACCTGCCGGCGCTGGGCATCGTGGCCGGACTGCTGGTCACCCTGCCGCTGCCGTTCTACACCCACGTGTGGTTCCCGCACTGGTGGGTGCGGCAGATGCTGCGGATCGGTCTGCGGTTGGTGCACGGCCAGACCGGCCCTCGCCGGGTCAGCTCGCACACCCCGGCGGAGGTGGTGGCGCAGGGTGGCGACACCGAGCGGGTGGTACAGCTCGCCGACAACGTGCTGGACCAGTCCGTGGCGGTGGTGCTGGTGGTCGCCATGACGGCGGTCACCGGCAGCGTCGTGCCCGGGCTGTTCTTCTTCGGCACGATGGTCGTCTCCGGCCTGGCCGCGACGTTGTTCGGCCCGAAGTTGGAGCGCGCGGCGCGGGCGACAGTGGCGGCGCGCGCCGCCTTCGCCACCGCGCTCGTCTCCGCGCTCTCCGCGGCCCGGACGGTCAAGCTCGCCGGCGCGACGTCGGCGGTGCTGCGGCACCTGGCCGACCTCGACGTGCTGCGCAGTGACCGGCAGCGGCGGGAGATCGCGGTGCAGGTGTGGTCCCGCTCGACGCCGTCGGTGGCCAGCGGGCTGCTACCGATCGGCGCGTGGGCTCTCTACCTGGGCGGTGACCTGTCGGCCGGTGCGGTGCTGGTGGCCGTCTCCACGCTGGGCGCGGCCCGGTGGTTCGCCTGGACCACCGCGTCGTTGATCTCCCAGCTGCCGTCGGCGCGGGTCTGGACCAAGCGGACGGTGGCGATGACCGGCGTGGGGGCGTACTCGGCGGGCGTGCCGGCGGTGGATCTGGCCGGCGGGACGGCGCCGGCGCCGGCGTCGCCGCCCCGGCGCCCGCTGCGCCGGTTGGAGCTGCGCGGCTTCTCGGTGGTGCACTCCGACGGCACGGTCGCCGTGCGCGACGTGGACCTGACGGTCCAGCGCGGGCAGTTGGTGCTGGTCGTCGGGCCGGTCGGGTCGGGCAAGTCCTCGCTGCTGCGGGCCCTGGCCGGCATCGTCCACCACACCGGCGAGCTGTCGTGGAACGGTGACCCGGTCACCGAGCCCGAGCTGTTCCTCCGCCCCAACCAGGTCGGTTACGTCGGTCAGCTGCCCCGGGTGCTCTCCGGGACGGTGGCCGACAACATCGCGCTCGGCCATCAGGTGGACGCGGCGGGCGCGGTCAGTACGGCACAGCTCGACCACGATCTGGCCGCCGCCGGTGGGGGACTGGGTCTGCTCATCGGGCACAAGGGCACCCGGCTGTCCGGCGGGCAGCTTCAGCGGCTGGCCCTGGCCCGGGCGCTGGCCCCGCGTACCGAACTGTTGGTCGCGGACGATGTGTCGTCGGCGCTCGACGTCACGACGGAGCTGGCGCTGTGGCAGGCGCTGCGGGCGCACGGGGTGACCGTGGTGGGGTCCACCGCGAAGCGCGCCGCGCTGGTCCGCGCCGACCACGTGGTGGTCCTGCGGGCCGGCTCGGTGGCGGCCCAGGGCACCTGGCGGGAGTTGGAGGGCGAGTGGTCGCACCTCGCCGGCTGAGAGCCGGGTCGGGCGGCTGCCGGTGACGGCAGCCGCCCGCGAAGGGTTCCCGATCAGGCGCGGGCGTACTGGGCGGGGCCGTTGTACGCGACGCCGAGCTTTCCGGCGGCGCGGCGCGGCCAGTACGGGTCGCGCAGCAGTTCCCGGCCGAGCAGCACCAGATCGGCCTCGCCACTGGCGATGATCTGCTCGGCGTGCTCCGGCTCGACGATCAGGCCGACCGCGCCGGTGGGTACGCCGGCCTCGCGGCGGATCTGGGCGGCCAGCGGCACCTGGTAGCCGGGGCCGAGCGCCGGGATGCGCTGCTCGGTGCTGACGCCACCGGTGGAGGTGTCGACCAGGTCGACGCCGACGGCGGCCAGCTCACCGGCGAGCACCACGCTGTCCTCGATGGTCCAGCCGCCCTCGACCCAGTCGGTGGCGGAGATCCGGGTGAGCACCGGCACGCTCTCGCCGACCACGGCGCGTACCGCGCGGGCGACCTCCAGCGTGAGGCGCATCCGGCCGGCCCGGTCACCGCCGTAGGCGTCGGTGCGGTGGTTGGTCAGCGGCGACAGGAACTCGTTGAGCAGGTATCCGTGCGCGGCGTGCACCTCCACGGCGGCGAAACCGGCGGCGAGAGCGCGCTCGGCGGCGGCGGCGAACGCGTCGACCACGCCGGCGATGCCCGCCGCGTCGAGCGCGGTCGGCGTCCGGTAGGTGGGGCTGAACGGCTCGGCGCTCGGGGCGACGGGCGTCCAGCCGCCCTCGGCGTCCGGCACCCCGCCGTTGCCCGCGTCCCACGGCCGGTAGGTGGAGGCCTTGAAGCCGGCGTGTGCGAGCTGGACGGCCGGCACCGCGCCGTGCGCGGCGACGAACGCGGTCACCGGCCGCCAGGCGTCGACGTGTGCGCCGGACCACAGCCCGGTGTCCTGCGGGGAGATCCGACCCTCGGCGAGTACGGCGGTCGCCTCGGTCAGCACCAGCCCGGCCCCGCCGATCGCGCGGGTGCCGAGGTGCACGAGGTGCCAGTCGGTGGGCAGGCCGTCCGGGCCGGCGGAGTACTGGCACATGGGCGCCATGGCGATGCGGTTGGGCAGGGTGACCCCACGCAGAGCCAATGGCGTGAACAGGGAACTCATGACGTCATCCTCTCGGTACGGCGACGGACCCCGCTTACGAGGGGTCCGTCGCCGTGGTGAACGGGTCAGGCGGGTACGGGGTTCAGCTCCGGTCGCGTGTCGGCGGCCACCGGCTCCGGGTCGGTGAGGCCTCGTCGACCAGCCGACTCGTACGCGGCCCGGTCGAGGGTGCCCTCCCGGGCGGCGACCACCGTCGGCACGAGCGCCTGCCCGGCCACGTTGGTGGCGGTGCGCATCATGTCCAGGATCGGGTCGATGGCCAGCAGCAGACCGGCCCCGGCCAGCGGCAGGCCCAGCGTGCTCAGGGTGAGCGTGAGCATCACGATCGCACCGGTCAGCCCGGCGGTGGCCGCCGAGCCTACCACCGAGACGAAGGCGATGAGCAGGTAGTCGGTGACGCCGAGCTGCACGCCGAAGACCTGGGCGACGAAGATCGCGGCGAGGGCCGGGTAGATCGCGGCGCAGCCGTCCATCTTCGTGGTGGCGCCGAACGGCACCGCGAACGAGGCGTACTCGCGGGGGACGCCGAGGCGCTCGACGGACCGCTGGGTCACCGGCATGGTGCCCACCGAGGAACGGGACACGAAGGCCAGCTCGATCGCGGGCCAGGCGCCGGCGAAGAAGCGCAGCGGGTTGAGCTGGCCGGCGAGGACCAGCACCAGCGGGTAGACCACGAACAGCACGATGGCGCAGCCGACGTAGACGGCGGTGGTGAACTTCGCGAGCGGGGCCAGCAGGTCCCAGCCGTACGAGGCGACGGCGTTGCCGATCAGGCCCAACGTGCCGATCGGGGCGAGCCGGATGACCCACCAGAGGGCCTTCTGCACGATTTCCAGCAGCGAGCGGTTCAGCGCCACGAACGGTTCGGCGGCGTCGCCGACCAGCAGGGCCGCGGCGCCGATGACGACGGCGAGGAAGACGATCTGCAGGACGTTGCCCTCGACGAACGCGCCGACCGGGTTGGTGGGCACGATGCCGGTGAGGAAGTCCGTCCACGAGCCGGTCTTCTTCGGTGCCGCAGCGCCACCCAGGTCGAGGGTCACGCCCCGGCTGGGGTCGACGAGCAGGCCGAGGCCGATGCCGATGCTCACCGAGATCAGCGCGGTGATCCCGAACCACATGAGGGTCTTGAGGGCGAGCCGGGCGGCGTTGGCCACGCCGCGCAGGCTGACCACGCTGACCACGATGGCGGTGAAGACCAGCGGCGGGACGGCCAGCTTGAGGAGCTGGACGAAGAGGGAGCCGATGGTGTGCAGGGTGGTGGTCAGCCAGCTCACGTCGTTGGCGCGGGCCAGGAAGCCGAGCGCCACGCCGAGCACGAGGCCGAGCAGGATCTGCACGGAGAAGGGGATTTTTCGCAGGCCGAAGGGCATGGGATGTCCAATTGTCCGTTGTCTGGGCGGGGTAGGCGTGTGGAGGCGGCTACGCCGGACAGACGCCGCTGGCCTGCAGTCGGAGATCGACATACAGGCGGACGGTGAGGCCCCAGACATTGGTCATCGTCAGCCGACGATACGCCGATCAGCCCGATCTGCAAGCTGCAGATGCGCGTGACGCTCCTTACAGGCTTTGCCTGCGGCAAGTCAGGGCCAGGGCCGTGCCGGTCGCCACGCCCCAGAGCACCGCGAGCCCGAGGACCACCCGCTCCACCACGCCGACCAGGGAACCCCGGCCGACCACGAGCATGGCCAGTCCGATCGTGGCGCACAGCGGCAGGGCGAGCGCCGCCGCACCGGCCGCCAGCCGGCGTACCACCGGTCCGGCCGGCCCGGACACCGCCAACGCGACCATGGCGAGGACCGCCGCCGCCGTCGCCGCGATACTCGCGCCACCGTGCACCAGGTCGGCCACCGTGGTCCGCTCGAACGGCGGCAGCGGGCAGCCGGCGGAGCAGGTCACTGCCCCCGACACCGCCGTGAGCACGGCACCGGCGGCGAGCAGCGCCGCCGCGACCCGGACCCCGGGCGGCAGCGCCGCGGCGATCAACAGCAACGCGCCGGCCAGGGCGAGAACCCCGATCCGGTACGTCACGGCGTGCGCGCTGCCGGCGATGCCCGCCTCGCTCACGTACCCGGTGAAGCCCGGACCGGGACCGGCGACGACCGCGACCGTCACCGCGGCAGCCCCGGCCACCGCGCTCCCGGCTGCGGCGGACGCGGCGACCCGGCGGGCGACGTCCCCGCGGACGGTGGGCGTCGTCGCGGTGCCGGCCCGACCCCGGTCAGCCACGCCCGTGCGGCGTCGTCCAACCGGACTCGTCGGGCCCCAGTGGCACGATGCCTGTCGGGTTGATCTCCCGGTGGGTGCCGTAGTAGTGCCGCTTGATGTGGTCGAAGTCCACCGTCTCGCCGAAGCCCGGGGTCTGGAACAGGTCCCGGGCGTACGCCCAGAGCACCGGCATCTCGGTCAGCTTGTCGCGGTTGCACTTGAAGTGCCCGTGGTACGCCGCGTCGAAGCGGACCAGCGTGGTGAACAGCCGCACGTCGGCCTCGGTGATCGCGTCCCCCATCAGGTAGCGCTGCCCGGCCAGCCGCTCGGACAGCGCGTCGAGCCGGGCGAACAACGCCCGGAACGCCTCGTCGTACGCCTCCTGCGAGGTGGCGAAGCCGCACCGGTAGACGCCGTTGTTGACGTCGGCGTGGATCTCGGCCATCAGCGCGTCCATCTCGGGGCGCAGCGCGACCGGGTACAGGTCCGGCGCGTCGGGGGCGTGCAGTCGCCGCCACTCGGTGGAGAAGTCGAGGGTGAGCTGCGGATAGTCGTTGGTCACCACCCGGCCGGTCAGGGTGTCGACGAGCGCCGGAACGGTCACCCGGCCGGTGTAGTCCTCGTCGGTGGCCAGGTACGCCTCGGAGAGGAAACGGACGCCGAGGACCGGGTCGAAGCCGTCCGGGTCGAGGGCGAACGCCCAGCCGCGCTCGTCCCGGATCGGGTCGACGGTGCCCAGTGAGATCGCGTCGTCCAGCCCGAGGAGCCCACGTACGATCCTCGCCCGGTGCGCCCAGGGGCACGCGCGGCACCAGATGAGCCGGTAGCGGCCGGCCTCCAACGGCCAACGGTCCTGCTCGTCCGGACCGCCACCGGGAGGTGCGGTCGAGTCGGCGGTGACCCGACCGGTGAACCGGTTGGGCTGACGGACGAAATCGCCGCCACGGCTGGTCTCTGCGCTGAACTGGGCCCGGGCCATGCCGTCAACCTATCCGCTGCCGGCGCGGATATCCTGGCTGCCGGCAGCCCCCGTGATCCGGTGGGTTCGCCCATCCCGCCGTCTGCACCCCTGAGGACTCGCGATGACCGTGGCATACCTGGTGGCTGGTGTCCGTACCCCGATCGGCCGGTATGCGGGCGCGCTGGCCGGCGTCCGCCCCGACGACCTGGCCGCCCACGTCATCCGCGAGCTGGTCGCCCGGCATCCGTCGGTGGACTGGGCCCGCGTCGACGACGTCGTCCTCGGCTGCGCCAACCAGGCCGGCGAGGACAACCGCAACGTGGCCCGGATGGCGGCGCTGCTCGCCGGCCTGCCCGAGGAGGTGCCGGGCAGCACTGTCAACCGGCTCTGCGGCTCGGGCCTGGACGCCCTCGCCACCGCCGCCCGGTCCATCGTGGCCGGGGACGCGGATCTGGTGATCGCCGGCGGGGTGGAGAGCATGAGCCGGGCGCCCTTCGTCGTGCCGAAGGCGACCTCGGCGTACTCCCGCTCGGCCGAGATATACGACACCACCCTGGGCTGGCGGCTGGTCAACCCGCTCATGCGCGACGGCTGGGGGGTCGACTCGATGCCCGAGACGGCGGAGAACGTGGCCGCCGAGTACGGCGTCGACCGGGCCGAGCAGGACGCCTTCGCGTACCGCTCGCAGCAGCGCGCGGCCAAGGCGCAGGCCGACGGCCGGTTCGCCGAGGAGATCGTGCCGGTTTCCGTGCCGGCCGGCCGGCGGGAGACCCGGCTGGTCGAGGTCGACGAGCACCCCCGCGAGACGTCCCTGGAGAAGCTGGCCGCGCTGCCCACCCCGTTCCGCGACGGCGGCACGGTGACCGCCGGCAACTCCTCGGGCGTCAACGACGGCGCGGTCGCGCTCCTGGTGGCCAGCGAGGCGGCGGTGCAGCGGTACGGTCTCACCCCGCTGGCCCGCGTCGGCGGCGCGGCGACGGCCGGCGTGCCGCCGCGGATCATGGGGATCGGTCCGGTGCCGGCCACCCGCAAGCTGCTCGACCGGGCCGGCGTCGACCTGGCCTCGGTGGACGTCGTCGAGCTGAACGAGGCGTTCGCCGCGCAGTCCGTGGCGGTGCTGCGCGAGTTGGGGCTGCCCGTCGACGCCGAGCACGTCAACCCCAACGGAGGCGCGATCGCGCTCGGGCATCCGCTGGGCGCCAGCGGCGCGCGCCTGGCGCTGACCGCTGCGCTGGAGCTACGCCGGCGCGGTGGCCGCCGTGCCCTCGCCACCATGTGCATCGGTGTGGGTCAGGGCATCTCGCTGCTGCTGGAGTCGCCCGCCTGAGGGCGGAAAGTTACGTGAAGGGATCTCCCGTACGCCGTGGTCGGCGGCCTAGAGTGGTCCACACCACACGACCCGCGGGGTCGGCCGGCGGCCGCGCGCGCCCGCCGACGCCGGTGCCGCCCCGCGCCGCGAACTGGGGAGCACACCGATGCCGGACGCACCGCCGACCGAGATTGATCTGACCAGGCCGAGCGCGGCCCGGGTGTACGACTACTTCCTGGGCGGGGCGCACAACTTCGAGATCGACCGGCAGTTGGCCGAGCAGATCGCCAGCATGACCCCGAACCTCGCCGCCACCATGCGCGCCGGCCGGGACTTCCTGCGGCGGGCCGTCCGGGTGCTGCTCGACGCCGGTATCGACCAGTTCCTCGACATCGGCTCCGGCATCCCGACCGTGGGCAACGTGCACGAGGTGGCCCAGGCGGCGAACCCGAAGGCACGCGTGGTCTACGTCGACATCGACCCGGTGGCCGTCGCGCACAGCCGCGAACTGCTCGCCGGCAACGACCTGACCGGGGTGATCCACGCCGACCTGCGCGAGCCGGAGCGGATCCTCACCGAGACGCGGCGACTCGGGTTGATCGACATCAGTCGGCCCATGGGCATCCTCCTGGCCGGGGTGGTGCACTTCGTCCCGGACGCCGCCCGCCCCGACGAGATCCTGGCGACCCTGCGGGCCGCCGCCGCGCCGGGCAGCTTCCTGGTCGTCTCGCACTCCACATTCGAGGACCAGCCGCAGGAGATGCTGGACGCCCAGCGCCTCTCCTCCCGTACCGACACCGAGATCACCCTGCGCTCCCGCGCGCAGGTCACCGGCTTCTTCGGCGACTGGACGGTCCTCGAACCAGGCGTGGTGCACATGCCACTGTGGCGGCCCGACTCGCCCGAGGACGTGGACGAGCACCCCGAGCGGTTCGGCGCCTTCGGGGGCGTCGCCCGGTACGACCAGCACGCCGGCTGATCCGGTGGCCGCCGTGCCGGACCCCACCGGGGTCGACGTCGGCCGGACCGGTGTCGAGGCGTACGCCGCTGACTGGGCCCGTGCCGTACGCCGCATCGGTTTCGTGCCGCTCAGCGCGGCCGAGACCGAGCGGCTGTTGCTGCTGCACACCATCCGGCTGGCGGAGGTCGTACGAGCGGAGCCGTTCAGCGCCCGCCCGGCCGAGGAGGTCGGGCGGGCCTTGGTGGAGGCGCACCTGACCGAGCCCCGGGCGTTGGAGTGGTCGCTGCGCGCCCTCGGTGACGACTTCCCCGCCCGGGTGCTGGCGGTCGACGGCCGACCGGCCGATCTGGGCGAGCGGATCGCGGCGGTGCAGGGCGGGCTGGCGGCCGGGTTCGCCCGCGCGCTGCGCGACCGCATCTTCGCCCAGCAGGAGCGCATCGCCCGTTCGGCCTGGCAGGCGCGGGACGAGGTCGAGCAGGCGCTGCGCGACAGCGAGGCGCGGTTCCGGGCGGTCTTCACCGGCGCCGCGATCGGTATCGGCATCGCCGGGGTGGACGGTCGGATCATCGACGTCAACACGGCGTTCGCCGACATGCTCGGTTACTCGGCGCAGGAGCTGTGCCAGATGAACGTGGCGGCGCTGTTCCACGCCGACGACGCCGCCGGCATGTGGGAGCTGTACCAGGAGCTGATCGAGGGCAAGCAGGACTCGGCCCGGGTCCAGAAGCGCTACCACCGCAAGGACGGCAGCGTCGTCTGGACGGATCTGGCCGTCTCCCTGATCCGGTACGACGACGGCCGGCCCCGGTTCACCGTCGCCATGGTCGAGGACATCACCGAGCGGTACGAACTCCAGCAGCGGCTGCGCTTCCAGGCGCTGCACGATCCGTTGACCGGACTACCCAACCGGACGTTGTTCTTCGAGACGTTGGGCCGGGTCCTCGACTCGGCCGGGCCGGGCCAGCGGGTCGGGGTGTGCTTCCTCGACCTGGACGGCTTCAAGGCGATCAACGACGGCCTCGGCCACGACCTCGGCGACCGGCTGTTGGTGACGATCGGCAAGCGCCTCGCCGAGTGCGTGGCCGACCGCGGCCACCTGGTCGCCAGGATGGGCGGCGACGAGTTCGTCATCCTGGTCGACGGCGGTGGCGACGTCGAGGACGCGGTGGTCGTGGCGGAGGCCGCGTTGGCCGCCGTCGCCGCGCCGGTGCACGTCGGCGACCAGCAGTTGGCGGTCTCCGCCAGCGTCGGGATCGTGGACTGCCCGGCCGCGGAGACCACCGCCTCGGATCTGATGAAGGCCGCCGACACGACGCTCTACTGGGCCAAGGCGGCGGGCCGGGGGCGGTGGGCGGTGTACGACCCGGAGCGCAGCGCCCGAGACCTCGCCCGGTCGGCGCTGGTCGCCGGGCTGCCGGCCGCGCTCGACCGGGGTGAGTTCGTGCTGCACTACCAGCCGATCGTGTCGCTGCTGGAGGGCACGATGCTCGCCGTCGAGGCGCTCGTCCGCTGGGAACACCCGGAGCTGGGCCTCATCGGACCGGACCGCTTCATCGGCCTCGCCGAGGAGACCGGTCTGATCGTCCGGCTGGGCGAGTGGGTACTGCGGCAGGCCTGCCGTGACGCCGAACGCTGGTGGCGGGAGTTCCCCGAGGCCCGGCTGGTGGTGAGCGTCAACCTGGCCGCCCGGCAGGCCGACGACCCGGCGATCGTCGCGACGGTGGCCGACGCGTTGGCCACCAGCGGCCTGCCGGCCGAGCTGCTGCAACTGGAACTGACCGAGAGCGCCGTGATGGGCAGCGCGGGCGAGCCGCTACGCAGCCTGCACCGGCTCGCGGCACTGGGCATCCGGCTGGCGGTCGACGACTTCGGCACCGGCTACTCCAACCTCGCCTACCTGCGCCGGCTGCCGATCCACTGTCTGAAGTTGGCCGGCCCGTTCGTCGAGGGCATCCGCGCCGACGGGACCGACGAGGCGGCGGACCACCGCGACGAGCGGATCGTCGACGCGTTGGTCAGGTTGGCGCACGCGTTGGAGTTGTGGGTGACGGCCGAGGCGGTGGAGACCGGGGTGCAGGCGGAGCGACTACGGGCGCTGCGCTGCGACACCGGGCAGGGGCGGTACTTCGGTGCGCCGGCTCCGGCGCAGGACATCACGACTCGCCTCCGGCAGGGTACGACGTGAGGCGCGCGTCCTGGCCGGTGACGGACGGCCGAGGCGTGAGCGGCGGACCGCTCCGGTCCGGGTGGTGCCGACGGAAGGCGACGGCGTGAGCGTGGACGACTCGCAGACGGTGGTGACGGTGGTGGCCGCGCTGGCCATCCTGGCCGGACTGGCCGGTGTGGTGGTGCCCGGCCTGCCGGCGCTGCCGCTGTGCTGGGGTGGCGTACTGGTCTGGGCGATCTTCGGCGGCGCCGGAGCGGGTGGCTGGGCGGTGTTCGCCGCCGCCACGCTCGTCGCGGTCGGCGGCATCGTCGTCAAGTACCTCTGGCCCGGGCGGAACCTCAAGCGCACCGGTGTGCCGACGTCGTCCCTGCTGGCCGGGGGCGTGCTCGGGCTGGTGGGATTCTTCGTGATCCCCGTGGTCGGTCTGCTGCTGGGCTTCGTGTTGGGGGTCTGGGCGGCGGAGCGGCTGCGGCTGGGCAGCAACAAGCTCGCCTGGCCGTCCACCGTGCAGGCACTCAAGGCGGCCGGGCTCTCCATGCTGGTGGAGTTCCTGGCCGGCCTGACCATCGGCGCACTCTGGGTCGGCGGCCTCCTGCTGGCGTGATCCGCGGAGGTGGGTCGCTACGCCACTGCGGCAGGGACCAGAGCGGACCGGCTCGGCGCGGGGCGCCCGGCCAGCAGGCCGAGCACCCCGGTGGGCCCGCAGCTTCTAGTAGTAGTCGTGGGCAATGTACCGACGAGTGGTCGACGACGCCCCGTCCTGCACCCACACGCTCACCTGGACGGTGTCGCTGAGCTTCGGGGTGGGGTAGGCGTGGGCGTCGGCGCTGCACGTGTTGAAGGAGCCGTTGGCGTCCTCGGCCCTGGCGATGACCTGGTTCGTGGTGAGGTTCCGCATCTCCGCCCGCGCTCGGAACCCGTCCTTCGCGTCGTCGCAGACCGACAAGGCCCAGCCGTTGTAGACCTCCAGGTAGGCCGTCGCGGAACTGTTCGTGGTCTCGACGACGATCTCGTACAGGGCGGTGGTCCGATCGGCACTGGTCGTGGCCGCCTGGGCCGCGGTCGCGCCGACGGGCAGCAGCATGAGCGTGGCCAGAGCCATCGTTGAGATCCTTCGCAGCACTGGGGTCCTCCCGGTCGTGTGCCGGCCGGAATCAGGTCGGCCGGATGACTCCACGATGGGGACGAGGGATCAACCGCAGCAACGGTGAACGCTGTTCGGGACGGTGCCGAACGAACCGTTCGGCCCGAACGCGGCGGCGCGGGGCACCGTCGTCGGATACGGCGGGAGGCCGTACGAGAGAGAGGCGGTGCCCCGCGCCACCGTGTGCCGGGCGTTGTGCCGAGCGCCCGGCGGAGCCCGTCGCGATCGGGCCTGGCCACGGGTAACAGCATGCGGTCGTACGACGTGTGGCGGCAACGGGATTAGCGGGACGGTACCCGCGACGTATTGACCGCCCCTGATCATCGGGACGACACTTTGCGCACTCGTTGACCGAACCACCTCAGGGAGGTGCGCAGTGGCCACGACGCCCGTTCCGACCGCGGAGCAACCGATGGACGACGACGCTCGGCGACTCGCCGAACTCGGCTACAAGCAGGAGCTGCGCCGCAAGTGGAGCGGCTTCTCCAACTTCGCCATCTCCTTCTCGATCATCTCGATCCTGGCCGGCTGCTTCACCACGTTCGGCCAGGCGTGGAACAACGGCGGGCCGGTCGCCATCTCCTGGGGTTGGCCGCTGATCTCACTGTTCATCCTGATCATCGGCTTCTGCATGGCCGAGCTGGTCTCGGCGTACCCGACGGCGGGCGGCATCTACTGGTGGGCGGCGACCATGGGTCGCCCGGTGCACGGCTGGTTCACCGGCTGGTTGAACCTGATCGGCCTGGTCGCGGTCACCGCGTCGGTCGACTACGGCTGCGCGACCTTCCTCAACCTCACCCTGTCGGCGCTCTTCGACGGCTGGGCGGGGACGCTGCGGCAGGCGTTCGTGCTCTTCGTGATCATCCTGGCGCTGCACGGCCTCATCAACATCTACGGGCACCGGATCATCGACGTACTCCAGAACGTCTCGGTCTGGTGGCACGTGGCCGGCGCGGCCGTCGTGGTGGCCATCCTGGTGTTCGTCCCGGACAACCACCAGAGCTTCCAGTTCGTGTTCACCGAGCGGTTCAACAACTCCGGGTTCGGCGACGGGGACACCGGCGGGTCGACGTTCTGGTTCTACGTGCTGCCGCTGGGTTTCCTGCTCACCCAGTACACGATCACCGGCTTCGACGCCTGCGCGCACGTCTCCGAGGAGACCCGGGGAGCCTCGCAGGCCGCCGCCCGTGGGCTCTGGCAGTCGATCTTCTACTCGGCCGTCGGTGGCTGGATCCTGCTGCTGGCGTTCCTGTTCGCGGCCACCGACGTCGAGGCGGTCAACGCCGCCGGCGGCTTCTCCGGTGCCATCTTCGAGTCGGCGCTGACGCCGGTCTTCTTCAAGGTCGTCATCATCATCTCCACCATCGGGCAGTTCTTCTGCGGCATGAGCTGCGTGACGTCGATGAGCCGGATGGCGTACGCGTTCAGCCGCGACCGGGCCGTGCCGGGCTGGCGGCTCTGGTCGAAGGTCGACCGCAACGGCACGCCGGTGAACGCGATCATCGGCGCCACGATCGCCGGACTGGTGCTCACGCTGCCAGCGCTCTACGAGAGCTCGGCCGGCATCCCCGTCGCCTTCTACGCGGTGGTCTCGGTGGCGGTGCTCGGGCTCTACCTGTCCTTCCTCATCCCGATCGCCCTGCGGCTGCGTCTCGGTGACCGGTTCAGCCCGGGGCCGTGGACGCTGGGCCGCAAGTACAAACTGCTCGGCTGGATCGCGGTCATCGAGATCGCCGTCATCGCGGTCTACTTCGTGCTGCCGATCGTGCCCGCCGGGGTGCCCGGCAACGACGAGTTCACCTGGTCGGCCGTGAACTACGCGCCGCTCGCCGTCGGCGGGGTGCTACTGGTCGTCGCCGTGTGGTGGTACGCGTCCGCCCGCAGGTGGTTCACCGGACCGGTCCGTACCGTCGAGGAACGTGCGTCGGTGGCCGGCCCGGCGCCCGCCGACGGCCCGGCCTGATCCGCGCCCGGCGGGATGGTCCTCGCGGCCGTCCCGCCGGGTTTGCCGCCTCCACCGCCGGGGGCATTGACGGTGATCCGGTTTGCCAGTAGACCTTGGTGATGGAGGCCCGCTCATGAGGAATGCGCCGCTCACGCTGGAACAACTGCGGGTCGCCGTCGACGACGGTGAGATCGACACGGTGGTGCTGGCCCTCGTCGACATGCAGGGCCGGTTGCAGGGCAAGCGGTTCCACGCGCCCTTCTTCCTCGACCAGGTGGTCGAGGGCGGCAGCGAGGGCTGCAACTACCTGCTGGCGGTGGACGTCGACATGAACACCGTCGACGGGTACGCGATGTCGAGCTGGGAGCGCGGCTACGGCGACTTCGCCATGGTGCCGGACTTCGCCACGCTGCGCCGGGTGCCCTGGCAACCGGGCTCGGCGATGCTGCTGGCCGACCTCGCCTGGCTGGACGGCTCCGGTGACGTGGTCGCCTCACCCCGGCAGATCCTGCGCCGGCAGCTCGACCGGCTGGCCGAGCACGGGCTGACCGCGTACGCCGGCACCGAGCTGGAGTTCGTCCTGTTCCGCGACTCGTACGAGGACGCCTGGCAGCGCGGCTACCGCGACCTCACGCCGGCGAACCAGTACAACGTGGACTACTCCCTGCTCGGTACCGCCCGGGTGGAGCCGCTGCTGCGCCGGATCCGCACCGAGATGGCCGGCGCCGGGCTCACGCCGGAGAGCGCCAAGGGCGAGTGCAACCTCGGCCAGCACGAGATCGCCTTCCGGTACGACGAGGCGGTGGCCTGCGCCGACCACCACGTGATCTACAAGAACGGCGCGAAGGAGATCGCCGCCCAGGAGGGCATGTCGATCACCTTCATGGCCAAGCCGAACGAGCGGGAGGGCAACTCCTGCCACATCCACTTCTCGCTGCGCGACGCGTCGGGCTCGTCGGCGATGCTCGGCGACGGCCCGGCGCACCTGTCGCCGACCGGCCAGCGGGTGCTCGCCGGGCTGCTCGCCACCATGCGGGAGTTCAGCCTGCTCTTCGCCCCGAACATCAACTCCTACAAGCGCTACCAGCCGGGCTCGTTCGCCCCGACGGCGCTGCGCTGGGGTGTGGACAACCGCACCTGCGCGCTGCGGGTGGTCGGGCACGGGCAGGGCATGCGGGTGGAGAACCGGGTGCCCGGAGCCGACGTCAACCCGTACCTGGCGATCGCCGGGCTGGTCGCGGGCGCGCTGCACGGCATCGAGCGGGAGTTGGAGTTGGGCGCGGAGTGCACCGGCAACGCGTACGACGACCCGGACGCCGAGCGCGTCCCCACCACGTTGCGGGACGCCCTAACCCTGTGGGAGGGCTCGACGGTGGCCCGCGAGGGCTTCGGCGAAGAGGTGGTGGCCCACTACGCCAACCAGGCAAGGGTCGAGCTGAAAGCCTTCGACGCGGCGGTAACGGACTGGGAGCTGACCCGTGGCTTCGAACGGCTGTAAGCGCGGGTCGCCCTCCGCCGCGATCTTGCACATTCTGTCGTTGGTCTGGGATGACTCGCGGCTTATGTCGGCACAGAAACTGCAAGATCGCGGGGATTGGGCGAGGGGTGGGGCGCGTGAGCGTGATTGTTGACCCGGCTTCGGGGGAGGGGTTTCGGGAGGTCTCTGGGGCCTCGGAGGCGGACGTCGACGCGGCTATCTCGCGTGCCGCTGCCGCGTTCGAGACGTGGCGTGCGGTCGGGCCGGGGGACCGGGGGCGGTTGCTGCGCCGGTTCGCCGCGGTTGTCGACGCGCATCTGGACGAGCTGGCCCTGCTGGAGGTCCGCAACTCCGGGCACACCATCGGCAACGCCCGCTGGGAGGCCGGCAACGTCCGTGACGTGCTGGACTACTACGCGGGCGCGCCGGAGCGGTTGACCGGCCGGCAGATCCCCGTACCCGGTGGCCTGGACGTCACCTTCCACGAGCCGCTCGGTGTGGTCGGTGTGATCGTGCCGTGGAACTTCCCGATGCCGATCGCCGCCTGGGGGTTCGCCCCGGCGCTCGCCGCCGGCAACACAGTGGTGCTCAAGCCCGCCGAGCTGACCCCGCTCACCGCGCTGCGCCTGGCCGAGCTGGCCCGCGAGGCCGGCCTGCCCGACGGCGTGTTCACCGTGCTGCCGGGTCAGGGCTCGGTGGTGGGAGAGCGGTTCGTCAGCCACCCGGCCGTCCGCAAGATCTGCTTTACCGGCTCCACCGAGGTGGGCACGCGCATCATGGCCGGCTGCGCCGCCCAGGTGAAGCGCCTCACCCTGGAGTTGGGCGGCAAGAGCGCCAACATCGTGTTCGCCGACGCCGACCTGGAAACCGCCGCCGCGACCGCGCCCGGCGCGGTCTTCGACAACGCCGGCCAGGACTGCTGCGCGCGGTCGCGCATCCTGGTCCAACGCCCGGTGTACGACAGGTTCCTGGAACTGCTCGAACCAGCGGTACGTGCGGTGCGGGTCGAGGACCCGTCCCGCGAGACCGCGGAGATGGGCCCGTTGATCTCGGCGGCCCAGCGGGACCGGGTCGCCGGTTACGTGACCGGCGCGACTGTCGCCTTCGCCGGCTCGTGCCCCGACGGCGCCGGTTTCTGGCACGCGCCCACCGTGCTGCTGGCCGATTCGCCCGCCGACCGGCACTGGCGGGAGGAGATCTTCGGACCGGTGGTCTCGGTGCTGCCGTTCGACGACGAGGCCGACGCGGTCCGGCTCGCCAACGACACCGAGTACGGCCTCTCCGGCTCCATCTGGACCCGGGACGTGGGGCGCGCGCTGCGGATGGCCCGGGCGGTCGACTCGGGCAACCTCAGTGTCAACTCGCACTCCTCGGTGCGCTACTGGACCCCGTTCGGCGGGATGAAGCGCTCCGGACTCGGCCGCGAGCTGGGCCCGGACGCGCTGCACTCCTTCACCGACGTCAAGAACGTGTTCATCGCGACGAAGGAGTGAGGCCAGTGCAGGGTCGGTTGCAGGACCGGGTGGCCGTGGTCACCGGCGCGGGCAGCGGCATCGGGTTGGCCACCGTCCGGCGGTTCGCCGCCGAGGGGGCGCGGGTGGTCTGCGTCGACATCGACGCGGCGGCGGGCGAGAAGGCCGCCCAGGAGTGCGGCGGCGAGTTCGTCCGCGCCGACGTCGCCGACGAGGCGGCGGTACGTGACCTTTTCGACGGGGTGGCCGAGCGGCACGGGCGGGTCGACATCGCGTTCAACAACGCCGGCATCTCACCGCCGGACGACGACTCCATCCTGGACACCGGCCTGGACGCGTGGGAGCGGGTGCTGCGGGTCAACACCACGAGCGTCTACCTGTGCTGCAAGTACGCGATCCCGCACATGCGGCGGCAGGGCAAGGGGTCGATCATCAACACGGCCTCGTTCGTCGCGTTGATGGGAGCGGCGACGTCGCAGATCGCGTACACCGCGAGCAAGGGCGGCGTGCTGGCGATGACCCGCGAGTTGGGCGTGCAGTTCGCCCGCGAGGGCATCCGGGTCAACGCGCTCTGTCCCGGCCCGGTGGCCACGCCGCTGCTGCTGGAGTTGTTCGCCGCCGATCCGGAGCGGGCCGCCCGCCGGCTGGTGCACGTGCCGATGGGTCGGTTCGGTGAGCCGGAGGAGATCGCCGCCGCGGTGGCCTTCCTGGCCAGCGACGACGCGTCCTTCATGACCGCCGCGCAGTTCGTGGTCGACGGCGGGATCACCGGCGCGTACGTCACTCCGCTATGAGAAGGCCCCTGATCGGGGTCAGCGCGTACGTCGAGCCCGTCGACTGGGCCGTCTGGCGTGGTGTGCGGGCGGTCCTGGTGCCTGCGGCGTACGTGCGTGCGGTGACCGCCGCCGGAGGCCGGGCGGTGGTGCTGCCCCCGGACGACTGCGACGCCGACGTGCTGGCGGTCCTCGACGGGCTGCTGTTGGCCGGGGGCGCGGACGTGGGCCCGGTTCGGTACGGCCAGCAGCCGCACCCGCGGACCGAGGACCGGCCGGACCGGGACGCCGGCGAGCTGACCCTCCTGACGGCGGCCCTCGCCGCCCACCTGCCCGTGCTGGGCGTCTGCCGGGGAATGCAGTTGCTCGCCGTCGCGTACGGCGGCACCCTCCACCAGCACCTGCCCGACGTGCTGGGCTCCGAGGCGCACCGCCCGGCGCCGGGGGTCTACGGCACGCATCCGGTGCGGTTCGCGCCGGGCAGCCTGGCGGCGCGCACCATGGCCGGGGCGGAGCAGGTCAACTCGTACCACCATCAGGCGGTCGCCACCCCGGGCCGGCTCGCGGTGACCGGCTGGGCGGGCGACGGCGTGATCGAGGCGGTGGAGGACCCGGGTCGTCCGTTCGTGCTCGGGGTGCAGTGGCATCCGGAGAACGAGCCGGACCCGCGCCCGATCACCGCGCTGGTCCGGGCCGCCGGGCCGTCCGGCCCGTCGGTGGGTGACCGCGACGAGGGGGTACGCGCGACCGGGTCGACGGCCGTGTGACGCAGGTCGCCCCCATCGTGTGGTCCGACCGGTGGGAGGATCAGCGCATGGGCAAGGTCTATCCGGAGATCGACGATCGTCTGCGGGAGTTCATCGCGGCCCAGCCGGTCTTCTTCGTCGCCACCGCGCCCTCCGGTCCCGAGGGGCACGTCAATGTCTCACCGAAGGGCATGGCGGGCACGCTCGTGGTCCTCGGCCCGCAGCGGGTGGCCTACCTCGACTACCACGGCAGCGGTGCGGAGACCATCGCCCACCTGCGGGACAACGGCCGCATCACGGTGATGTTCTGCGCGTTCGACGGGCCGCCGAAGATCGTGCGTCTGCACGGCAGGGGCCACAGCGTGGCGGTGACCGAGGCGACCTTCGCCGACCGGCTCGCCGAGTTTCCCGCGCCACCCGACGTGCACGCCGTGCGGGCTGTCATCACCGTCGACGTGCAGCGGGTCAGCGACTCCTGCGGCTACGCGGTGCCCCTGATGGACTACCGTGCGGAACGCGATCTGTTACTCGCCTCACACTCCCGCCGCACGGCCGACGATCTGGTGACCTACCGGGCCACCAAGAACTCCGCGAGCATCGACGGATTGCCGGTCTTCTAAGTGCTCAGGGCCGTTGTGCGCCCCCCTGGATGGACCGCGTCCGCCCCCGTGCTGCCGGGTCGCCGAGCACCGGAGTGCACGTAAACAGCGTCCGACGGTCGTCATGCGTTACGTTGCTGGTCCGCCGGGGTACAAGTCGGGGCACGGCCCTTGAAGATCAACGGCTGCGGGGTACGGCCGAAGCGGGGAGGCTGCATGAGCTCGGCCCAGGGGGGCGCGGACGCGGGGCATTCCTTCGCGGCCGGCCAGCAGGTCCCCGCGCTGCTCTCCGCCGCCTTCGCGAACGGCGGCGAGCTGGGCGAACGGCTCCGCGCCTTCGACTGGTCCACCGCACCACTGGGTGGCCCGTCCCGCTGGCCGGTGGCGCTGGCCAGCGCGGTCGGCATGATGCTCTCCTCCAGCGCGCAGATCGTCATGTTCTGGGGCGAGGACCATCTCGCCTTCTACAACGACGCGTACCGGCCGACCATCGGCAGCAAGCACCCGCAGGTGCTCGGTCAGCCGGCCCGACACAACTGGGCCGAGACGTGGGACGTCCTCGGTCCGCTACTCGAAGATGTCCGCAGCACGGGGCTCTCCTACCGTGGCGCCGACCACCCCTTCCTGTTGGACCGTTCCGGCTTCGTCGAGCAGACCTACTTCGACGTCTCGTACGACCCGATCCGCGGCGCCGACGGCTCGGTCAGCGGCGTGTACTGCATCGTCAACGAGACCACCGGTCGGGTGGTCGGTGAACGCCGACTGCGGGCGTTGTCGGAGTTGGGCGCCGAGCTGGCCGACGTGAACAGCGCGGGGGAGCTGGGCCGGACCGCCGCCGACGTGCTCGGCCGGCACTCCGCCGACGTGCCCTTCGCGCTGACCTACCTGGCCGACGGCACGGGTGAGTTCCGGCTGACCGGGGCCAGTGGCGTCGACCCGGCGGCGGTCGCGGTCACGCCGGACAGGCTCGCCTCCCTGGTCGCCGAGGGCGTTGCCGCCACCATGCAGGTGCGCGACCTCCTCGTGCGGCGACCGACCGATGCGGCCGACGTGGCACTGGTGTTGCCCGTCAAGGCGACCAACGAGACGGTCGGCGCGCTCGTCGTCGGCGTGGCCCGGCTGCTGCCGCTCGGCGACGAGTACCGCGACTTCCTCGACCTGGTGGCCGCGCAGGTCTCCCGGGCGGTCGGCACCCAGCGGGCGTACGAGCAGGAGCGCGCCCGGGCCGCCGAGTTGGCCGCGCTCGACCGCGCGAAGACCAACTTCTTCGCCAACGTCAGCCACGAGTTCCGTACGCCGTTGACCCTGGTGCTCGGCCCGCTTGAGGAACTGCTGGCCGACCCGGAACTGCCCGCCGCGCACAACGAGCGGCTCGTGATGATGCACCGCAACGCGTTGCGGCTGCTCAAGCTGGTCAACACCGTGCTCGACTTCTCCCGGCTGGAATCCGGCCGGCTCACCGCTCGCTACCAGCCGACCGATCTGGCGGGTTACACCGCCCGGCTGGCCAGCACCTTCCGTTCGGCCATCGAGCGCGCCGGCCTGCGCCTGGTCGTGGACTGCCCGCCGCTGCCCGCGCCGGTCTTCGTCGACCGGGACATGTGGGAGAAGATCGTCCTCAACCTGGTGTCGAACGCCGTGAAGTTCACCTTCGACGGCGAGATCCGCGTGCGGGTCCGGGCCGACGACGGCGTGGCCCGCCTGGATGTCGTCGACACCGGCGTCGGGATCGTCCCGGCCGAGCTGCCGCACGTCTTCGAACGTTTCCACCGGGTGCCCGGCGCGCGCTCCCGTACCCACGAGGGCACCGGCATCGGGTTGGCGTTGGTCCGTGAGCTGGTCGAGATGCACGGCGGTGAGGTCGGGCTGACCAGCCAGGTCGACGAGGGCAGCACCTTCACGGTGACCGTTCCGTTGGGGTCGGCGCACCTGCCCGCCGACCGGGTGACCCCGTTCGCCCCCCTGCCGACGGGTGAGCCCGAGCAGGCGCGGCTCTTCGTGGCGGAGACGGCCCTGTGGGCCGACGAGGGCACTCTCGGAGAGGTCGTGCACCAGGCGGCTGCCACCGCCCCCGCCGGCCGCATCCTGGTCGTCGACGACAACGTCGACCTGCGCGAGCACGTCACCCGGTTGCTCTCGCAGACCTGGGCGGTGGTCACCGCGAGTGACGGGCTGGAGGCGCTGACGCTGGCCCGTGCCGGTGGGTTCGACCTGGTGCTCAGCGATGTGATGATGCCCCGGTTGGACGGGTTCGGTCTGGTCGGCGCGCTGCGCGCGGACCCTCGTACCCGCGATGTGCCGATCGTGCTGCTCTCCGCCCGCGCCGGCTCCGCGGAGGCGGTCGCCGGCCTCGCCGCCGGTGCCGACGACTACCTGACCAAGCCGTTCTCCGGACAGGAGCTGATCGCCCGGGTCCGGTCCAACGTCGAGCTGGGCCAGCTGCGCGGGCAGATCATCCGTCGCCTCCGGGCCCTGGCCGACGCGGCGGTGGCGGTCAACACGGCACGCTCGACCGGCGACGTGCTCCAGGTCGCCGCCCGGCACGCGCTCAGCCTCGCCGAGGCGGCCCGGGTCGTGGTGAGCGCGGCGGGCTCCCGGTTCGAGGCCGATGCCGGCGGTGACACCCCCACCGAGCCGACGTTCGTGGCCCCGTTGACCGGGACCGGCCGCGAGCAGCTCGGCGAGCTGCGGGTCTGGCGAGTCGCCGACGACGACGCGCAGGCAGACGATGCCGCGCTCACCCAGCTGGCCCGACTGGTCGGTGTCCGACTGGAGAACACCCAGCTCTACGAGGCCGAACACCGCATCGCCACCACGTTGCAGCACAGTCTGCTGCCGAGGTCGCTGCCGCAACTGCCGGGCGCGGTCGTCGCGAGCCGTTACCTGCCGGGCAGCGCCGACGTCGAGGTCGGTGGGGACTGGTACGACGCGCTCGTGCTCGACGGCGACACCCTGGTGCTGGTCATCGGCGACGTGGTCGGCAAGGGCGTCCAGGCCGCCGCGGCGATGGGGCAGCTGCGTAACGCGCTGCGGGCGTACCTGCTGGAGGGCTTCGACCCGGGCGAGTCGCTGAGCCGCCTCAACCGGCTGGTCGGGTCCACCGAGGAGTCGTCGTTCGCGACGGTGCTCTGCCTGCTGTTCAATCCTCGTTCCGGTCGGCTGCGCTACGCCAGCGCCGGCCACCCGTCCCCCCTGCTGATCCGAGGAGACGACGTGGCGTTCCTGCACGACCGCGCGCTCGGCCCGCCCGTCGGCGCGATCCCCGGCGTCACCTACCGGACCGTGGAGGGGGAGCTGTCCCCGGGGAGCCGGCTGCTGCTCTACACCGACGGGTTGATCGAGGACCGCCAGCTCGGCATCGACGCCGCGCTGGCCCAGCTACGTGTCGACGCGGCCGTTCCTGGCGAGCACGTGGCGGATCTGATCGACGCGGTGGTCGAGCGGGTCGCCGGGCGGCCGCGCCGCGACGACGTGGCGGTGCTCGCCGTGGAGGCGGCGGAGCTGAACCGGTTCGTGTTGCGGCTGCCGGCCGACCCGACGCGGCTGAGCGTGCTCCGCAAGCGTCTGGAGGACTTCCTCGTCGCGCACGACGTCGGCGAGACGGACCTGTTCGACCTGACTGTGGCGGTCTCCGAGGCCGCCGCGAACGCCATCGAGCATCCCGTCCACCCCGCCGAGGCGGTGATCACCGTGAAGGTCGCCATCGAGGACCGGACGGTGATCGCCACCGTGCGCGACACCGGACAGTGGCGGGAGTCCACCGACTCCGGTTTCCGGGGGCGCGGACTGTCGCTGATCAAGGCACTGGGTGACCTGATGGTGCGGCGTACCGACGAGGGCACCGAGGTGACGCTGCGGCGGCAGTTGCAGGGCTGACCCCGCGAGCCCGCAGGTCAGACCGGGTCGAGCCAGGTCTGGTCGCCCAGGCCGGAGATCTCCAGCACGCGGCGTACCTGCCGGGACGGCAGCACGGCGAGCGCGCCGGAGAACTGCTGGGTGAGCCGGACCAGGGCGTGGATGGCTGCCGAGTCGAAGAACGTCACCGCGCGCAGGTCGAGGGTCATCCGGCTGGCGGGCTCGCGCAGGGCGGTCTGCAGCATCGTGTCGGCAGTCGCCATGTCGACCTCACCGGTCACCACCACGTGGAGGTGCTCCCCGTCGATCTCCGCGCGAGCGGAGAAGACGGGTGGTGCTCCCCCTTGATCCACGCAGACACCATGGCACAGCCGACCTGGCAGGGCAACAACCGCTCCCGCCCGGCCGTGGCACGGGTCACCGACCGCTGCGGCGATAGGCTTGCGGCATGACCGTCCGTGCGCCGCTGACCCCAGGAACGCTCTCCCCGACGCGACCGGTGCCCACTCATATTCCCCGCCCGGAGTACGTGGGTAAGAAGGGCCCCCGGCCGTGGCGCGGCTCGCACGTGCAGACGCCGGAGACCATCGAGAAGATGCGGATCGCCAGCCGGCTCGCCGCCCAGGCGACGCAGCTCGCCGGCGAGCACTGCAAGCCCGGCGTCACCACCGACGAGATCGACCGCGTGGTGCACGAGTTCCTCTGCGACCACGACGCGTACCCGTCGACGCTCGGCTACCGGGGCTACCCCAAGTCCTGCTGCACCAGCCTCAACGAGGTCATCTGCCACGGCATCCCGGACTCCACCGTCCTGAGCGACGGCGACATCATCAACGTCGACGTGACCGCGTACATCGGCGGGGTGCACGGTGACACGGACGCCACCTTCTGCGTCGGCGAGGTCAGCGAGGAGGCCCGGCTGCTCGTCGAACGCACCCACGAGGCGATGATGCGTGGCATCCGCGCGGTGGCCCCGGGTCGCCAGATCAACGTGGTCGGTCGCGTCATCGAGTCGTACGCCAAACGGTTCGGCTACGGCGTGGTCCGCGACTTCACCGGCCACGGGATCGGCGAGACCTTCCACAGCGGTCTCTACGTGCCGCACTACGACAGCCCTCGCCCGACGGACATCATGGAACCGGGGATGACCTTCACCATCGAGCCGATGATCACCCTCGGCACCTACCAGTACGACATGTGGGACGACGGCTGGACGGTGGTCACCAAGGACCGCAGGTGGACCGCCCAGTTCGAGCACACCATCGTCGTCACCGACGACGGCCACGAGATCCTGACGCTGCCGTGACCGACACCCCCGCCGCGCTGCGCGAGGCCCACCACGCGGACGTCTCCGGCGGCTGGCTGCGTCCGGCCGTCTTCGGCGCGATGGACGGCCTGGTCACCAACATCGCCCTCATCGCCGGCGTCGGTGGCGGTGGCGTCTCGCCGCACAGCATCGTGCTCACCGGCACCGCGGGCCTGGTGGCCGGTGCGATCTCGATGGGACTCGGCGAGTACACCAGCGTGCGCTCGGCAAACGAGCAGGTCGCCGCCGAGGTCGCCAAGGAGCGACGCGAGCTGGAACGGCACCCCGAGGCCGAGGCGCGCGAGCTGGCCGACGCCTGGGTGGCGCGAGGCCTGCCCCGCGACCTCGCCACGCAGGTCGCCGAGGCGGTACGGCGCGACCCGGAGGAGGCGCTGCGGGTACACGTCCGCGAGGAGTTGGGCGTCGATCCCGACGACCAGCCCAGCCCGTGGGCGGCGGCGATCTCCTCGTTCGTGTTCTTCTCGGTGGGGGCGCTGGTCCCACTGCTGCCGTACCTGCTCGGTGCCACCGAACTCTGGCTGGCGCTCGCCGTCGGCGGGCTCGGGCTGTTCGCCGCCGGTGCGGTGGTGGCCCGGTTCACCAGCCGACCCTGGTGGACCAGCGGCCTACGTCAACTCGTGCTGGGCGCCGCCGCGGCCGCGGCCACCTACCTCGTCGGCTCCCTGATCGGGGTGCAGGGCGGGCTGTGACGCCCGCTCACCCGCCGAGCAGTTCGTCGATCGTGCCGTCGACCGGGCGGCCACGCGCCGCCAGGTCGTCGGCCTGCCGCGCCAGCACCACACCGACCTCGGTCATGTCCGCGCCGGCCAGGCCCGTGCGCCGCGCTGCCCCGGTACCAGGCCTGCCGCGCCGCTGTGCTGAACTCCGCCGGCCGGGCACGGGCGAGTCGGCTCAGGTGCTCGTCCCGCAACGTCCGCAGCCAGCCCGCCGGATCGCCTCGGCGACCCGCTCCGCCACCGACCACCGCCGGTCGTCACCGCCCCGGTCGACATCGGACCGCTCGCTGCTCGCGCTCACGGGTCACACCTCTGTGCGCTCAGGTCACACCTCCCCTTCGGGGTTGGCGTCAGCCTAGCCAGGCGACGACGGGCCGGCCGGGCCGCCGCGCCCGGTCGGGACCAGCCGGAAGATGCGGATCTCGCGGCAGCCGGCCCGCTCGACGTACGTGCGGTACGCCGGCCACTGCGCGACGAGCAGGTCCCACAGGCGATCCCGTTCGGCTCCGGTGGCCGGCTCGGCCCGCACCGGCAGGCGGCGACCCTTGACGTCCACCTCGGCGGCCGGGTCGGCGAGCAGGTTCATGGCCCAACCGGGCTGGTGGGTCTGCCCCCAGTTGGAGCCGATCACCACGTACGCGTCGCCGTCGGGCACGTAGAGCAGGGGGTTGCTGCGCGGCTTGCCGGACCGTCGGCCGGTCGTGGTGATCACCAGCGACGGGAGCAGGCCGAGGGCCACCACCCGTCCTCGGGTGAGCCGGCCGACGATCCGGTCGGCGGGGACCAGCAGGCGGGCGGCGGTGCCGAACCAGCGGTGGTGGCCGAGCCGACGGGTGAGGGTAGCGAGCGCTGACACGCGGATCAGTCTGCCGGCTGACCCGCCCCGACGGCACCCCCGGACGGTCCAGTTCCGGCCCCAGGACCCCACGGCCCGGGGCTGCTCGGTTCAGTCCAGGCGGCGTTCGATCGGCAGCCCCGCCCGCGTGAACAGGCCCGCGCCGAGCATCGCCACCACCGGCACCAGCACCAGGACGCCCAGCGCCGGCCACGGCACCAGGTACGGGTACGGCTCCAGCGCCGGCCAGGCCGTGGCGTACTCCCGGTTCGCCGAGAACAGCACGATCGCGGCGGTGCCGAGACCGGCCACGATGCCGAGCACCGAACCGAGACCCGCGATCACCCCGGCCTGGCAGATCGCCAGCAGTCGTCGTACGGCGGGGGCCGCTCCGACCGCTGCGAGCGTGGAAAGCTCGGCGCGGCCCTCGGCGGCGGCGAGCGCCGTGGCGATCCCGGCCGCGCCCATCGTGATCACCCCGGCCGCGGCGGCGAGCAGCAACAGCAGAGGTGAGTCGTCGCGGGGGGCGGCACCCTCCTCCACCTGGAGGGAGAACGTTCCGAAGGCCCGCAGGTCGGCGGTGAACCGGTCCTGGCGAGGTTGGTTGGGCGGCGTCGAGGTGTCGACCACCCAACCGTTCGAGACCGGCTTCAGGGCGAGTTGTCGGGCCGCCGACGGGGACAGCAGGAGGCGAGGCTGGCCGCTCGGCGGTGCCAGGGCGTACCCGGGCAGGTCCCGTCGCCTGGTGGTCGCCTCGTCCCGGCCGGCCCGTAGCTCGTTCACCTGCACGGTCACCAGGCCGTCGTGCAGGTAGCGCGGATCGGTCACCACCACGCCCCCGGCGTGCAGCACGGCGGTGGCGGCGGTGGTCGCCGCCGGGTCGGCGCCGGTGAGGAGCGGCAGCGCGCTGCCGTCGTCCACGAGCGTCTGCACGTAGCTCCCGAAGTAGTCCGCCGCGCGGTCCCGGCAGCGCGGGTCCGTCAGCGCCTGCCGGCGTTGGCTCGCGGACAGGTTGTCCCCGGGCAGGAAGGGGCAGGCACGATCGGGCGGGAGTTCCGGTACGACGGAGCAGTAGCTGGCCGGGCCGTCGGCCGACGGGCAGGCCGTGGCCTGCACCAGGGCGACGGCACTGGCACCGAGGTGTTCCCGGGCGGCGGCGCTGACCTGCTCCAACGTCGGTTCCGGTCGCAGGGCCGGGTCATTGCGGTTGACCAGGACGTGACCGGTGGGCAGCAGCGGCTGATAGGTACGGGCGTCGCGGACCGCGTCGCTGGCCACGTAGCCGCCGAGGGCGACGCTGCCGGCCACCGCCGCCATCACGGCGCAGATCGCCGGCGCCGCGGCGGCCCGGTTACGGCTCGCGTCGCGCAGCGCGATCCGAGGCGCCGGCGGCAGCACCCGGCCGAGCCGGGCGAGCCCGCCGATCAGGGTGGGTGTGCAACAGACCAGGCCCAGCTCACCGAGGATCAGACCGGCCAGGATCACCGCGGGGGACGTCCGGGTGGCCCCGAATGCCGCGAGCGCCGCCCCGCCGACAACCAGCACCAGTCCGCTGACGAGCGCGCGGGCCCGGGGCGGGGGAGGGGTCCGTCGACCGGCGAGCCCGGCCATGACGTCCTGCCGGGCCGCCGTCCAGGCCGGCGCCAACGCCGCCAGCACCCCGGCCAGCACCGCGACCCCGCCGAGCACGACCAGGGCCAGCGGCCAGCAGCGGTACGCGCCGAAGCGTGCTCCGAACACGTACTGCTCCATGACGGGACGTCCGGCGAACGCCGCTCCGACACCGAGCAGCAGGCCGGCCACGGCGCCCAGCACGCCCAGCACCACCCCGTCGGCGAGTACGACCCGACGCAGGTGGGCCGCGTCCCCACCGGCCACCGCGACCAGCGCCAGGTCCCGGCGTCTACGGCGTACCCCCACCGCGAACGCCGGCCCGACCAGGAGCACCACCTCCAGCAACCCCAGCCCGGCGATCAGCACCATCGTGCTCAGGTCGCTGGTGTCGGCGGGCCCGACGTACCCGATGAAGCTCCGGGAGGACGTCGTCGAAGCCGGCACGTGGCGAGGCGCCACCACGACTCCGCGTTCGTTGAGGCGGGCGACCATCGCCGCGTCGACGGTGCCCGGCACGTCGATCAGCCAGCGACTGTCCGGCTGCGCATCGGCCCGGCCGACGGCCGCCGGGTGCAGCGCGATCACCGGGCCGAGGTCGTCGGGGAACTCGACCACACCGACCACCGTGTACGTCCGGCTCCGGTCGGCGGTCGGCACCGCCTCGCCGAGGCGTCCGTCGAGCCGGCGCAGCGCTGTCGGACTCAGCGCGACCTCTCCGGCTTGCTGCGGCGCCCGCCCCGAGCGGAACCGCACCAGGCCGCGGGCCAGCGGGTCGGTGAGGTCGAGGATCCATACCTGGAGGGTCTCGTCGCCGCGCGGACCCCGCACCGTCACCGGGCTGCCGGCACGTATCTCGGTGACCCGGCTGCCGGGGCCGAGCAACGCGGTCACCTCGTCGGCGGTGGTCGGACGGCCCAGCACCGACCGGCCGTCGTCACGGGGATGCCAGGTGTCCCCCCACTCGTCCTGCACGACCGGGGTGTCGGCGAACCAGCGCAGCTCGGCGTCGGCGACGCCCAGTCGGCGGTCGAGCTGTTCCTGCGGTGTCAGCTCGGCCATGTCGTAGCTCGCCGCCAGGAAGGCCAGCACCAGCACCGGAAGCGCGATCATCGCCAGCACCAGGGCGGTACGCCGCCGCGCCCGCCGCGACTCTCGGCGGGCGATCCGCAGCGCCGCCCGCCACGAGCCGGTCAGCTCGGCGAGCCGTCGCCGTCGTCCGGGTTCGAGCGGTGTCGGCGGGCTGGCCGGCGCGTCGACGCGGCCGCGGGTCACCGGCGTCCGGCGCAGGGTCAACGGTCGCTACCGGAGAGAAGTTGCTCGGCGCTGCCCAGCGGCGCCGTCGTGTCGACCAGCACGCCGTCGCGCAGGAACACCACCCGGTCGGCCCAGCCGGCGTGCCGCGCCTCGTGGGTGACCAGGATGCCGGCGGCGCCCGCGTCGACACGGCGGCGCAGGAGGTGCAGCACCGCCTCACCGGTCTGCGAGTCGAGCGCCCCGGTGGGTTCGTCGGCGAGCACCAGCCGTCGCTCGCCGACGAGCGCGCGGGCGATTGCCACCCGCTGCTGCTGCCCACCGGAGAGCTGGTCGGGGAAGCGGTCCCCCAGCGCCGGCAGACCCACCTCGGTCAGCGCGGCCAGGGCGGCCGTCCTGGCCCGCCGGCCGCCGACGCCGTCGAGCTCCAGTGGAAGCGCCACGTTCTCCAGCGCGCTCAGGCTGCCCAGCAGGTTGAGGTGCTGGAAGATGTAGCCGATGCGGCGTCGGCGTAGCTGGGCCAGCCCACGGCGGTCCAGCGCGCCGAGCGGCTGCCCCTCCACCCGGACGTCCCCGCGGGTCGGGCGGTCGAGGCCGCCGGCGAGGGCCAGCAGCGTCGACTTTCCGGAGCCGGACGGGCCCATCACGGCGACCAGCTCGCCGGGCCGGACGACCAGGCTGACACCGCGCAGCGCGTGTACCGCCGCCGGGCCGACCCCGTGGGTGCGGTGGACGGCGCGTAGCTCGAGCACCGCGTCGTCCGATCCGCTCACCGTCGCGCCTCCTCGTCGGCCCACCGTGCGGCGTCGGACGCCGCACCGGTGGTCGGTCGGGCTGGTTGCGGCGGTTGGCCGCCGGGCTGGTGCCGCACCAGACTGCTCTCGCAATGGTCCAGCCAACGCACCTCGGCCTCGGCCTGGAACACCATCGAGTCCAGGACCAGCCGCCACGGCAGGTCCTCCGGTCGGTTGCTGCCGTACTTCAACCGGGTCAACTCCTGCAACGCGCGCATCGTCGCGCTGCGCTGGCCCTGCACCACCGAGCGGACGTCCACGCCGGGGGTGGTCAACGCCAGGGCCAGTTTGATCGCCAGCTCGTCACGCGGGCGGTCGGTGCGGCTGATCGGCGTGGCGAACCACAGCGCGAGGTCCGCCCGGCCGGCGTCGGTGATCTCGTACGGGCGCTGCCCGGCCTCGCTCTCCGGCAACGGGCGCACCAGACCGTCCCGTTCCAGCCGGGCCAGCGTGGTGTAGACCTGCCCGATGTTCAGCGGCCAGGTCGAGCCGGTCGACTCCTCGAATGCGGCGCGCAGCTGGTAGCCGTACATCTGGCCGCGTTCGAGGAGGGCGAGCAGCCCGTGACGGATGGACATGGCAACGGAGTATGCATACCTGGTATGGGCTCCGCAACCGGGGCGGATCGGTTCAGGTCGGGCGACCGGGAAAAGCGACGGTCGGTGGGGTCACCCCGGCGGTCCTGCGCCACCGGGTGGCCCGCACGGCGTACTCGACGAGCGCCGCCAGCGCCCGGTCACGGTCGGCACCGGTGGTGGACGCCAACGCGGCCCGCCAGTGCGCCGCGGTGCGCTCCTCCACCTCGACCGCCAGCCGTAACGCGCTCGCCCGGTCGGTGACGGGGAACGGCAGCGCGTACCCGGCCCGACCCGGTGGCACGGTGCCCCCCGACGTGCTCAGCTGAACCACCAGCGCGTCGCGCCGGCGTCGATGGGCGGCCTCGGCCTGGAGGGCGGCGTCACGTGCGGCGCCGGTGAGTCGGACGCCGATCCGCCCGTAGGCGTAGATGGCCGCGTACTCGGCGGAGAGGGCGGCGGCGAGAGCCTCCTCGGCGGTGGACTGCCTCACTTCAGTGCCTCCTGGTGGGTGGCCCGCGCCGCGGCGATCGACCCGAGCAGCGCTGCCCGCTCGGCGGGCGCCGCCGCACAGGCGGCGGTGGCGGACTGCTGGGCGGCCTTCTCCCGCGCCCGCAGCGCGGCGAGCGCGGCGGCGGGCGCGCTCGGCGCGGTGGCGCTCGGGTCGACGGCGGGTGCGGATCCGAGGGTGACGCCGACGATCCGGGCGAGCTCGGTGGCGTGCGCGGTGTGCGTGTCGGCGATGGGATTGAGTCGGTCGGCCAGGTCCGGGTGGGCCAGGGCGCTCGCCCGGTACGCCGCGGCGAGGCCCAGCGACTCGTCCACCATCGGCCGCAGCGGGTCCGGCGGCGGCTCCGGCTCGTCCTCACGGTCGAAAAGATCACAGCCTGTCAGCGGCGCTGCCGCGCCGCCGAGCGCCAGGAGCATTCCGGCGCGCAGGATCTTTCGCCGAGAATGTCCGGATACTTGGTCGCCCGATGTCCTTCTGCCGATCCCCACCGGGCAAGTCAACACCATCGGGGCCGGTGTGGGGGCCACGGGCGTCGGTGCGCCGCCCGGTCCACCGCCCGGCAGGCGCGTTACGCTCTGCGCAGCCACCGGCGCGTCCGCTCCGGTGGCGTGCCGGCATGGCGGGACAACCGTCCCTCATCGACCAGGGAAAGGGTGCGCAGATGACGCAGCGTGGCCGTGCCACCAGGTCGACGGGTCGACCCCGCGACGAGGCTGGCCCCCGCGGTCCACGTGGCGGCGGTGATCTCGCGGCCCGGCGTACCCGGTTGCGGGCCGTGATCGAGCCGGTGGTCAACGGCGTGGGCTACGACCTGGAGGACCTGTCGGTCTCCCGGGCGGGTCGCCGACACGTGGTGCGGGTGCTCGTGGACGCGGACGGTGGGATCGACCTGGACGCCGTCGCGGACGTCTCCCGCGCGGTCTCCAAGGCGCTGGACGCGGCCGAGGAGGCCGACGGCGACATCGTGGCCGGGGAATACCAGCTCGAGGTCAGCTCGCCCGGCGTGGACCGGCCGCTCACCCTGCCCCGGCACTGGCGGCGCAACGTGGGCCGACTGGTCAAGGTCACCGTCCGGGGCGCGGCCGCGCTGCGCGGCCAGCGCGGCGAGCAGCCCTCCGGGGACCGCCAGCTGACCGGCCGGGTGGTCGGGGCCGACGACGAGGGCGTGCGGCTGGAGACCGACGGCGGCGAGGCCCGGTGGGCGTACGACCAGCTGGGCCCGGGACGGGTACAGGTCGAGTTCACCCGCCTCGCCGAGCTGGGCGAGCCGGACGAGCTCGACGACGCGGACGAGACCGACGAGTACGACGATGCAGACGATATCGACGACGATGATGATGTGGAGGACGAGGAGAGGTGAACATCGACCTCGCGGCGCTGCGCGCACTCGAGCGCGAGCGGGAGATCCCGTTCGACACGATCCTCGCGGCGATCGAGACCGCGTTGCTGACCGCCTACCGGCACACCGACGGCGCAGAGCCGCACGCCCGGGTGGAGATCGACCGTAAGTCCGGCGCGGCCCTTGTGTACGCGCAGGAGATGGACGACGACGGCTCGCTGGTGCGGGAGTGGGACGACACCCCGCACGACTTCGGTCGGATCGCCGCCATGACCGCCAAGCAGGTGATCCTCCAGCGCCTGCGGGAGGCCACCGACGAGGTGCACTTCGGCGAGTACGTGGGCCGCGAGGGTGACCTGGTCACCGGCGTGGTGCAGGCGCACGAGACCCGTATCGAGAAGGGCATCGTCAGCGTCGACCTGGGCAAGCTCGAGGGTGTGCTGCCGCAGTCCGAGCAGGTGCCCGGCGAGCGGTACGCGCACGGCGAGCGGGTCCGCTGCGTCGTGGTGCACGTGGCCAAGGGCATGCGCGGGCCGCAGATCACCCTGTCCCGGTCGCACCCGGCGCTGGTCAAGAAGCTGTTCGCGCTGGAGGTCCCGGAGATCGCCGACGGCACCGTCGAGATCGGCGCGATCGCCCGTGAGGCAGGTCACCGTACGAAGATCGCCGTCCGTTCCACCACGCCCGGTGTGAACGCCAAGGGCGCCTGTATCGGCCCGATGGGTCAGCGGGTGCGTGCCGTGATGAGCGAGCTACACGGTGAGAAGATCGACATCATCGACTGGTCGGACGACCCCGCCACCTTCGTCGGGAACGCGTTGTCCCCGGCCAGGGCGCTGCGGGTCGAGGTCGTGGACCTGGCCGGACGGGCTGCCCGGGTGACCGTTCCGGACTTCCAGCTTTCGCTCGCCATCGGCCGTGAGGGGCAGAATGCCCGCCTTGCTGCCCGCTTGACCGGTTGGCGGATCGATATTCGGTCCGATGCGGAGCAGACAGCTCCGGCCGCGCGCGGGGCCGTGGATCAGGTACGGGAGCCGGGCGGCGCGATCTCGGGCAGCTAGGGGTAGACTTCTTCCAGTGGTACGACGCACTCAGCCGGAGCGCACCTGTGTGGGTTGTCGGCAACGTGCGCCGGCCAGCGAATTGCTGCGGGTCGTCGCGATCGGAAACGAGGCTGGTCACAGCCTCCGGCCTGATCCGCGCCGCAGGCTGCCGGGTCGGGGAGCGAACATGCACCCGGATCCGGCCTGCTTCGCGCTGGCGGTGCGGCGCCGCGCCTTCGGGCGAGCGCTGCGCATCACCGAGGTCCTCGACCACGGTGTGCTGGCAGAGCACGTCGATGCGCCAACCACTACGTCCGGTCAGCCCGACCGGGCGAGGGTCGCTAGCAGGGTAGGACGACCGACATGAGCACACGATGAAGTCCCTGAAATGACCAGGCTTCAAGTGCACGAGTGAGGTCGCTGCGGGTGCTGCCCGCACGACCTCGGAGTGAGGAGTGCAGTGGCAGGCAAGGCCCGCGTACACGAGCTTGCAAAAGAGCTCGGGGTCGAGAGTAAGACCGTTCTCGCCAAGCTCAAGGAGATGGGCGAGTTCGTCAAGTCCGCGTCCAGCACGGTCGAGGCGCCCGTCGCCCGACGGCTGAGGAACGCATTCGTCGCGTCCGCCGGTGCTTCGGCGCCGGCAGCCCCGTCGGCGCCCGCGCCGACGCCGGCTTCGACGCCGACCCCGACGCCGTCTCCGACCCCGGGCGCGCCCCGGGTCTCGGCCAAGCCGATGCCGCCTCGGCGGCCGGCCGCGCCGGTACCCGGTCCGAAGCCCAAGGGTCCGGTGCCCGGTGCGCCGCAGTCGGCGGCCCCGGTCGCCAAGCCGGCGAGTGCCCACGACATCGAGGTGGCGGCCGCGGAGGCGCGTGCCGCCGCGCTGAAGGCTGAGCAGGAGGCCGCGGTCAAGGCCGCGCAGGCCGCCCGCCAGCAGCAGCGTGACAACCCCGTCCGCCGGGAGCCTCCGGCCGACGGCAACCGGCCCGGTCCTCGGCCGGGTCCCGCGGCGATGCCGCCCCGTCCCGGTTCACCGGCAGCTCGTCCGAACACGCCGGCTCCCGGTCCGGGTGCCCGCCCCGGCGGTCGTCCGCCGGCGCGCGGTGCCGGCAACAACCCGTTCGGCATCCAGGGCGGCCAGCAGCAGCAGCGGCCGCCGGCCGCCGGTGCGGGTGGCCCCCGGCCGAACAGCCCGGCGGGTATGCCGCCGCGGCCGAGCCCGAACTCCATGCCGCCGCGGCCCAGCCCGGCGTCCATGCCGAGTCAGCGTCCGGCCGCCGGTCGTCCCGGCCCCGGTGGCGCGGGTCGCCCCGGTGGCGGCGCGGGCCGTCCCGGTGGCGGTGGCGGCGGGTTCCGTGGCGGTCCCGGCGGTGGCGGTGGCGGCGGCGGTGGTTACCGCGGCGGCCCCGGTGGCGGCGCGGGTGCCGGCGGTGGCGGTGGCTACCGTGGCGGTCCCGGCGGCGGTGGCGGTGCTCCCGGTGGCGGTTTCCGTCCGGGTGGTCCGGCCGGTGGCGGCGGTCGTCCGGGTGCGGGCGGTCGTGGCCGTGGCGGCGGCGCCGCGGGTGCCTTCGGGCGTCCGGGTGGTCGTCCGACGCGCGGTCGCAAGTCCAAGAAGCAGCGCAGACAGGAGTTCGACAACCTGTCGGCTCCGACCATGAGCTCGGGTGCTCCCCGGGGTCAGGGTCAGGTCGTCCGGCTCTCCCGTGGCGCCTCGCTGTCGGACTTCGCCGACAAGATCAACGCCAACCCGGGTTCGCTGGTCCAGGAGATGTTCAACCTGGGCGAGATGGTCACCGCGACCCAGTCCTGTTCTGACGACACCCTGCACCTGCTGGGTGAGCACCTGGGCTTCGACATCCAGATCGTCAGCCCGGAGGACGAGGACCGCGAGCTGCTCGCGCAGTTCAACATCGACCTCGACGCGGAGGTGGCCGAGGAGCGTCTGGTCAGCCGTGCGCCGGTGGTGACCGTCATGGGTCACGTCGACCACGGTAAGACCAAGCTGCTCGACGCCATCCGCAAGGCGAACGTCGTGGCCGGCGAGGCGGGTGGCATCACCCAGCACATCGGTGCCTACCAGGTCCACGTCCCGCACGAGGGCGAGGACCGGGCGGTCACGTTCATCGACACCCCGGGTCACGAGGCGTTCACCGCCATGCGTGCCCGTGGTGCCCAGGTCACGGACATCGTGATCCTGGTCGTCGCGGCCGACGACGGCGTGATGCCGCAGACCATCGAGGCGTTGAACCACGCCAAGGCGGCCGACGTGCCGATCGTGGTCGCGGTCAACAAGGTCGACAAGCCGGACGCCAACCCGGACAAGGTCCGCCAGCAGCTGACCGAGTACGGACTGGTCGCCGAGGAGTACGGCGGCGACACCATGTTCGTCAACGTGGCCGCCAAGCCGGGCATCGGCATCGAGGAACTGCTCGAGGCCGTCCTGCTGACCGCCGACGCGTCGCTGGAGCTGACCGCTCCGATCGACGGGCCGGCGCAGGGTGTGGCCATCGAGGCGCACCTGGACAAGGGCCGCGGTGCGGTGGCGACGGTGCTGGTGCAGAAGGGCACCCTGCGGGCGGGCGACTCGATCGTCGCCGGTGGGGCGCACGGCCGGGTCCGGGCCATGCTCGACGAGAACGGCAACCAGCTCTCCGAGGCTGGTCCGGCGCGTCCGGTCATGGTTCTGGGTCTGACCGCGCCGCCCGGTGCGGGTGACACGTTCCTCGCCGCGGCGGACGACCGTACGGTGCGGCAGATCGCCGAGCAGCGGCAGGCACGGCGGCGGGCGGCGTCCTTCGCCAACTCCCGTGGCCGGGCCACTCTTGAGACGCTCATGGAGCAGCTCAAGGAGGGCGAGAAGACCTCGCTCAACCTCATCCTCAAGGGCGATGTCTCCGGTTCGGTGGAGGCCCTCGAGGACGCGCTGTTCAACCTCGACATCCCCGAGGAGGTCCAGCTCAAGGTCCTCGACCGGGGCGTCGGTGCGATCACGGAGAGCAACGTCATGCTCGCCAGTGCGTCGTCCGAGCCGGTCACGATCATCGGCTTCAACGTGCGGGCCTCGAACAAGGTCCGCGAGATGGCCGACCGCGAGGGCGTGGAGATCCGGTACTACACGGTCATCTACCAGGCCATCGAGGAGATCGAGGCAGCGCTCAAGGGCCTGCTCAAGCCGGAGTACGAGGAGGCCGAGCTGGGCTCCGCGGAGATCCGCGACGTGTTCCGCTCGTCCAAGATCGGCAACATCTCCGGTTGCATCGTCCGGTCGGGCATCATCCGACGCAACGCGAAGGCTCGACTGCTTCGGGACGGGACGGTCGTGGCGGACAACCTCACGATCACCTCGCTCAAGCGGTTCAAGGACGACGCCACCGAGGTCCGCGAGGGCTTCGAGTGCGGTCTGACCCTGGGTGGTTACAACAACGTCCAGGTCGGCGACGTCATCGAGACCTTCGAGATGCGGGAGAAGGTTCGCGCCTGATCCGGCAGTGACACGCTGATCAAGGGGTTTACGCCGTCCGGCGTAAACCCCTTGATCATGCGGGGCGGGTTGGCGGTATCGTCCCAGGCGATGTTCACCGGAACCGCGGTCTTCGACCTGCTGCTGCCGGGCGACTCCCGGTCGCTCAAAGCCAAGAGATCATATGTACGGCCGATCGTGGCGGCGCTGCGCCGCTTCGAGGTCTCGGCCGCCGAGGTGGGTGCGCTCGACCTGCACGGTCGAGCGGAGATAGCGGTGGCCGTGGTCGCCGCAGAGGCGGCGCACGTCCGCGAGGTGCTCGACTCGTGTGAGCACCTGGTGGCCGCGCGCCCCGAGGTCGAGTTGCTGTCGGTTCGACGCCGGTTGTACGGCGTGGACGACGACTGACCCACGGGCCGGCGGTGCCCGGCGACCGGTGCCGCCACGAAGGTAGTGTTCGAGATGTTGGCCGGTCGGCCGGCGGCCCGCGGGTCGCCGGGCCGGCCGGGAGCGGGACGCCGTGGAGGTGGCGAGATGTCTGATCCGGCCAAGGTACGCCGGCACGCGGAACGGGTGCGTGAGCTGGTCGCTTCGGTGGTGCGGAGCCAGATCAAGGACCCGCGCCTGGGCATGATCACCATTACCGACGCCCGGATCACCGCTGACCTGCGCGACGCGACGGTCTTCTACACGGTGCTGGGTGACGCGGTGGCCCAGGCGGACACCGCAGCCGCCCTGGAGAGCGCCAAGGGGCTGCTGCGCAGCACGGTCGGTAAGGCGCTCGGGCTGCGGCACTCGCCGACGCTGACGTTCGTCCTCGACGACGTGCAGGACCAGGTCAAGCACATTGACGACCTGCTCGCCGCCGCCCGCAACGCCGACGCGGAGGTGCAGCGGCTCGCCGCCCGGGCGGAGTACGCGGGCGAGGCGCAGCCGTACCGGGTCGACGACGAGACCGACGAGACGGATGAGGCCGACGGTGCCGCCGACGTCACGGACACCCCCCGGGGTGGGGCAGCGCGGTGACGGGTGCCGCCGGTGCCCAACTCGCCGCGACGGTCGACGTCGGCCCGGCCGAGGCGGACTGGGCGGCGGCCGAGGCGCTGATCCGCGCCCTTCCGTCGGCCGGCCGGGTGTTGTTGATCTGTCACGTCAACCCGGACGGTGACGCGCTGGGCAGCATGCTCGGCTTCGGTCTGGGTCTGCGTCAGCTCGGCGTGCACCGGTTGCAGGCGACCTTTCCCGGGCCGCCGGAGGTCCCCGAACCGTTCCGAGGTCTGCCCGGGTCGGAGCTGCTGATCCCGGCTGCCGCCGCCGATCCGGCACCGGATCTGGTGATCTGCTTCGACGCGGCGAGCGAGTCGCGCCTCGGCGAGCTGGCCGACCGCCTGTCGACGGCCGGTGCCGCCTTGGTGCTCGACCACCACGCCTCGAATTCGGGCTTCGGCACGGTCAACCTGGTCGACCCGAAGGCCGCGGCCACGTCGGTGGTCGCCGATCGGCTGTTGGCGCGGCTGGGCGTGACTGTGGATCGGGCCATCGCCGAGTGCCTGTACGTGGCGCTGACCACGGACACCGGCTCGTTCCGATTCGAGGCGACCACTCCGGCCGTACACCAGTTGGCGGCCCGGCTGCTCGCCACCGGCATCTCGCCCGGTGACATCTCCCGGCGGGTCTTCGACACCAGGCCCTTCGGCGCGGTCCGCCTCTTCGGAGAGGTGCTCGGCCGCGCCCGTCTGGAGCCGGCCGCCGCGGCCGGTCGAGGGCTGGTCTGGACCTTCGCCACTCTCGACGACCTGGCCCGCCACGACCAGCGGCCGTACGTGTTGGAGGCGCTCATCGACTCGGTGCGGTGCACCGCCGAGGCGGACGTGAGCTGCGTGTTGAAGCAGACCGCACCCGATGAGTGGGCGGTGTCGATGCGCAGCAAGGGCGCGGTGAACGTCAGCCGTGTGGCGGTCGCGTTGGGTGGCGGTGGCCACACGTTCGCGGCCGGGTTCACCGGCCGGGGGAGCGCCGAGCAGGTCGTGGACGCGATCCGCGGCGAGCTGGGCGCGGCGCTGATCGCTGGCGTCGCCTGACCGTGCGCGGCCCGTCCCGCTCGGGTGGCGGTGTCGATCGGGGCTGCCCGTGGGGCGGCAAGTTCAGGGTCAGCTCCGGGGAGTGTTGGTCTTCCCACGCTGCGTGAGACCGGGAAGAATTGCGGGATGGAGCAGCCGCACGACCTCACCGTGGAGGCCCCCCGAGCCTGGGACCGGCCCGCCGTCTCCGTTCCGGTTCTCCTCTGCCTGTCCCTCGTCGGCGGTCGGTTCGCGTCGTTCTCCACCGAGGCGAATCTCTACACGCTCGGCACCGGCGGGGTGTTGATCTGGCTCGGTCTGAGCAACCGGGTGCCCCGGCGTCCGGCGCCGCCCCGGCTGGGCGCTCAGGCGGCCTGGTGGGCTCTCCCGGTGGTGATCTTCGGGGTCTTCGAGGGCGCGACGTTCGTGCTGGCGGTGGGCGACGACTTTCCTACCTTCTCGCGGCTCGCCGACCCTCTGTTGGAAGATCATCTGACCCGCTCGGCGGCCTGGTTCGCCTGGTTGGCCGCATTCTGGGGGTTGGTGCGGCGATGATGCGGGCCCTTGCGATCGGCGGTTTCCTGACCGCGCTGGCCCTCTTCGTCCTGGTCGAGTGGCTGGCCCGGCGGGAGGACTCCCGGGTTCCCACGCTGGGCGACGTGTGCGCGTACGTCATGCGCTACGAGGTCGGGCCGGTACCGGTGGGCAGGATCGGTCTGTTCGGTTTCTGGTGGTGGCTGGGCTGGCACTTCCTGGCCCGTTGAAGCGGGCTGCGAAGCGTCCACATGGCGGGAACCGTGGGCAGCATATGGACCTGAACGATAACTTGGGAGACGGCCCGCACCGCGTTGTGGTGCAGGTCGTGGGCGGTGGTGCCACACCTCGCGCTGCCTCCCTCCAGGGTCGGACCGACCCGGGCTCCAGCTGCCCGATCGGCTGCTCCGGTAACCCCGGACCGTCGTGGGGCGCTCAGCACGACCGCCCGTGAGGGCCGCCGCGCGCCGGTGGCTCGCACCCTGGAAGGAGCGCCACCATGCCGAACAAGCCCAAGCCCGAGACCACCGACGACGCCCGCGAGCAGGCCCGCCGCGCACTGCAGACGTCAATGGACACCCGCCAGTAACCGCCCCCTCTCTCCCCCTCCCCCCGGCCCAAGCAAACCAAAACACCCCACACCCCACCCGGTCTGCCGATCTTGCACTTGCTGTGGTGCCAAAGCCAGCGCAAAGTCGCATTTCGCCAACAGAAAGTGCAAGATCGACGAGATTGGGCGCTGCTGCTGGTTCGGCGCTTGGGGGTAAGCGTTCCGCAGGGTTGCGGTCCTTACTGCGCTCGTGCCACGATCGGCGGCGATGAGCCAGACCCCCACCGTCGACCGATCCGCCTCACCACGCCGGATCGCGAGTCTCGCCCTCCCGGCGCTCGTGGTGCTCGCCGCCGAGCCGCTCTACGTGCTCGTCGACACCGCCGTCGTCGGGCACCTCGGTCGGGTGCCCCTCGCCGCGCTCGCCGTCGGCGGCACGGTGATGACGCTCACCGCCTGGCTCGGGACAGTCGTCGCGTACGGCACCACGGGGCGCTCGGCCCGTCGCTTCGGCGCTGGCGACCGGGCGGCGGCGGTGGCCGAGGGAGTGCAGTCGTCCTGGCTGGCGCTCGGCGTCGGGCTGCTGGTCGCGATCGGCATGCAGCTCGGCGGGGGCGCGTTGGCGCGTACCCTCGCCGGAGGTGGTGGCGACGTGGCCGGCGCCGCCGCTCAGTGGCTGCGCATCGCGGCGCTCGGCGCTCCCGGCCTGCTGCTCGCCGCGGCCGGTAACGGCTGGCTGCGCGGCGTGCAGGACACCCGCCGCCCGTTGTACTTCGTGCTCGGCCCCAACCTGGTCTCCGCGCTGCTCTGCCCGCTGCTGGTCTATCCCGCCGGCCTCGGCCTGATCGGCTCGGCGGTCGCCAACGCGGTCGCGCAGACCCTCTCCGGAGTGCTCTTCGCCGGGGCGCTCGTCGCCGAGCGGGTGTCGCTGCGACCCCGGCCGCGCCTGATCGGCGACCAGCTCGTGCTCAGCCGGGACCTGCTGATCCGGGGCCTGGCGTTCCAGGCCAGCTTCCTCTCCGCGACGGCGGTCGCCGCCCGTTTCGGCGCTGCCGCCGTCGGCGCCCACCAGATCGCCCTGCAACTGTGGTTCTTCACCGCGCTGGTGCTCGACGCCCTCGCCATCGCCGCGCAGTCCCTGGTCGGCGCCGCGCTCGGGTCCGGTGACGCGGCGGGCGCGCGGGCGCTGGCCCGGCGGATCGGACTGCTCGGGGGCGTCTGCGGCATCTCCTTCGCCGTGGTTATCGCCGCCGGCGCGGGCGTCGTGCCGTCCTGGTTCAGTTCCGACACACAGGTACGCGAGCAGGCCGTGATCGCCTGGCCGTGGTTCGTCGCCATGCTGCCGCTGGCCGGGGTGGTGTTCGCGCTCGACGGCGTGTTGATCGGGGCCGGCGACGTCCGCTACCTGCGCAACCTCACCATCGTGGCGGCGCTCGGCGGTTTCCTGCCCGCCATCTGGCTGGCGTACGTGCTCGACCTGGGGCTCGGGGGTATCTGGGCGGGGCTCACCCTGTTCGTGGTGGTTCGACTTGTCGCACTGCTGCTGCGGGTGCGCAGCGGCGGCTGGGCGGTGGTCGGGGCCGTCCGATGACCGACGCCCGCGTCTGGCAGGCTTGGGCGACGTGAGCACCGATGGTCTGATCGTCGTCGACAAGCCCGGCGGCATGACGTCGCACGACGTGGTGGCGCGAATCCGCCGACTGGCCAGGACCCGGCGCGTCGGGCACGGCGGCACCCTCGACCCGATGGCCACCGGCGTGCTGGTGATCGGCGTCGGCCGCGCGACCCGCCTGCTGACCTACGTGATCGGCGCGGGCAAGAGCTACACCGGCACCATCCGGCTCGGCCAGGCCACCGTCACCGACGACGCCGAGGGCGACGTGATCGCCACGACCCCGGCCGGTCACGTCACCGACGAGGCCATCCGCGCCGCGCTGACCGCCCTGAGCGGCGAGGTCGACCAGGTGCCGAGCGCGGTCAGCGCCATCAAGATCGACGGGCAGCGGGCGTACAAGCGGGTACGCGACGGCGAGAGCGTCGAGCTGCCGGCCCGGCGGGTCACCATCTCCCGGCTGGAGGTGCTGGCGATCCGCCGCAGCGAGCCCGACGTGGTCGACGTGGACGTCGACGTGACCTGCTCCTCGGGCACGTACATCCGGGCCATCGCGCGGGACGCGGGCCTGGCCCTCGGTGTCGGCGGCCATCTCACCGCGCTACGCCGGACCGCGGTCGGTGGGTTCGCCCTCGCCGAGGCGGCCACCCTCGACGACCTGGAACAGCGCGCCCCGGAGGTGGTCAACCTGCCGCTGGACGCGGCGGCCGACCGGTTCTTCCCCCGCCGCGACGCGACCCCCGACGAGGCGAAGGTGCTCGGCCACGGGGGCCCGTTGGACCCGGCCGGCATCGCCGGGCCGTACGCCGTCTTCGGGCCGACCGGTGGCCTCATCGCTATCGTCAGCGAGCGGGACGGCCGGGCTCGCGCGGAGATCGTGCTCGCCCCGGCCTGACGGCGGGACGCAGGTCCGCCGGCCCCCCGGTCGGCGCAGTCGACCCGCCGACGCGCGGGACAGCAGGAGAGGATTGGCATGCAGCGGTGGCGGGGGTACGACGCGGCGCCCGGAGGATGGGGGCGCTCGGTCGTCACCATCGGCGTCTTCGACGGCGTGCACAAGGGGCACCAGGCGACCATCGGCCATGCCGTGTCCCGGGCCCGGGAGCTGGGCGTGCAGTCGGTGGTGGTCACCTTCGACCCGCACCCGGCCGAGGTGGTCCGCCCGGGCTCGCACCCGGCGATCCTCACCGAGCCGGCCCGCAAGGCCGAGTTGATCGAGGCGCTCGGCGTGGACGTGCTCTGCGTGGTGCCGTTCACTCCCGAGTTCTCCCGGCTGCCCCCCGAGCAGTTCGCGCACGACATCCTGGTCGAGAACCTGCACGCGGCGCTGGTGGTGGTCGGCAACAACTTCCGCTTCGGGCACCGCGCGGCCGGCGACGTGGCGTTGCTGGAACGGCTGGGTCAGACCTTCGGCTTCGGGGTGGAGGGCAGCCCGCTGATCGCCGAGGACGGAACGGTCTTCTCCTCCACGTACATCCGCTCCTGCGTCGACGCGGGCGACGTGGGGACGGCGGCGGGAGCGCTGGGTCGGGCGCACCGGGTCGAGGGCGTGGTGGTCCGTGGTGACCAGCGCGGCCGGGTGCTGGGCTTCCCCACCGCGAACCTGCTCTGCCACCGGTACGCGGCGGTGCCCGCCGACGGGGTGTACGCGGCCCGCATGATCCGCCGCGGCCAGCCCGAGCCGCTGATGGCCGCGGTGTCGGTCGGCACCAACCCGACCTTCTCCGGGCGGGAGCGGCGGGTGGAGGCGTACGCGCTGGACTTCTCCGGTGATCTCTACGGCGAGCGGTTGGCGCTGGACTTCGTGACGCACCTGCGTGGGCAGGTCCGATACGACTCGATCGAGCCCCTGATCGCCCAGATCGAAGAGGACGTCGAGCGCACCCGGCGCGCGTTGAGCTGATCATCGACGGGGCCGCGCGGGCCCTTGGCCGGGTGTTACCCGTGGGTGCTGGTAGTCTTGCGGGGACGTCGGGTGACCGGCGTGGGGCCTCGCGTGCCTGCTCGACGCCGCGGGTGCGAGGTACCGGTCCGTTCCCGGTCTCATCGGGACGACGGACACCTACTTGATCAACCCATCGAAACAGGGAGAACATGGCGCTCGACCAGGAAGCCAAGGCCAGCATCCGTGCGGAGTACGCGACCGCCGAGGGCGACACCGGTTCGCCGGAGGTCCAGGTCGCGGTCCTCACCAAGCGGATCGCCGAGCTGACCGAGCACCTGAAGGTGCACAAGCACGACCACCACAGCCGCCGTGGGCTGCTGCTGCTGGTCGGCCGTCGCCGTCGGCTGCTCAACTACGTCCAGAAGAAGGACATTGCCCGCTACCGGACGCTCATCGAGCGGCTCGGCCTGCGCCGGTGACGTGACGGGGGAGTGGCCGACCGGCCGCTCCCCCGATCGGCGTCCCACCTGAAAAGAAACACGGGCCGCGCGACCACCCGAGAGGGAGCCGGTCAGCGTACCGGTCTCCGGTAGTGGCCCCCGGGAACCCGGCAGTAAGCCGGCCACCCGGGCGCTTCGATCGAAGACCGGCCGGCTGAGCAGCTCCCCGACGTCGCGGGCCCACGACGCGAAGGAGCACGACAGCACATGACCGAGACCAAACTCGGCACCGAATCCCGCACCGCCGTGATCGACAACGGGTCCTTCGGCACCCGTGAGATCACCTTCTCCACCGGCCGGCTGGCTCGCCAGGCCGCCGGTTCCGTCATCGCCCAGCTGGGCGAGACGGTGGTCCTCTCCGCCACCACCGCCGGTAAGCACCCGAAGGAGCAGTTCGACTTCTTCCCGCTGACCGTCGACGTCGAGGAGCGGATGTACGCCGCGGGCCGCATTCCCGGCTCGTTCTTCCGCCGTGAGGGTCGGCCCAGCGAGGACGCGATCCTCACCTGCCGGCTCATCGACCGGCCGCTGCGCCCGTCGTTCGTCAAGGGCCTGCGCAACGAGGTCCAGGTCGTCGAGACCATCCTCGCGCTCGACCCGCAGCACCCGTACGACGTCGTGGCCATCAACGCCGCCTCGATGTCGACCAAGCTGTCCGGCCTGCCGTTCTCCGGCCCGATCGGTGCGACCCGCGTCGCCCACATCGACGGACAGTGGGTCGCCTTCCCGACCCTGGAGGAGCTGGCCCGCGCCACCTTCGACATGGTCGTGGCCGGCCGCACGCTCGAGGACGGCGACGTCGCGATCATGATGGTCGAGGCCGAGGCCACGCCGAACGCCGTCGCGCTGATCTCGGCCGGTGCCACCGCCCCGACCGAGGAGGTCGTCGCCAGCGGCCTCGAGGCCGCCAAGCCGGCCATCCGCGAGCTGTGCCGCGCGCAGGCCGAGCTGGCCGAGGTCGCCGCCAAGCCGGTCACCGAGTTCCCGGTCTTCCTGGACTACCAGGACGACGTGTACGACGCCGTCGCCGACCTGGCCCGTGGCGAGGTCGCCGAGGCCATCACCATCGCCGGCAAGGCCGACCGCGAGGAGGCCCTGGACCGCGTCAAGGCCCGGGTCGCCGAGGAGTTGGGCGCTCGGTTCGAGGGCCGGGAGAAGGAGCTGTCCGCTGCCTTCCGGTCGCTGACCAAGTCCGAGGTGCGCAACCGCGTGCTGCGTGAGCAGGTCCGCATGGACGGCCGGGGCCCGCGTGACATCCGCGCGCTGACCGCCGAGGTCGGCGTGCTGCCCCGGGTGCACGGTTCGGCGCTGTTCGAGCGCGGTGAGACCCAGATTCTGGGCGTCACCACGCTGAACATGCTCCGCATGGAGCAGATGGTGGACACGCTGTCCCCGGAGAACCGCAAGCGCTACATGCACAACTACAACTTCCCGCCGTACTCGACCGGTGAGACCGGCCGGGTCGGCTCGCCGAAGCGGCGCGAGATCGGCCACGGTGCGCTCGCCGAGCGTGCGCTGATCCCGGTGCTGCCGTCGCGCGAGGAGTTCCCGTACGCCATCCGGCAGGTCTCCGAGGCGCTGGGCTCGAACGGCTCCACCTCGATGGGTTCGGTCTGCGCCTCGACGCTGGGCCTGCTCTCGGCCGGTGTGCCGCTGAAGGCGCCGGTCGCCGGCATCGCCATGGGGCTCATCTCCGACGAGGTGGACGGCAAGACCCAGTACGTGACGCTGACCGACATCCTCGGTGCCGAGGACGCGTTCGGTGACATGGACTTCAAGGTCGCCGGTACGCCGGAGTTCGTCACCGCGCTGCAGCTCGACACCAAGCTCAACGGCATCCCGTCGGACGTGCTGGCCGCCGCGTTGCAGCAGGCCAACGAGGCCCGGCAGGTCATCCTCGGCGTCATGAAGGCGGCCATCGAGGCTCCGGCCGAGATGTCCGACTACGCGCCGCGGGTCACCACCGTCAAGATCCCGGTGGACAAGATCGGCATGGTGATCGGCCCGAAGGGTCAGACCATCAACGCGATCCAGGACGAGACCGGCGCCGAGATCTCCATCGAGGACGACGGCACGATCTACGTCGGCGCCACCAACGGGCCGTCGGCCCAGGCGGCCGTCGACCGGATCAACGGGATCGCCAACCCGACGCTGCCGAAGCAGGGCGAGCGGTTCCTCGGCACGGTGGTCAAGACCGCCGCGTTCGGTGCGTTCATCTCGCTGCTGCCGGGTCGTGACGGCCTGCTGCACATCTCCAAGGTGGGCGACGGCAAGCGGGTCGAGCGCGTCGAGGACTTCCTCAACGTGGGCGACCGGGTCGAGGTCGAGATCGCGGACATCGACGCCCGCGGCAAGATCTACCTGGACAAGGTCCGTCCGGAGGGCGCCGAGGCGCCGGCCGCCGGTGAGGCCGCCGGTGGCGACCGTCCGTCCGGCCGGGACCGGGGCGACCGGGGTCCGCGTGACCGGGGTGACCGCGAGCGTGGCGGTGACCGCGGCGGGCGTGGCCCGGAGCGCGGCGGCGAGGGCGGCAACGGCGGCGGCGAGGGTGGTGGCGAGGGCGGCGAGCGCCCGCGTCGCCGGACCCGGCACAGCTGACCACCAGCACCTGTAACACCCACCCCTCGTCGAACCGGGAGCACCACGTGAGTCGGGCCTTCAGTGCGCCGTTTCCACCGGATCGACGGGGGGTGGCACCGTCTCGGGACACCGCGGCGGTCCGCTCCGGCGGCACCGCCCGCGCGGTCACCCGGACGCTGAGCGACGACCCGCTGGGCGGCACGGTACGACGTACCGTGCTGCCCAGCGGCCTACGCGTGCTCACCGAGGCGATCCCGACGATGCGCAGCGTCTCCTTCGGCATCTGGGTGGCGGTGGGCTCGCGGGACGAGACCCGTCCGCAGGCCGGCGCCGCGCACTTCCTGGAGCACCTGCTCTTCAAGGGCACCCACAAGCGGACCGCGCTGGAGATCTCCTCGCAGATCGAGGCGGTCGGTGGCGAGACGAACGCCTTCACCACGAAGGAATACACCTGCTACTACGCCCGGGTGCTGGACGAGGACCTGCCGCTGGCGATCGACGTGATGTGCGACCTGGTCGCCGACTCCCTGTTGGAGCCGGCCGACGTGGAGACCGAGCGTGGCGTGATCCTGGAGGAGATCGCCATGCACGACGACGAGCCCGGTGACGAGGTACACGACCTCTTCGCCCGCGCGGTATACGGCGACCACCCGCTGGGCCGACTGATCTCCGGCACCGAGGAGACCGTCACGCCGATGACCCGCCGGCAGATCCAGGCCTTCTACCGGGGTCGCTACACGGCGCCGCAGATCGTCATCGCCGCCGCCGGCAACCTCGACCACGCTGCGGTGATCAAGCTGGTCCGCCAGGCCGTGCGCGGCACGCCGTTGGACAGCGACCCGGCCGCGCCGGCCGCACACCGCGCGTCCACCCCGGCGGTACGCACCAAGCCGGCCACCACCCTGGTGGAGCCGAAGGAGACCGAGCAGGCGCACGTCCTGCTGGGCTGCCCCGGCATCGACCGCACCGACGACCGGCGCTTCGCCCTCGGTGTGCTCAACAACGTGCTCGGCGGCGGCATGTCGAGCCGCCTCTTCCAGGAGATCCGCGAGCAGCGCGGCCTGGCGTACTCGGTCTACTCCTACGCCAGCCAGTACGCCGACAGCGGCCTGTTCGCCGTCTACGCCGGCTGCGCCCCGGGCAAGGTGGACGAGGTGCTGGCCCTGACCCGCGCCGAGCTGGCCCGGGTGGCCGCCGACGGGTTGACCGAGGCCGAGGTGGCCCGGGGCAAGGGCATGAGCAAGGGCTCGTTCGTGCTCGGCCTCGAGGACACCGGTTCACGGATGAGCCGACTGGCCAAGGGGGAGCTGCTCTACGGCGACCTGATGCCGGTGGACGAGCTGCTCCGCCGGGTCGACGAGGTCAGCGTCGCGGACGTGAACAGCCTCGCCGCCGAGCTGCTGAGCCGGCCGATGTCGCTGGCCGTGGTCGGCCCGTTCGGCGAGGGCGACTTCTCCGGCTGACCCGTCGGGATCTGTACCGGCCGGAAGGGCACGTCTCGATTGGGATAGGTTGTGCCCCGTGACTGACGAGCAGGGGAAGACCCGGGTCGGCGTTTTCGGTGCCCGTGGTCGGATGGGCGTCGAGGTCTGCAAGGCCGTCGACGCGGCTGACGATCTCGAACTGGCCGCCGCGGTCGACCAGGGCGACGGCCTCGACGCCGCGTCCGCCGCTCAGGTGGTCGTCGACTTCACCACGCCGGACGTGGTCATGGACAACCTCGAGTGGGCCATCGGCCAGGGCATCAACGCGGTCGTGGGCACCACCGGCTTCACCGAGCAGCGGCTGGAGCAGGTGCGCGGCTGGCTGGCCGACAAGCCGGAGGTGGGCGTGGTCATCGCCCCGAACTTCGGCATCGGCGCGGTGCTGATGATGCAGTTCGCCGCGCGGGCGGCCCGGCACTTCGAGTCCGTCGAGATCATCGAGCAGCACCACCCACGCAAGCTGGACGCCCCGAGCGGCACCGCCACGCACACCGCCCGGCAGATCGCCCAGGCTCGCGCCGAGGCCGGCCTCGGCCCGGTGCCGGACGCGACGAAGGACGAGGTGCCGGGCGCGCGGGGCGCCGACATCGACGGGGTACGCGTCCACGCCGTACGCGCCACCGGCCTCGTCGCCCACCAGGAGGTGCTCTTCGGCAGCACCGGTGAGACGTTGACGATCCGGCACGACTCGTACGACCGGGCGTCCTTCATGCCCGGAGTGCTGCTGGCCGTCCGCGCGGTGCTCAACCGCCCCGGCCTGACCATCGGCCTGGACCCCCTCCTCCCCTAACCCCCACCCCACCCCCCGACCCGCCGATCTTGCACTTTCGGTGGGGACATAAGCATGCGTCCCGTGCATATCGACAGCAGAAAGTGCAAGATCGGCGGGGGCGGGGGCGGGGGCGAGGGTGGGGTTATCTCGGGAGGGGGGTTTTGGGGTTGCGTTGGGTGGGGACGGTTGGGGTTAGAGGGGTGGGGAGGCCCTTCACCTGGGCGTTTCCGGTTTGGTTGACGGTGACACTCACCGGTGTGCCGGCTACCCGGAGGTTGTCCACGTGCAGCGCGCCGAGTTCGGGGCCGGCCAGCGGGGTCAGCCGGACCGTGCCGCCCGGCACGTCCGGGTAGAGGCCCGTCGCGGCCTGAAGGAGCAGGACCGCACTGGCCGCGGCCCATGCCTGCGGACGGCAGGCCGCCGGATATGGCACCGGGCGGCGTAGCAGGGTCCGGTCGTCGCCGCCGTACAGCTCCGGCATCCGGTAGTCGAACGCCTCCGCCGCCGAGAGCAGTCCCTCGGCCAGGCCGAGGGCGGCCTCGGAGTGCCCGGCGCGGGCCAGGCCGGCGAGCACGATCGCGGTGTCGTGGGTCCAGATCGAACCGCAGTGGTACGACAGCGGGCTGAAGCCGGTGTCGTCGGTGGACATCGTCCGTAGTCCGAAACCGCCGGCCAGCGTGTCCGTGGTGAGCAGGCGGGCGATCTGTCCCTCCTCGTCGGCGTCGAGCAGGCCGGTGCCGAGCAGGTGCCCGATGTTGCTGGTCAACGAGTCGACGGGGCGCTTGTCCCGGTCGAGGGCCAGCGCGGGCTGCGGGCCGTACGGGCCGTCGACCCAGAAGCTGTCCCGGAACCGGCGGGCCAGGCCGGCTGCGTGTTCGCGCCAGCGGTCCCCGTCCGGGCGACCGAAGGCGTCCAGGAGTGCGGCGCCGTTCACCGCCGCCTCGTGCGCGTACCCCTGCACCTCGGCCAGCACGATCGGGGCGGTGGCCAGCGAACCGTCGTGGAAGCGTACGGCGTCGCCGGAGTCCTTCCAGCCCTGGTTGGACAGTCCGTGGCCGGTGGTGTCGACGTACTCGACCAGGCCGTCGCCGTCCGGGTCGGCGTGCTCGCCGAGCCAGCGCAGCGCGGCCTGAAGGTGCGGCAGCAGCGGCTCGACCTGCTCGGCCGGCAGGCCCCAACGCCACGCGTCGTGCAGCAGGTTGACCCAGAGCATGGTGGCGTCGACGGTGCCGTAGTAGGCCGGCGGCAGCCGCAGCCCGTCGTCGGGCAGCGCGAACTCGTGCCGCCGCAGCTCGTGCAGGATCTTGCCGGGGGCCTGCCCGGTGGTCGGGTCGACGTGGGTGCCCTGGCGGCGGGCGAGTACGCGCAGGGTGCCGGCGGCCAAATCGGTGCCGAGCGGCAGCATCATCCGGGCGGCCCAGAGGCTGTCCCGGCCGAACAGGGTGAGGAACCAGGGCACGCCGGCGCCGAGGAAGACGTCCCCGGGTGCGCCGGTCTCGGCCAGGCGTAGGCCACGCAGGTCGTCCAGGCTGCGGTCGAGGAGTCGGACCAGCCGCCGGTCGTCGGCGGTCACCTCCGGCCGGGACCACTCCGGTTCGCCGGCCGGGCCGACCACCACGGCGCGCGGGTCCGCGACGGTCAACTGCCAGCGCAGCACCGTCTCGCCTCGTGGAGGCAGCTCGATCGGCCAGGTCAGTCGGGGTGCGGTGGCCCGCTCGCCGGTGGCGAGGACGTCGGCGTCCGGGGCGCTGACGGTGACGGTGGTCCCCTCGGCAGTCCAGGTGAGCACGCCTGGTTGGCCGGTCTTCGCCTCCAGTGGCGCGGCGACGCCGCCGGACTTGACCACCTCGATGGGTGCCAGGTCGCAGGCGAGGTCGACGCTGACGGTGGCCCGTACGCCGACCGTGGCGGTGGAGACGATCCGCAGCTCCTCGGTGAGGCCGTTGCGGGTGGCCCGGCGGGAACGGTCGACGCGCACGGTGGGGTCGGGCGTGGGGTCGCCGAGCCAGCGGGCCAGGCCCACGAAGCGGGTGCCGTGCGGGCCGTCCTCGCCGTGGGTCAACCCCTCCAGTTCCTGGTCGTCCACGCGCAGCTCGGCCCGGGAGAGCACGCGCGCGTCGGCGTGGAAGACGCCCTGGACACCGGTCGGGCGGATCTGCCCGGTCGCGTCCCCCAGCGCGCTGGTGGGGGCGAGCACCACCCCCACCAACTCGTGCAGAAGGGGTTGCAGCTGGCGTTCGATCACGGTGCGGCTCCAGATCCTCAGGGTGCGGGGCGGACGTCTTGACAACGCGCCCCCGGCGGTGCAAAGTGCGAAACATTCCAGAAACTTGAACGATCTAATCCTGCACTATCCGAATTGGATCGTTCAAGACGGCGAGAGGGATAAAGTGCCCGAGAAGGTAACCATCGCGACGGTGGCCCGGCACGCCCGAGTGAGCCGCCAAACGGTCTCCAACGTGCTCAACTCTCCCCACATCGTGCGGCAGGAGACCCGCCAGCGGGTCGAGGACGCCATCACCGCGCTCGGCTACCGGGCCAATCAGGCCGCCCGGCAGATGCGCACCGGCCGGTCCCGACTCATCGCCGCCCGGATCGAACCGACCCGCGACGGCATCAACGGCTCGGTGCTCGACCGCTTCCTGCACGGCCTCACCGAGACCGCCGACGCCGCCGGCTACCGGGTGCTGCTCTACACCGCCACCGGCGACGAGCGGGAGATCGCCACCTACGACGACCTGCTCGGCACGTACGAGCTGGACGCGTTCGTGCTGGTCGGCACCAAGTACGGCGACCCACGTACCGCCTGGTTGGCCGAGCGGGAGGTGCCCTTCGTGACGTTCGGTCGTCCGTGGGACGCGCTCGACGCCCACCCCTGGGTCGACGTGGACGGTGCGGCCGGCACCGCCGCGGCCACCCGCCACCTGCTGGACGCCGGGCACCGGCGGATCGCGTTCATCGGCTGGCCGGCCGGCTCCGGTGTCGGCGACGACCGGCGCGCCGGCTGGCACGACACGTTGCATGCCGCCGGTGTCGACCCGGCGGGGCTGCACCGGGAGACCGAGGACAGCGTCAGCGAGGGGGAACGTCTCATGCGTGACCTGCTCGCCGCCGAGGCGCCGACCGCCGTGGTGTGCGCCAGCGACTCGCTCGCCCTCGGCGCGCTCCAGGCGATCCGCGACCTCGACCCGCCGGTCTCGGTGATCGGCTTCGACGACACGCCGGTGGCCGCCGCGATCGGCCTGGCCAGCGTCAGCCAACCACTCGGCGAGGCCGCCGCCCGCTGCGTGGACCTGCTCACCGGTGTCCTCGACGGCAACCAGACGCCCACCCCCGTGCTGCTCGCGCCCTCACTGGCACTGCGGCACACCGCGTAACCCCATCCCCTCACCAGGAGAAACCCATGGCACCCAGAACTCTCACCCGGGCAGCGGTCGCCGGCCTCGCCGCCGTCGCACTGCTCGGCTCCGCGGCCTGCGGCAGCGGCTTCGACGACTCCTCCGGCGACGCCGCCCAGTCCAGCGGCCCGGCGAGCCTCCAGATCCTCATCGGCTCCTCGGGCGACGCCGAGACCAAGGCCGTGCAGGACGCCGCCGCCACATGGGCCAGCAGCTCCGGCAACACCGCGACGGTAACCCCGGCGCAGGACCTCACCCAGCAGCTCGGCCAGGCCCTCGCCGGCGGCACCCCGCCGGACGTCTTCTACGTCGACGCGGCCCGCTTCGCCGACTACGCGAGCGTCGGCGCGCTGGAGCCGTACGGCGACAAGATCTCGGACAAGGGCGACTTCTACGAGAGCCTGCGGATGACGTTCAGCTACGACGGCAAGCTCTACTGCGCGCCCAAGGACTTCTCCACCCTGGCCCTGCAGATCAACACCGACCTGTGGGCGAAGGCCGGGCTGACCGACGCCGACGTACCGACCACCTGGGAACAGCTCACGGCGACCGCCCAGAAGATCAAGGCGAAGGGGCAGGTCGCCCTGGCCCTTGGCGACACCCGGGACCGGATCGGCGCCTTCCTGGTGCAGAACGGTGGCTGGCTGATGAGCGAGGACGGCAAGCAGCCGACCGCCGACAGCGCGAAGAACCTGGCGGCCCTGGAGTACGTCAAGACCCTGCTCACCTCCGGTCTGGCGAAGTACCCGAAGCAGCTCGACTCGGGCTGGTCGGGTGAGGCGTTCGGCAAGGGCAAGGCCGTGATGACGATCGAGGGCAACTGGATCAAGGGCGCCATGCAGAACGACTTCCCGAACGTGAAGTACAAGGTGGTGCCGCTGCCAGCCGGCCCGAGTGGTCAGGGCACCCTCTCGTTCACCCAGTGCTGGGGCATCGCGGCGAAGAGCAAGTACAAGGACCAGGCGATCAAGTTCGTCGAGGCGATGACCGCCGGTGAGCAGCAGTTGACGTTCGCCAAGGCGGTCGGTGTCATGCCGTCGCGGCAGTCGGTGCGCGACCAGTACATCGCCGCCTCCCCGGGCGACAAGGTCTTCATCGACGGTGCCGCGTACGCCCAGGGCCCGGTCAACGCTCCGAAGATGGACAGCGTCCTCAAGGACCTGGACACCGGTCTGCAGGGCCTCGCCAACGGTGACCCGAAGGCCGTTCTGCAGAACTTCGACAAGAACGCCAAGGCGGCGCTCGGCGGCAGCTGAGGTGACGGTGGGGGCCCCGACGACGAGCGGGGCCCCTCGCACCGTCGGCCCGAGGAAAGGAAGGGAGGGAAGATGGCAACCGAGACACTCACCGCCGCGGCCACCGCGCCCGGTGCGGCCCGCCGCCGCCGTGGTGGCATCCGCGGCAACGAGAACGTCGCCGGCTGGCTGTTCGTCGCACCGGTGATCGTCATCCTGGGGCTGTTCCTGCTGCTGCCGATCCTGATGGCGCTCTGGGTCAGCCTCACCGACTGGAACGGCCAGGGCAGCCCGTTCACCGGCGACGTCCCGTTCGTCGGCGGCCGCAACTACACCCAGTTGTTCACCGAGGACGGGTTGGCTCGCCGTGACTTCATGACGAGCATCCGCAACACCATCTACTACGTCGCGATCGTCGTGCCGGCGCAGACCGTGCTCGCGCTGGGGCTGGCGCTTGTCGTCAACAACCGGATGCTCAGGGGCAAGAGCTTCTTCCGCAGCGCCTTCTACTTCCCCTCGGTCACCAGCTCGGTCGCGATCAGCGTGGTGTTCCTGTTCCTGTTCGCCAACTCGGGTGCGGTGAACGCGCTGCTCGGCGTCGTCGGGGTCGACGGACCCGAGTGGTTCGCCGACTCGCGGGGCGTACTGCACCTGCTGTTCGGCGCGGTCGGCGTCGACACGCCCCCGACGGCGCTCACCGACGGCGGCCCGTTCGGGCTGAGCTGGTGGGACTGGCTGGCCGGCCCGAGTGTGGCGATGACCTCGATCATCACGCTGGTCGTCTGGACGACCTCCGGCACGTTCATGCTGATGTTCCTGGCCGGGCTCCAGAACGTCCCGGTGACGCTGGATGAGGCGAGCACCCTCGACGGCGCGTCCCGCTGGCAGCGGTTCCGCTACGTCACCCTGCCGATGATCAGGCCCACCACCTTCCTGGTGCTCACCCTCGGCCTGATCGGCTCCTGGCAGGTCTTCGACCAGGTGTACGTCATGAGTCAGGGTGACCCGGCCAAGACCACCCTCACTCCGGCGTACCTGTCGTACCGGACCGCCTTCCGGGACTTCGACTACGGCTCCGGGGCGGCGATCTCCTTCGTGCTGTTCCTGATCATCATCGTGCTCACGCTGGTCCAGCGCCGCGCGCTGGCCGAGCGGGACACCGACCGGCCGCGCCGCGGCTGGCGGCGTCGGCGCGTACCGGAGAGGTCCTGAGATGGCCGTGCTCACCGACCGCCCGGCGGGGCCCGCGCGCGGCGACCGGCGCGGCGCCCGCACGCTGGCCACCCGCCTTCTGGGGTACGCGACGCTGGTGTTCTTCGGGTTGGTGTTCCTCTACCCGTTCGTCATCCAGATCGCCAGCTCGCTCAAGACCGAGCCCGACGCGGCGGCCAACCCGCTCTCGCCGTTCCCGGACCCGCTCACCCTCGCCGGCTTCGAGCGGATCTTCGCGGGCACCAACTTCCCGCTCTGGCTGGGCAACTCGCTGCTGGTGACCGTGCTGGTCACCGCCGGGCGGGTGTTCTTCGACTCGCTCGCCGGGTACGCCCTGGCCCGGCTGCGGTTCCGCGGGCGCGGCGGCCTGTTCGCGGCGGTCATCGCGGTGATGGCCGTCCCCGGCGTGGTCCTGCTCATCCCGAAGTTCCTGGTGCTCAACCAGCTCGGCATCTACAACAGCTACGCCGGCCTCGTGGTGCCGCTGCTGGCCGACGCGGCGGGCGTGTTCATCATGAAGCAGTTCTTCGAGTCGATCCCGGTGAGCGTCGAGGAGGCCGCCCGCATCGACGGGGCGAGCATCTTCCGCACCTTCTGGTCGGTGGTGCTGCCGATGGCGAAACCGGCGCTGATCACCCTGACCATCCTGTCGTTCCAGGGCTCCTGGAACGAGTTCCCGCACAGCCTCGTGTCGGTGCAGGACCCGGACCTGTTCACCCTGCCGCGCGGCCTCGCCGACCTGGTCAGCGGCTCACTGGGCAGCGGCACGCAGTACCCGCTGAAGCTGGGCGCGGCGCTGCTCGCCACCATCCCGGTGGCGATCATCTTCGTGGTGTTCCAGCGCTACTTCGTCCGCGACGCCAACGACGGTTCGGACAAGGGCTGACCGTGCCGGTGCGGCGGCTCAGGGCCGCCGCACCGGTTCACTCGCTCTTCTCGGCCGGTACGGCCACGTGCAGGCGCACCTGAGGCACCAGCATGTCGTCGACGTCCAGCGCCCGAGCCGCGCGGTCGGGCTCCCAACCGGTGCTGGTGAGGAACTTCCGGGTCGCCTCGTCGCCGTCGAACGCCCAGGCCACCGCCCGACTCATCCCGTCCTCGCGCCACAGGTCGACGGTCGCGGCGAGCAGCCGGCTGCCGTGCCCGCGCCGACCCCAGCGCGGCTCGACCAGCAGGTCGGTCACCGCCGCCACGTCCGGGCCGAGCGCGTCGGCCGGCTCACCCGGCGCGAGCGCCTCGCCGTCGGCCGGACCGGAGGCGGCGAACCCCACCAGATACGATTGCTCGGCCTGTTCGACGGCGACCAGCACCCGGTGCGCGCCCGAGGGCGGCTCCAGCACCGCGGCGCTCCACCGCCGGGCGAGGAACGCCTCGTCCAGGTTGTCGAGCACATGCCGAGGCAGGATCCGGCGGTACGCGACCCGCCAGGTCGCGAGCTGGATGCGTGCGATCTCGCCGGCGTCCTCGGGACGCGCCGGGCGGACGTACCCGAGAGCCATGGGACGGAAGCCTACGCAAGGGCCAGGGAGGCGACGGTGGCGCAGGGTGCCAGCAGGACGACCGCGCAGGTCGTCGGGGTGATGGTGCTCGCCGCGGCGGTCGCCGCGTTCCTCGCCGTCGCCGCCGTACGGCACGGCTTCTTCGACCTGAAGGTCTACTACGGCGCGTTGACGTGGTGGGTGCACGACGGCGGCGAGATCTACGACTACCTCAAGCCCGGCACCCAGTACGGCTTCACCTACCCGCCGTTCGCCGCGCTGGTCATGCTCCCGATGGCGTACCTGCCGTGGACGGCCGCGATCGTGGTGAGCGTGCTCGCCAGCGTGGCCACCACCACGGTGCTGATCTGGTGGTTCGTCGACCCGATCGCCCGGCGGGCCGGGTGGACCCGCTGGTTCGCTCTCGCCGTCGCCCTCTGCCTCGCCGCCGCGTTCGAGCCGATGCGCGAGACGATCAACTTCGGTCAGGTCAACACCCTGCTGCTCTTCCTGGTCGCGGTGGACCTGCTGTGGCTGCTGCCGGCCGGCAACCGCTGGGCCGGCGTGGGCATCGGCCTGGCCACCGCGATCAAGCTGACCCCGGGCATCTTCATCGTCTACCTGCTCGTCACCGGGCGGTGGCGGGCGGCGCTCACCGCCAGCGGCGCGGCCGCCGGAGTGTCCGTGCTGGCCGGTGCGCTCTTCCCGGACGCCTCCCGGGAGTTCTGGACCGAGGCGCTGTGGAACACCGGGCGGGTCGGTGAGCTGGCGTTCGTCTCCAACCAGTCGCTGCGCGGGGTGGTCGCCCGCCTCGACCCGCAGCACCCGAGCACCCTGCTCTGGCTGCTGCTGGTGCTCGGCACCCTGGCGCTCTGGGCCTGGCGGTCCCGCTCGGCCGTGGCGGCCGGCGACGAGGCCACCGGCCTGGCCCTGACCGGCGCGGTGATGTGCCTGGTCAGCCCGGTCACCTGGGTGCACCACCTGGTCTGGCTGCTGCCCGCGCTGATCCTGCTGGTCGACAACGCGATGGCCGCGCCGGCCGGCCGCCGTCGGCGCGTCCTGCTGACCGCCGCGATCATCGGGTACGTCCTGCTGATCAGCCGGACCGTCTGGTTCTGGGAGAAGGACTTCACCGGCGTCGACGGCTTCCTGGGCAGCAACGCGTACGTCTGGATCAGCCTGGCCCTGTTGGCCTTCCTGCCGGTCCGCCGGTGGCTGACGCCGGGCGGGTCACTCGTCGAGGCGTCCGGCGTACCGCAGCTCGACGAGCCCGACCGGCCCGCGCCCGCCGGCGAGCGGCACCTGGTAGGTCGACCGCTCACCGTCCGGTGACAGGCCGGCCCGTTCGTAGAACCGGCGGGCCCGCCCGTTGTCGGCCAGCACCCACAGCCGGTAGCCGGTCCAGCCCCGCTCACTGAGCCCGGCGCGGGCGGCCGCGAGCAGCGCGGTGGCCGTCCCGTCGCCCCAGAACGCCGGCTCGACGTAGAGCGCCAGCAGCTCGCCCACGCTCGGGTCCAGGTCGTCCCGGTCCTGGTTGCGGCGGTACGGCCCGAACGTCGTGAAGCCGACGGCGAGCCCGTCCACCTCGCCGAGCAGGGTCGTGAACGGGTGCTCCGGGTCGGCGGTGCCCACAGCGCGGCGGCGCTGCGCCCAGGCCGACACGTTGAGCCGCCTCAGCACCTCGTCCGGCATCACACCGGCGTAACCCGACTGCCAGCCGTGCACGTGCACCCGGGCGATCGCCTCGGCGTCGTCCGGCTCCTCCCGGCGGATGGTCAGCATTGCACCGTTCTATGCCCCGATGACGGTCGGAGTCCAGCTTCCCGCACCGGCGTCGTACCGATGATTTATCGTCGCCGACGATGGCCGCACCGGAATCACTCTCGCTCGCCCAGGCCCGGCGGGTGGCGCTCGCCGCCCAGGGCTTCGCCGACCCGCCGCCGACCGGCGTGCCCACCCGCCGGCACCTGCGCCGTGTCCTCGACCGGGTCGCCCTGATCCAGATGGACTCGGTAAACGTGCTGCAACGGGCGCACTACCTGCCGCTCTACAGCCGACTCGGCCCGTACCCGACGACCCTGCTCGACCAGGCCGCCTACCGCCGCCCGCGCGACCTGTTCGAGTACTGGGGCCACGAGGCGTCCCTCGTGCCGGTCGGGTTGCATCCGCTGCTGCGTTGGCGGATGGCCCGGGCACACAGCGAGGCCTGGGGTGGCATGCGGCGCATCGCCCAGGAGCAGCCGGACCTGGTGGCCTGGGTACGCGACGAGGTGGCCGCCCGGGGCCCGTTGACCGCCGCCGAGATCGAGCACGACGCGCCCCGGCAGACCGGCAACTGGGGGTGGAACTGGTCGGCGGTCAAGCAGGCGCTGGAGTACCTGTTCTGGGCCGGCGAGGTGACCGCCGCCGAGCGGAGCACCTCCTTCGCCCGCCGGTACGACCTGCCCGAGCGGGTGCTCCCGGCGTCCGTGCTGGCCGCCCCCACACCGACCGACGCCGAGGCGTACCGCGGTCTCGTGGCCCTGGCGGCGCGGTCGCTCGGGGTGGCCGCCGAACCGGAGCTTCGCGACTACTTCCGGCTGCCGGTCGCGGGCGCTCGCCAGGCGGTCGCCGAGCTGGCCGAGGCCGGCGAGCTGGTGCCGGTCACCGTCGCGGGCTGGCGGCAGCCGGCGTGGCTGCACGCGTCCGCCCGGCTGCCCCGATGGGTTCGGGGCGCCACACTGGTCAGCCCGTTCGACCCGCTGATCTGGGAACGTGCCCGCACCGAGCGGCTGTTCGACTTCAGCTACCGGATCGAGATCTACGTACCGGCCCCGCAGCGGGTGTACGGCTACTACGTGTTGCCGTTCCTCCAGGGCGACCGGTTCACCGCCCGGGTCGACCTGAAGGCCGACCGCAAGGCCGGGGTGCTGCTGGTGCCGGCCGCCTGGCTCGAGCCCGGCGCCGACGCGGGGGAGACCGCCGTGGCGCTCGCCGCCGAGTTGTACCGGCTCGCCGGCTGGCTCGGGCTGGACGCGGTCGCGCCACCCGCCGCCGGCGACCTGGCTGGTCCGCTCACGGCCACCCTGGCGAGCGTGTCGGGTGTACCGTGAACGCGTGACGAGCGCTCCCGGACCGGTCGACCAGTCACCGCCCGCCGCCGGTGCCGTCCAGACGGTGCCCACCGCCGGCGCCGCCCAGACCGGCTGGCCGGCAAGCCCGCCCGGTGGTTACCACTATCCGGCGCCCGAGCCTGATCGTCTGACCCGTCTCGTCCTGCGGATCCACGAGCGTTCGCCGCGCTGGGCCGTCCCACTGGCCGCGGTCGGCTGCGTCGGGCTCGGCATGGCCTACGCGCTGCTGAGCAACCCGACCCACGCCGACCCGGACGCCGCGCCCACCTGCATCCTCAAGCTGACCACGGGGTTCGACTGTCCGGGCTGCGGCGGCACCCGAGCGCTCTGGTACGTGCTGCACGCCGATCTGCCGGCCGCCGCCCGACACCACTTCCTGTTCGTCTTCTCGCTGCCCTTCCTGGCGTACCTCTTCGTGGCGTGGGCAGGCAACCAGGCGTTCGGCTGGCGGCTGCCCGAGCTGCGGATCAGCCCCAAGGTGATCGGCGGCTTCATGGGCGCGTGGCTGGCGTTCACGGTGATACGTAACCTGCCCTGGGCGCCCTTCACCTCGCTCTACGTCTGACCGCGCCGCTTCGTCCGACGGAGACCCACGGATCGGCGGAGCTCCGGCACGGCTGTCGAGATCTTGAACACCAACGGCCCCCGGTGATTCGGGAAGGGGCCGCCGGCCACTACAGTCCCAGGAATGCCGGAGATGGTGCAGCCCCAGGTCAAGTTGATCGCGTGGACCCAGTTCGCGGCCCCGGACGACGTGCCGTGGTCGACCGACGCCGAGGGCGGCCAGGCGCTCGCCGAGTTCGCCGGTCGGGCCTGCTACCAGTCGTGGAAGAAGCCGAACCCCGCGACGGCCACCAACGCCGGCTACCTCGCGCACATCCTCGACGTGGGTCACCTGAGCGTGCTGGAGCACGGCTCGGTCACCTTCTACTTCACCGGGGTGTCCCGCTCCTTCACCCACGAGCTGATCCGACACCGGCACTTCTCGTACTCCCAGCTCTCCCAGCGGTACGTCCCGGAGCGGGACGCGGCAATGGTCGAGCCGGCGGTCATCGCCGACGACCCGGAGCTGCACAAGAAGTTCGTCGAGGCCGCCGAGGCGAGCGTGCGGGCGTACACCGAGTTGCTGGAGGGTCTGGAACAGCGCTTCTCCGACGAGCCGAACCCGACGCTGCGCCGCAAGCAGGCCCGGCAGGCCGCGCGCGCGGTGCTGCCGAACGCCACCGAGACCCGGATCGTGGTCTCCGGTAACTACCGGGCCTGGCGGCACTTCGTCGCGATGCGGGCCACCGAGCACGCCGACGTGGAGATCCGCGAGCTGGCCGTGGAGTGTCTGCGTCAGCTCCAGGGAGTCGCCCCGAACGTGTTCGCCGACTTCGTGATCTCCACGCTTGCGGACGGCACCGAGGTCGCCGCCAGCCCGCACGAGGCGTCCTGAGCCCTTCCCCGGCGGGCTCCGGCTGGTCGTCCGCTAGGTTGGAGGGTATGACGCAGGACCACCCCGACGCCGCAGCCCGGCCGGCATCCCGCCCCTTCGGGCGGGTGCTCACGGCCATGGTGAGCCCGTTCACCGCCGACGGCTCACTCGACTTCGACGGCGCCGCCCGACTGGCGAGCTACCTGGTCGACGAACAGGGCAACGACGCGCTGGTGGTCAACGGCACCACCGGTGAGTCGCCGACCACCACCGACGCGGAGAAGGAACGCCTGGTCCGGACGGTGGTCGAGGCTGTCGGTGACCGGGCCCGGGTCGTGGCCGGTGTCGGCACCAACGACACCCGACACACCATCGAGCTGGCCGCCGCCGCCGAGAAGGCCGGCGCGCACGGCCTGCTGGTGGTCACGCCGTACTACAACAAGCCGCCGCAGAGCGGTCTGCTGCGGCACTTCACCGCCGTGGCCGACGCCAGCGGACTGCCGGTGATGCTGTACGACATTCCGCACCGCTCCGGCGTGCCGATCGACACCGAGACCCTGGTCCGGCTCGCCGACCACGGCCGCATCGTCGCGGTCAAGGACGCCAAGGGCGACCTGATCGCCACCAGCTGGGTGACCAGCCGGACCGGCCTCGCCTACTACAGCGGCGAGGACGCGCTCACCCTGCCGGCGTTGGCCGTCGGATGCGTGGGCGTGGTCGGCACCTCCACGCACTTCACCGGGGCGCTGACCGCACAGATGATCGAGGCGTACGACACGGGGGACATGCCCACCGCGCTGGCCCTGCACCGGCGGCTGCTGCCGCTGTTCACCGGCATCTTCCGTACTCAGGGCACCATCCTGGTGAAGGCCGGCCTGGCGTCGCTGGGCCTGCCGGCCGGCCCGGTGCGACCCCCGCTCGTGGATGCCACCGACGACGAGATCGCCCAGCTGCGCGCGGACTTCGCCGCAGCGGGCCTGGAGCTACCCAAATGATCGAACGACACGACGGGCGCCGGGTGACGGCGTCCCAGATTGAGGTGGACGCGTGACCGAGGCGCACATCGAGGCGGAACTACCCCCGCCGCTGCCGGAAGGTGGCCTGCGGATCATCCCGCTCGGCGGGCTCGGCGCCATCGGCCGGAACATGACCGTCTTCGAGTACGACGGCAAGTTGCTGATCGTCGACTGCGGGGTGCTCTTCCCCGACGTCGAGCAGCCGGGCGTGGACCTGATCCTGCCCGACTTCGGGCCGATCCTGGACCGGCTGGCCGACGTACAGGCGATCGTGCTCACCCACGGCCACGAGGACCACATCGGCGCGGTGCCGTACCTGCTGGCCCACAAGCCCGACATCCCGCTGGTCGGTTCCCAGTTCACCCTCGCCCTGGTCGAGGCGAAGCTGGCCGAGCGGCGCATCCAGCCGTACACGCTTACCGTGCGCGAGGGTGGCCGGGAGCGGCTCGGGCCGTTCGAGTGCGAGTTCTTCGCGGTCAACCACTCGATCCCGGACGCCCTCGCGGTGGCCATCCGTACCCCGGCCGGCCTGGTCCTGCACACCGGCGATTTCAAGATGGACCAACTTCCGCTGGACGGTCGGATCACCGACCTGGCCGGTTTCGCGCGGCTCGGCGCGGAGGGTGTCGACCTGCTGCTGTCCGACTCGACCAACGCGGAGATCCCCGGCTTCGTCACACCGGAGCGGGAAATCGGGCCGGTACTCGACTCGATCTTCGCGAAGGCCAAGGGCCGGATCATCGTGGCCTCGTTCGCCTCGCACGTCCACCGGGTGCAGCAGGTCTTCGACTCCGCCGCCGAGCACGGCCGCAAGGTCGCCCTCATCGGCCGGTCCATGGTCCGCAACATGGGCATCGCCCGTGACCTGGGCCTGCTCAACATCCCGGCCGGGCTGGTCATCGGCATCGAGGAGGCGACCACGCTTCCGCCGGAGCAGATCGTGCTGATGTCCACCGGATCGCAGGGCGAGCCGATGAGCGCGTTGGGCCGGATGGCCAGCGGCGACCACCGGCACATCACCATCGCCCCCGGCGACACCGTCGTGCTGGCGTCGTCGCTGGTGCCGGGCAACGAGACCTCGGTCTACCGGGTGATCAACCGGCTCGCCCGCGCCGGCGCGGTGGTCGTGCACAAGGACGTGGCCAAGGTGCACGTCTCCGGGCACGCCCCCGCCGGGGAGCTCCTCTACCTGCTCAACGTGGTCCGGCCCAGCAACCTGATGCCCGTACACGGCGAGTGGCGTCACCTGCGCGCCCACGCCCGGCTCGGCATCGAGTCCGGGGTCGCCGCCGACCGGGTGGTGATCTGCGAGGACGGCGACGTGGTCGACCTGGTCGAGGGCCGCGCCAGCCTCGTCGGGCACGTGAAGAGCCGGTACGTCTACGTCGACGGCCTCGCCGTCGGCGACGTCAGCGAGTCGCTGCTCACCGAGCGGCGCATCCTCGGTGACGGCGGGTTCATCGCCACCACCGTTGTCGTCGACTCGGTCACCGGCAAGGTGGTCGCCGGTCCCACGCTGTCCGCGAAGGGCTTCTCCGAGGACCCGGAGGCGTTCAACCCGGTGATCCCCCTGGTCACCGAGGCGCTCAACCGGGCCGCCTCGGACGGCATCACCGACCCGCACCAGCTCCAGCAGATCGTCCGCCGGACCGTGGGGCGGTGGGTCAACGACGCGTACCGGCGGCGGCCCATGATCGTGCCCACCGTCGTCGAGGTCTGAGCCCGTCACGCTGACGCCGGTCCACCCAGCGGGGTGGGCCGGCGATCAGGGCAGCGCGGCGACCGCTTCGGCGTAGGCGACGCCGGTGGCGATGGCGGCGTCGACAAGCACCGTGACCTGCTCAGGGGCGACCCCGTACGCCAGGTCGGTGGCCACGTCACCGGCCAGCACCAGCTCCGCGCCGAGGTCGTGCGCGTACGCCTTGGGCAGCAGCCGGTCGTGGTTCCAGGCGTTGCAGAAGGCGTACACCTCGGCGCGACGGGTGGCCGGGAGCCGGCGCGCGGCCATGGCGCGGGCGTGCAGCACCTCGCCGCGTTCGCCGGTCCGCCGGAACTGGATCACCACCTCGCCCCACCGGCCGACCACTGTGGCGCCCTCGTCGACGACGTACCGGTCCCCGCGTCGGTCCAACGCGGCGGTGATCATGTCGATGGTCAGCGTCGCCAGTTCGTGCCCGTCGGTGTCGTCGGCGGCAGGGTCGTCGTCGGTGGGCTCGTCGTCCGTGGGCAGGGGCACCGGAGCCGCCGTGGGGCGTTCGGCCAGCCAGGCGGCCACCCGGCCCAGGTGGTGTCCGGAGCCGTTCCGGGCGTCGAAGCTGCCGGCCAACTCGTTGGCGATCGCGAGCAGGAGGGCGCCGAGGGCGGCGACGTCCAGGTCGGTGGCCGGTCGTCCGCCGTACGCCGGTCGGGGCACCCTGCGTACGCCGAGACCGGCCTCGACGGCCAGCGCACAGACCAGCGCGCCTGCGGCGGCGAACTCCATCGCGGCGAGGTCGTCGGTGGGCTGGTCCAGTCGGGGCAGCTGCTCGGCCAGGATGGCCAGTCCGCGGTCCAGGTGGCCGCCCAGGGCGCAGAACCGCAGGTGCGCGGCGAGGTACGGGAACGCCGCCCGTTCGTGCCGGTGCCGCCGGTACGCGCGGACGTGCGCCGCAGCAGCCCGTTCCGGTTCGCCGAGGCGCAGCTCGGGCAGCAGCCCGGCCACGAGGGCCCGCTCGGGCTGGTCCGTGCAGTCCGCCGCGTCGTCGGCGGCCTCGGCCAGCTCGGCCAGCGCGGCCCGCCACTCACCCCAGCCGGCGAGCAGCTCCGCACGGCGGGCCGGGGCGCAGCCCGGACACCCACCGGACGGCCCGCCGGTCGTGCCGGCCCACCGCTGGTACCAGTGCCGGGCGGTGGGTTCGTCGCCCAGGTGGTCGGCCACCCGGCACCGTAGTTCGGCGACGGTCGGCGCGTCGGGACCGTCCGCCCCGACCCGGTGGGCCAGGTCGTCCAGGAGGGACCGGGTCTGGTCCAGGCCCACCCGGGGAGTGCCGAGCAGCGCCTCGACGGCGTACCGCTGAAGGCGCAGCAGGAGCTGGCCCTCCTCGTCGGTGAGCAGCTCGGGCCGGTAGTCGGCAGCGGCGCGGCACCGGCGTACCGGTTCGACCAGACGCCACCGATCGCCGTGCAGCAGGTACGCCTCGATGAGCGCGAACCGGGCGTCCAGAGCGGACCGGAGGTCCCCGGCGGCGTCGGCCCGCTCGGCGAGGCGTTCGAGGACGAGCAGCCGGTCCGGCCCGTCGGGTAGGTCCCGTGCGTCGGCGAGCGCGTTCGACAGCGCCGGATCGCGGTGCACGGTCATGCCGGCACCGCGCCGGGCAGCCGACCGACGGCGACGGCGAGCTGGCAGCCGGTCGTGATGCCACAGTCGAGCAGGTGGTCGAGCTGGTGTGGCGTCACGCCGCGTTCCAGGTCGGTGATCACCTCGCCGTGGACACGGGCCCGACCGGCGTCGTCGACGTGCACGAACGCCTTGGGCCAGAGCCGGTCGTGGTTCCACGCGTTGCAGAAGGCGTACAGGGCGGGCACCTGCTCGATCCCGAAGGTGGGCGTGACCATCGTCCGGACCTGGAGCATCTCGCCGGACGCGCCGAGGCGCAGGAACCAGATCAGGTTGTCGTCGAAGCGGCCCACGAGGTCACCATCGGGTGCGCGGCCGACCGGCCGGCCGCGCGCGGCGAGCACCGCCGCGACCAGTTCGCCGGTCAGCGGGCGTAACGCACCCGGGGGCCCGGCCAGCGGATCGTCCTCGAGTCCCGGCGACGCCATCGGGCATCCCTTCTGAGGCGGATATCACGACCGGCGGCGGGGTCCGTGCTGCGACGCGCGGACACGACCCGGAAAAGCGGCGATCTGCCCGGCCCCACCGTTACCGTGACTCTATGGCGGGCCGTACCTCTCAGGCGAGCCGGCGACGCGGCGCGTCGCCGCGCGGTGGCACCAACAGCCGTGCCCGTCAACCGGCGAAGAAGACCCGGGCACCGGTACGGCGTCGCACCACGCCCGCCCGTCCGGGCCCCGCCGTCTACGTTGGCCGCGCTGTCGGTGCACTGTGGATGGGGGTGGCCCACGGTATGGGCTGGGCGGTGCGGGCCGCCGGCCGGCAGGCCGCCTCCGCCCGTGACCTGGACCCGGAGCACCGCCGCGACGGGGCCGGGCTGCTGCTGTTCGGGTTGGCCCTGCTCAGCGCCGTCGCCCTGTGGTTCTCCGGCGCGGGTCCGGTGGGCGCACGCCTGGCCGACACGGTCCGGCTGTTCCTCGGGGCGATCTCCGTCGTGGTGCCGGTACTGCTGATGATCGGGGCGTGGCGGCTCATGCGCCAGCCGGCCGACCCGGAGCACCGGGGCCGCGGGTTGATCGGATGGGGTTCGCTGCTGGTGTCGACCGCCGCGCTGCTCCAGATCGGTCAGGACCCGGTCGACACCGTGGAGCGTGACTTCGCCGGCGGTCTGGTCGGCGCCGGTGTGGGCGGGTTACTGGAACGGGCGGTCACCGCCTGGGTGGCCGTACCCCTGCTGGTCCTGCTCCTGCTCTTCGGCCTGCTGGTGGTCACCGCGACGCCGATCAACAAGATCCCGGAGCGGCTCGGCCTGCTCGCCGGCGGCCTTGTCGCAGCTCCGGAGGCGGCCGAGGAGGCCGACGAGCCGGCGGCGCGGCCCGCGCGCAAGCGGCCGGCGAAGCGGATGCCGCCACCGATCGACCCGGACGACTTCGACGACCTGGAGGGCGCCGACCTCCAGGAGACCATGGTCCTGCCGCGCAAGGCGCCGGCGAAGGTCCCGGCCAGCCGCAAGCCGGCCGAGCCGCCCGAGCACTCGCCGGCACCCACCCGCGCCGAGCAGCTCGCGTTGACCGGGCTGGCCGGCGACTACACCCTCCCGCCCGCCAACATGCTCAGCGCCGGTGCCGCCGCGAAGACCCGCAGCAAGGCCAACGACGAGGTGATCGCCGCGCTGACCGGCGTGTTCGACCAGTTCGACGTGGACGCCGCCGTCACCGGCTTCACCCGTGGCCCGACGGTCACCCGCTACGAGGTGGAGCTGGGTCACGGCGTCAAGGTCGAGCGGATCACCCAGCTCTCCCGCAACATCGCGTACGCGGTGAAGTCGCCGGACGTACGGATCCTCAGCCCGATCCCGGGCAAGAGCGCGGTCGGCGTGGAGATCCCGAACACCGACCCGGAGAACGTGGCCCTCGGCGACGTGCTCCGCTCGCGGGCGGCGACGAGCGACCACCACCCGATGGTGGTGGCGCTGGGCAAGGACATCGAGGGCGGCTACGTGGTGGCCAACCTCGCCAAGATGCCGCACATTCTCATTGCCGGGGCCACTGGCGCGGGCAAGTCGAGCTGCCTCAACACCCTGCTGGTGTCCGTCCTGACCCGCGCGACCCCGGACGAGGTACGGCTGCTGCTGATCGACCCGAAGCGGGTCGAGATGACCGGCTACGAGGGCATCCCGCACCTGGTCACGCCGATCGTCACGAACGCCAAGAAGGCGGCCGACTCGCTGGACTGGGTCGTCCGCGAGATGGACATGCGCTACGACGACCTCGCGGCCAACGGCGTCCGGCACATCGACGACTTCAACCGCAAGGTCCGCAGCGGCGAGATCAAGGCGCCGCCGGGCAGCGAGCGGGAGATGCGCCCGTACCCGTACCTGCTGGTGATCGTGGACGAGCTGGCCGACCTGATGATGGTCGCCCCGCGTGACGTGGAGGACTCGGTCGTCCGGATCACCCAGCTGGCCCGGGCCGCCGGTATCCACCTGGTGCTGGCCACCCAACGTCCGTCGGTCGACGTGGTGACCGGTCTGATCAAGGCGAACGTGCCGTCCCGGCTGGCGTTCGCCACGTCGTCCCTCGCGGACTCGCGGGTCATCCTGGACCAGCCGGGCGCGGAGAAGCTGCTCGGCCGTGGTGACGGGCTCTTCCTGCCGATGGGCGCCTCGAAGCCGGTCCGCATCCAGGGCGCCTGGGTCACCGAGCGCGAGATCGCCGATGTGGTGAAGTTCTGCAAGGACCAGCGTGAGCCGGAGTTCCGTAAGGACGTGCTGGCTCCCGCCCAGGACAACAAGAAGAAGATCGACGAGGACATCGGCGACGACCTGGACCTGCTGGTGCAGGCGGTGGAGCTGGTGGTCACCTCACAGTTCGGCTCGACCTCGATGCTCCAGCGAAAACTGCGGGTCGGTTTCGCGAAGGCGGGCCGGCTCATGGATCTCATGGAGACCCGCGGCGTGGTCGGGCCGTCCGAGGGGTCGAAGGCGCGCGACGTGCTGGTCAAGCCGGACGAGCTGGAGGACGTCCTGGGCGGCCTGCGCGGCGACGTGGACTGACCACTGTGGGCGTTCGGCACGCCTGACCGTCAGTGGAAGATCTTCAGACCGACGACGCCCGCGACCACCAGCAGCAGGCAGAAGATCCGGGGCAGGCTCGTCGACTCGCCGAACGCCACCATCGAGACCAGCGCGGTGCCCACCGCGCCGATGCCGACCCAGACCGCGTAACCGGTGCCGACCGGGATGTCCCGCAGCGCGTACGCCAGGCCGGCCATGCTCAGCACCAGGGCCAGCACGAACACCACCGACGGCAGCAGCTTGCTGAAGCCGGCGCTGCGGTCCAGGGCGATCGCCCAGGCCGTCTCGAGCAGTCCGGAGATCACCAGTACGAGCCAGGCCATCATTCACCTCACGGGACGAGTCGTGTCTGCACATGACCGGGGCGTCTTGGCCTGACCGGGTACGCCCACCGCTCGTCCGGAGTGGCACCGCGTCGGGCGCCACCGAAGCCGACGCTAGCACCGGTAGGCGGCGCCGGGCGGTGACTCCCGCCACCATGCATTGACCTCTACTTCGCTTCAACTTGCAGTATGGCGGGCATGGCCCTGCTCTATGCCGACCACGAGGTCGCCGCCGCTCTGGACGCCGCCACCACCGTCGACGCCATGCGGGCCGCCCTGGTGGCCGCGTACGAGGGGCGGTTGGTCGCCCCACCCCGGGCCGCCGCGCCGCTCGCCGGAGGGCGCATGGTGCTCACCGCCGGGCACCTGGTCGGAAGCTGGTACGGCTACCGCTCGTACGACACGTTCGGCCACCCCCGGGGCGAGCAGCTCGTCGTGCTGCACGACGCCGACACCGGCGCGGTCCGGGCCGTCGCCGTCGGCGAGGAGCTGGGCTCCCGTCGTACCGGTGGACTGGGCGGCGTCGCGGTCGACGCGCTGGCCCGACCGGACGCGGCGACCCTGGGCGTGCTCGGCTCCGGGCGGCAGGCGTGGACCCAGGTGTGGGCCACCGCGGCCGTCCGCCCGCTGCGCGAGGTGGTGGTCCACAGCCGCTCGGCGGCGCGCAGGGACACCTTCGCCGCCCGGGTACGCGCCGAGCTGGGCGTCCCGGCCCGCGCGGTAGCCGACCCCGGAGCGGCCGTCACCGGGCGGGACGTCGTGGTGCTCGCCACCACCAGCCCCACGCCCGTGCTGCGCGCCGCCGACGTGAGCCCCGGCACGCACGTCAACACGGTCGGCTTCAAGCAGGTCAACCGCAGCGAGTTCGGCACCGACCTGCTGGACGCCGCCGACCTGCTGGTCACCGACTCACCGGCCCAGGCGGCGGACTACCAGCCGCCGATGCTCGCGGCCCTGCCCCCGTACACCGGGCGGTTGCGGGACCTGGGCGGCATCCTGGCGGGTGCGGTCCCGGGCCGGAGCGCGGCGGACCAGGTCTCCGTCTTCTGCTGCACGGGCCTGGCCGGCACGGAGGTCTTCCTGCTCGAGGCGCTGACCCGAGCGACCGCCGTGACCCGCTGACCGTCGGATGCCCGGGCTCGCGCGTAGTGATCCGGCCGACCGGCGTGCCCGCGTGCGTGGGCTACCCGGGGCGGCCCGGTATCCTCGGATGGTGTCTGCCACCTCTCCTTCTCCTTCCGACAACGCCGAGGGCCGTCGCGTCGCCCTGCTCACCCTGGGCTGCGCCCGCAACGAGGTCGACTCGGAGGAGCTGGCCGCCCGGCTGCACGCCGACGGCTGGCAGGTGAGCACCGACGGCGAGGGCGCCGACGTGGTGGTCGTCAACACCTGCGGCTTCGTGGAGAAGGCCAAGCAGGACTCGATCCAGACCCTGCTCGCCGCCGCCGGCACGGGCGCCAAGGTCGTGGCCGCCGGCTGCATGGCCGAGCGCTACGGGCGGGAGCTGGCCGACAGCCTGCCCGAGGCGCAGGCGGTGCTGAGCTTCGACGACTACCCGGACATCGCCGCCCGGCTGAACGCCGTCGTCGCCGGTGAGCAGATCACCGCGCACACTCCCCGGGACCGCCGCGAGCTGCTGCCGTTGACCCCGGTGCAGCGCCAGAGCGCCACCGTGTCCCTGCCCGGGCACGGCACCGTGGCGCGCACCGTCGTCGACACCGACGAGCACACGCCGGCACACCTGCGCCAGGTGCTGCGCCGCCGACTGGACACCGGCCCGGTCGCCTCGCTGAAGCTCGCCAGCGGCTGCGACCGCCGCTGCGCGTTCTGTGCCATTCCCGCGTTCCGTGGGGCCTTCGTCTCGCGTACGCCGGACGAGCTGCTCGCCGAGGCCGAGTGGCTGGCCAAGACCGGCGTACGGGAGTTGGTGCTGGTCAGCGAGAACTCCACCTCGTACGGCAAGGACCTCGGTGACCCCCGCGCGTTGGAGAAGCTGCTGCCGCAGCTCGCCGCGGTGTCCGGCATCGTCCGGGTGCGGGTGAGCTACCTCCAGCCGGCCGAGACGCGGCCCGGTCTGGTCGAGGCGATCGCCGGCACGCCCGGGGTGGCACCGTATTTCGACCTGTCGTTCCAGCACTCCAGCGAGCCGGTGTTGCGCCGGATGCGGCGTTTCGGGTCCACCGACCGGTTCCTGGAGCTGCTGGCGAGTGCCCGGGCGCTGGCACCGGAGGCGGGCGCGCGGAGCAACTTCATCGTCGGCTTCCCCGGCGAGACCCGCGCCGACATCGACGAGCTGACCAGGTTCCTGACCGAGGCCCGACTCGACGCGATCGGCATGTTCGACTACAGCGACGAGGACGGGACGGAAGCCGCCGGCCTGCCCGGCAAGGTCTCCGCCGCGACGATCAAGCGGCGCTACGACCGGCTGAGCGCGCTCGCCGACGAGCTCTGCTCCCAGCGGGCCGAGGACCGGCTCGGTTCGACCGTCGAGGTGCTCGTCGACGCGATCGTCGACGGCGTCGTCGAGGGCCGGGCCGCGCACCAGGCACCGGAGGTGGACGGATCGACGACCCTGGTCGCGCCGGCCGACGGCGGGGTCGACCTGGCCGCGTTGCGCCCGGGTGACCTGGTACGGGCCACGGTGACCGGCACCGAAGGGGTGGATCTGCTCGCGGTGCCGGATGAGATGATCTCGGCGGCGCCCGGCGCGGCACGGTGACGGTGGGCCCGGACGGAGCGGGGGAGCCAGGTGGTGCGGTGCCGGGAACGCCAACCCGACCCGAGCGGAGCGAGACGATGACCGGGGCGACGGAGTCGACGCCGGCCCGGGTGGTCGCGCGGGTGCCCGTCCTCAACGCCGCCAACGCGCTGACCGCCCTGCGGCTGGTGCTGGTTCCGGTCTTCGCCGCGTCCGTGATCGTTTCGGGGATGACCCACTCGGGTTGGCGGATGGCGGCCTGCCTGATCTTCGCGGTGGCCTCGGTGACCGACCTGGTGGACGGCTGGATCGCCCGGCGGTTCGGGCTGGTCACCTCGGTCGGCAAGGTGGCCGACCCGATCGCCGACAAGGCGCTCACGGGCGCGGCCCTGGTGCTGCTCTCCTGGTACGACCGGCTGCCCTGGTGGGTGACGGCGCTGATTCTCGTCCGTGAGCTGGGCATCACCGGCCTGCGGTTCTGGGTGATCCGGCACGGCGTGATCGCCGCCAGCCGTGGCGGCAAGGTCAAGACGGCGCTCCAGATCCTGGCCATCGCCTGGTACCTCTGGCCGATGCCGGACGCTCTCGTCGCCGTCGGTCCCTGGATCATGGGCGCCGCCGTCCTGGTCACGGTGGCAACGGGCTTCGACTACATCCTCCAGGCCCTCCGCCTACGCCGCCCCCGCCCCTGACGCCCGCGCCGGCCCCATCTCCACCGCGGTGATCATGAAGTTGTTGCCGCTCGGGCCGGCGTGTCGTGGCAATAACTTCATGATCGACGGGGTTCGGCCGGCGGGGTTCGGCCGGCGGGGGGGGTGGGGGGGTTGGGGGGTGGGGGGTGGGGAAGGACGAGATTATGCAGCGGGAAGAGAACGCGGCGGGTAGCGCCGCGGCGGGGGTCGTGCACAGCCTGTCCCAGCGGCACGAGACCCTGGCCACCGTCGAGTCGCTCACCGGCGGGCTGCTGGCCGCGTCGATCGTGGAGATCGCCGGAGTCAGTGGGATCTACCGGGGTGGGCTGGTGGTCTACGCCACCGAACTGAAGGCCACGCTGGCCGGCGTACCGGGCGATCTGCTGGCCGCACGCGGACCGGTCGACCCCGACGTGGCGGCGGCACTCGCCGAGGGCGGTCGGCAGCGCTGCGGAGCGGACTGGGGGCTCGCCACCACCGGGGTCGCCGGCCCCGAGCCGCAGGACGGCAAGCCCGTCGGCCTGGTCTACGTGGCGGTCGCCGGCCCGACCGGCACCGAGGTCCGCCAGCTCGACCTCGACGGCGGGCGGGACCTCGTACGCTCGGCCGCCGTGATCGAGGCGCTGCGTCTGCTCGCCGGACACATCCACGCCGCCGACGAGGCTGCGGTCGAGGGCCTGGAGACGGCCGGCGACGACACCTCGCACGGCGCGGAGACGAAGGGCCACGCCGCCCGGGACGGCGCGGGGACGGCTGGCGCGAGGCGTCGGTGAGCCCGCGCTCCACGATCCGACGGGCGGGGTGGGATGTCGCCGGGGCCCGCAGCGGGTACGGTTGCGGGAAGGCTCCGACGCTCGGAGCCGGCGCGGTCCGCCGGCCGGCTTCCCGACGGCGGGCGTGAGGTATCCCTCAGGGGGAGGTGCGATGGTCCTGCTACGCCGGGTGATCGGTGACGCACTGCGGGCGCGCCGGCAGGGACAGCAGCGCACACTGCGTGAGGTGTCCACCGCCGCCAATGTCAGCCTCGGTTACCTCTCGGAGATCGAGCGGGGGCACAAGGAGCCGTCCAGTGAGCTGCTCGCGGCGATCTGCGACGCGCTCGGCGCCCGCCTCTCCGAACTTCTGCGCGAAGTGAGCGACACCGTGGCGCTCGCCGAACAGATGCCCGCCGGAGTGCTCGTCGGCATGCAGGACGAGCCGGCCGAGGCCGCGCCCGTCGGCGCGCCGGCCGCCGTCCGCAAGGCCGCCAACCGGGGTGTCCGTCAGGTCACCTCCGACGGCAAGGTCGCCGTGTCGGTCCGACAGGAGTCCCCGCTGCGGGCGACGCTGCGCAGCACGCGGGTCCGTCCCACCGAGCGCGACCGGGACGTGGTCTGCGCGGCCTGAGCTGCGTCCGGCGGATGACCATGGGCGAGGTGGCTCCCGCCGCGTAGGGTTGCCCGCAGGAGCCGACGGTGCCCGTCGAGCGCCCGGTACGGACGCCCCGCTGGCGTTCGGCTGGGACGATGGAGACCGGCCGGGTCGCGGTCGGTCGGCGCAATCCGGCCCGACCGTGGTGGAGTGACGCTACTGAGGGGATACCGCGGAGATGGCGAACCCGTTCGTCAAGGGTTGGAACTACCTGATGGCGCTCTTCGGTGCGAAGATCGACGAGCACGCCGATCCCAAGGTGCAGATCCAGCAGGCCATCGAGGATGCCCAGCGGCAGCACCAGGCGCTGGTCCAGCAGGCTGCGGCCGTCATCGGCAACCAGCGTCAGCTGGAGATGAAGCTGTCCCGGCAGATGTCCGAGGTCGAGCGGCTCCAGGGCAATGCCCGGCAGGCCCTGGTGCTGTCCGACCAGGCCCGGGCCAAGGGCGACGAGGCAGAGGCGACGCGGTTCGAACAGTCCGCCCAGGCCCTGGCCACCCAGCTGGTCTCCGCCGAGCAGGCCACCGAGGACCTGAAGACCCTGCACGACCAGGCGCTCGGCGCGGCCGCGCAGGCCCGCCGTGCCGTCGAGAACAACTCGATGATCCTCCAGCAGAAGCTCGCCGAGCGCACCAAGCTGCTCAGCCAGCTCGAGCAGGCCAAGATGCAGGAGACCGTGGCCCGCTCGTTGGAGTCGATGTCGACCATGACGGCCCCCGGCACGACGCCGTCCCTGGACGAGGTACGGGACCGCATCGAGCGGCGGTACGCCAACGCGATGGGCCGCGCCGAGTTGGCCGGCAACTCCGTCGAGGGCCGGATGCTGGAGATCCAGAAGGCGACCATCGACTCGGCCGGCTCGGCCCGGCTGGAGCAGATCCGTTCCAGCATGGCGGGTCAGCAGCTCGGCGGCACCGCGCAGCGCCCGGCGGTCCCGCAGTCCGAGAAGGCGGGCCCGGGCAGCGACCCGGCCGCCGCCGCCCGGCTGGACGAGTTGCGCGCCAGCATGGCCCGCGAGCGGGGCACCGGCGACCCGACCGCCGCCGGCTGAACCACCGGTCCGAGGAGGTCTTCGTGGCAGACGAGCGGACGCGGTACTTCCGTCGGCTGGGTCGGCTGCGCCGGTCCGCCCGGCGGTGGAGCGTACTGGCCGGTGGACTCGGCGGGGCCGCGGCGGTGCTGACTCCGTACGCCGGGCTCGGTCTGCCGGACGCGGCCTGGGCCGGCGCCGCGGGCAGTGCGGTGGCGTTGGCCGCCTGGCGCTGGATCGACCTGCGGGCGTTGGCTGCCCGGCCCGCGCCCCCGGCGCTGGACCCGGCCGAGGCCGCCGCCCGGTCCCGGGCCCGGCTGGTGGCCGCCGTCGAGCGACTGCCGGTCGGCTCGGGTGTCCTGACCGAGGTACGTCGGGTGCGTAGTCGGGTCGCCCTGCGCGGCACCACCGCCGGGCAGCAGTGGGCGCGGCTGGACCGCGCCTCGCTCACCCTGGCCGGAATGGCGCCCCGGCTCACCGGGCTGGCCGAGCCGGCCGTGCTGGAGGCCGCTGCCGCCGACCGGTCGCTGCGGGATCTCGCCGGCCGGGTGGCCAGCGTCGAACGGGCGCTGCGGCTCGCGCCGACCGACGCCCGGGCACCGCTGGCCGACGCGCACGCCGCGCTGACCGCGCAGTTGGAGAGCGGGGTGGCTGCCTACGAGCGGCTGGTGGTCGCCGCCGCCGGTTACCTCGCCGAGGACGCCCGCCCGGAGCCCACCCACCCGGCCGCCGATCGGCTCACCGAGGCCACCGACCTGCTGCACGGCGTGGCCTCGGCCCTTGCCGAGCTGCGTGCCGGCGGCGCCGGCCTGCGCGCGCCCACCAGCTGAGCGCGCGCCGCGCGCCCGTCACGGTGGCGTCGTGACCGGGATCGGACCGGTGTACGGCGAACTGCCCACGACGTTGAACGACCGGATCCGGTAGTGGTAGGTCACGTCCCGGGCCAGACCCGTGTTGGTGAAGCCGCGACCGGTCACCGTGAAGGTCGCCACCTCCTGGGCGAACGCCGGGTCCAGCGCCCGTTGCACGATGAACCCCGACCCCGGGCCGGCAGGCATGTCCGCCGCCCAACCCAACACCACCGTGGCGGTGTCCGGTCCCGGCGCGCTGGCGGTGGCGCTCACCTCGCTCGGGGTGCCCGGCGCGGGCGGGGTGCTCGCCGCGGCCACCGTCGACCACGCGGAGGCAGCGCCGAGGTACGTGGTGCGGACCCGGTAGTAGTACGTGGTGTCCGGCGCGGCCGTGGTGTCGAGGTGGTTGTCGCCGACCCCGATCGCGGTGGTGCCGGGTCCGCTGGTGAAGGTCGGATTGGTGGCCCGCTGCACGTCGATGCCGGTGGCGAAGGACCGGTTCGTCCAGCGCAGCGCCACCCGCAGCGGCGCGGCGGGCGGGATCGCCGCGATCAGTCCACCCGGCGCGGCGAGGTGCACCGAGGCGGGCACGCTGTTCGACCAGGACGAGTAGCTCACCTCGTTCTCCGCCCGGATCCGATAGTGGTAGGTGACTCCGGGGGTGACCGTCGCGTCGGTGTACCGGGTCGCGGCGGCCGCGACGGTGATCGTGGTGACGTCGCCGCCGAAGGACCCGTCGGTGGCCCGTTGCAGCAGGTGGCTGGTCGCGGGTGGGCGTCCGCCGTTGCCGGTCCAGGCCAGGGCGATCGCCGGCAGCGCGGTGGCCGAGCCGGGCACCGGCGTGGCCGTCAGCCCGGTGGGCGCGCGCGGCGTCACCCGCAGCACCAGCGGTCGGCTCATCCCCAGGTCGCGGTGGCCGGCGAGCTGGCTGTGCCAGCGGTACTCCCAGCCCAGGTTGACCATCTGGTTGACCACCACCGCCGGTCGCCCGTCGGTCGGGCTGACCGGCGTCGACCCGGTCCGCGAACCGGCCGGCTGGCCGGGGTCGAGCAGCCGGACGCTGTCACCGAGCTTGAACGGCAGGGCCGGGGCGATCGGGCGGAGCGCCACCACGACGTCCTCCCGTGGGTTGACCCGGACGATCTGCTTCCAGCCCAGCTCCGCCGGGTGCGGGGGGCGCTGCGTGCCGTCCCAGCCGACCCGGTTGACGATCTGCACGTCGCAACCGCCGAAGCGCAGCGGCTCGGTCTGGCGGACGTTGCCGCTGATCCGCCAGAGCTGCGTGCCGTCCGTCGCCGCGCCGACCGGCGTGGCTGGATCGGCGGCGAACAGCACCTCGGTCACCGGGTCGGTCGGCCCGAGTGGCAGCGTCGCCGGCGCGAGGGGCCCGGTGTGGGGGTGACCGACCCCGAGTCGTCCGGCGAGTCGGCCGTGACCGGGCTCGAAGACCTGCTGCGCGGCCTTGACCCCGATCGGCAGGGTCACCGGGCCGGTACCGGCCAGCGGCGTGAACGTCACCGTGTCGGCGTGCGCCGAGATGACCGTCTGCGCCGGGGTCCGGCTGCCGAACGCCGGGTCGTACGCCGGCTGCGGCACGATCGGTGGGCGCTGGCTGGCCGCGTACGCCGCGGGCAGCCGTACCCGCAGCCGGTCCAGGTCGTACGGCGGTTCGGGTGTGCCGGTCACCCGGAACTGCAGCAGGGTTCGGGTGTTCGGGCCGTACCCCGGCTCGGTGGGTGGTGGGCCGCCCTCGGCCGTGCGGTCCGGCGCGGCGGTGTGCTGGTCGTAGCGCTCATCGAAGCCGGGCAGCGGCGCCGGGGCGTCGTTGTAGAGGACCAGCGTGCTGCCCGGCGGCACGCTGGAGAAGTCGACGAGCACGTCGGCGCCCTCACCCGGGGCCAGCAGCAGCGTGTGCCCGTCGACGTTCAGCACTGTCGGGTCGAGCCGGTCGTACCGGTAGCCGATCGGCCGGTTCGGCAGCACCACCGGCGCGGGTAGCAGCCCGGCCTCGTTGCCGATCTGGACGAACTCCGGGCCGGCGGCCCGGGGGTCCGGCACTCCGCCGTCGCGCCCGTCGCTGGGCCAGCCGGCCGGTCGCTCCGCCGACCGCACGGCGGGCACCATCGGCACCTCCCCGGCGTCCGCGTCGGCCAGGCCGCCGTCGTCGGCCCACATCGGCGCGTCCGAGCAGGCCCGGTAGAGCTGGAGGTTGAGGCTGCGGTCCAGGCAGGCGTTGAGGATGCGCAGCCGGTACACGCCAGGGCGCACCCGCAGGTACGGGTACGCGACGCCGTTGACCAGCGGGGTGTCGCCGTACGCCGCCGGCACCGCGGACGGGTGCGGCACCCCGGGGCGCAGTGGCGGCTCGGTGCTGCCGCCGACCGGGTCGTGGTGCGGGTTCGGCACCGGACCCGGACCGGTCAGCGGTGGCTCACCGGCGATCCGCTCGGCCATCGGCCAACCGTCCACCGTGGGTCCACTGTCGGTCCGGCCACCGTCCGGCGCGGGGCTGCGCGACCAGGGGCCGTAGTCCCACCGGCCGGTGGGGTTGCGTCCGCCGGACCGGTACGGGTTCTGCCGGGGCTGGTAGACGTGGGGGTGCCACAGGCTGCCCCGGGCACCCCAGCGCTCCCGGTCCCAGGTCGGGTCCTCGGCGGCCAGTTGGGTGTCGTCCGGTACGAAGGTCTTGTCCTCGATCACCAGGGGCACCTGGTCGGCCGGTAGTACCCCGTCGGCGACGAGCTGGTCCTCGACCGGGTCGGTCAGCAGGTACGGCGCGAGCTGCCCCGCGTAGACGGTGAGCCGGGCCAGCCCGAGGGTGTTGTCGTGGAACCACAGCAGCCGGCCGCTCTGCTCGTTGGGGAAGTAGAGCGTGGTGGCGCCGGTTCCGGGCGCGGGCATGTCCGGAACGGGCGTCAGGCCGGTACCCGTCGGGTACGGGGTGATCTCCCCGGCCGGCGTGATCCAGTGCCCCGGATTGCCCGCGCTGGTCCAGCCGGTCTGCGCCCCGGCCAGGTGGAGCACCGCCCGGTTCTGCGGGTACGGCGCGGGGCCGTCCAGCGGCCCGATTCCGGCCCCCTGCACCGTCTCGTCGACCGGCAGGAACAGCTCACCGGCCCGCCCGGTGGGAAGCTGGTTGATGAACTTCACCCGGACCGGTCGGCCCCGCCGGGCGCGGATCATCGGGCCGAGGTGCCAGGGTCGCTCCGGTGGCGCAACCGTGTTGTGGCCGGCCTCGTCGGTGCCCAGGTTGAGCTGCCGGTAGCCGCGCAGCCGGGTGGCCGGCAGGTCGCGGTGCAGGCGTTGGGCGTACTCCTGGAGCCCGATCTCGTAGTAGTCGCAGCCCGGGTAGCTGATCGTGTCGGGCACCGCCACCGGCAGCGACTCCTCGCCCGGCACGGGCAGCGCGTCGACGAACTTGCGCAGACCGGTGCCCGGCACCAGCCGACCGCTCGGGTCACGTCTGGGGCGGGGACTGTGGGCGACGTTCGGCACCGGCCCGAAGCAGCGTGGCTCGGCGGACGGGTCCAGGCTCGTCGTGGGCGCGGCCTCCTCGGCGGTACGCGCGGTCGGAACGGATGCCGTCTGACCGAGGCCGTCAGGGGCGGGCCGGTAGAAGAAGGTGGAGCGGAGTCTGCGGAAGATCGCCATGACTCTCCCCGGGCTCGGGGCACGAGGACCGCCACCACGACGTGGCGGCCCTCGGCACTCTTGCTGACAGGCGGTGAGCACCCAACCGCAGCATGCGACGTCGACGGCCGGTTAGGAATTACCCAATCGTCCGTATCTGCGCTGACCTCGATCCACAACGCCCGGTCAGTCGGGCGGCGGGGTCCCCGGCTGCTCCGGCTGGCAGAGCGGGCACCAGTAGGTGACCCGTTCGCCCAGCTCCTCCTTGCCGATGGCGGTGCCACAGCGGCGGCACGGCTGGGCGCGGCGACCGTACACGTAGCTGGTCTGCCCCCGGTGCAGCGAGCCGGTGGTGCTCTGCGTCCAGCGTCCACGGTTGGCGGCCAGCAACCGCTGCGCGAGCGCCACCATGCCCGGCAGATCGGGCACCGCGCCGACGGGCGTCCACGGCGACACACCCCGCAGGAACAGCACCTCGCACTTGTAGAGGTTGCCCACGCCGGCCAGGTTGCGCTGGTCGAGCAGCGCCTCGCCGATCGTCTGCTCGGGGTGTACGGACAGGCGCTGGACCGCCTCGGCCGGGTCCCAGTCGGGGCCGAGCAGGTCGGGCCCGAGGTGGCCAACCAGGTCGGCCTCCGCGGCGGTCGGCAGCAGGGCCAGCTCGTGCAGGTGGTAACCCACCGCCACCGCGCCGGGGCTGCGCAGCACCACCCGGATCAGGTGCGCGGGCCGGCCGCTCCATCGTTCCCCCGGCGCGTACGCCCGCCAGGCCCCGTCCATCCGCAGGTGGGAGTGCAGCGTCCAGGACGCGTCGTCCGGAGCGGCGAGGCGTAGCAGCAGGTGCTTGCCCCGGCTGGCCGACTCGCGGACGGTCCAGCCGGTGAGGTCGGTGGTGGCCAGCCGTGGCACCCGGAAGTCGGACCCGGTCAGCCGCGCGCCGGCGAGCGCGCGGTGCAGCACGCGGGCCGTGTTCCAGACGGTGTCACCTTCGGGCACGCTGCCATCCTCCCTCTTTCGAGCAAGATTCGCATGTGTCGCTATTTGTAGTCAGGTTCCTCATGATCTCCTGACATGGGAGGGTCAGGGAGTTCTGAGGAGAATGCCCATGAGACGATGCCATTGTCGTATCCGACCCGCCACCCTCGCCGCAATCCTCGCCCTCGTGCTCACCGCGGCGCTCGTGCCCGTCGCCAGCGCCGTCCCGACCATCGCTCCCGCGACCGCCGGATCACTCACCCTCACCGCCGGCGCGCCCGCCTCGGAACAGTGGAGTGCCGACCTGTCGGTCGTCGACCGGGACGACGTCAACATCCGCCGTACCGCCTCCGGACTGCGGCTCCGTGCGGCCCGCCCGGCCGGACGCAGCCCTCGCAGCCCGCACAGCGCGCTCGCCGAGGGCATGCTGCTCACCGCGCCGCGCACCCTCGCCCGCCCGGCCACCCGGGTCCGCGCCCAGATCAGCGCCGACGTCCCCGCCGGCGCGAGCGTCGAGGCGCAGGTGCGCGGATGGCGGCTCAGCGGCTGGACCGAGTGGCGTGCCGCGACCGCCGGCGCGGTCTTCGACCGGCCGGTCAGCCGGGTGCAGACCCGGGTGGTGCTGACCGCGCGGGCCGGCGGGGCCACCGCGACGGTACGCGCCGTCCAGCTCACCGCCGACGCGACGGCCGCCGTCTCCGCCGCCACGCCCGGACTCACCTACCGGGTGTACGCCACCCGGATCGGGCTCGTCGGCGAACTGACCGCCAACGGCCGTACCGTGCAGCCGCGCGACCACTTCGCGGCGCTACCGTCGCGCCGGGGTCTCTCGCCGCTCAACACCGGCGACTACACCGTGCGGGTCTGCACCACGGCGGGCACCCGCTGTGAGTACGCCCCGGTCTGGGACGTCGGGCCGTGGAACACCCGCGACGACTACTGGAACCCGTCGGCTGTCCGGGAGAACTGGAAGAACCTGCCCCAGGGCCGGCCCGAGGCGCAGGCGGCCTACCAGTCCGGCTACAACGGTGGGCGGGACCAGTTCGGCCGTACCGTACTCAACCCGGCCGGCATCGACCTGGCCGACGGCACCTTCTGGGACGGACTGCAACTCACCACCAACGCCTGGGTCGACGTCGCGTACCTCTGGACCGGCGGCGGGCCCCGTGCCGTGGTGGGCGACGGGCCGCTCAACATCCGCACCGGGCCGGGCACCTCGTACGCGACCCGTGGCCTCGCCGCGCGGTTCGCCAACGTGCCGGTCCAGTGCTACGTCACCGGCCAGTCGGTCGCCGGCCCGTACCGCACCACCACCAGGTGGAACCGCCTGGCCACCGAGCAGTACGTCAGCCACGCGTACATCTCGACCGTCTACGGCGGCGCCGTACCGGTCTGCTGACCGGACCTCGCCTCGGCGGGCGTCGCCTCAGGGGCGCTCGTCGGGGCGGGCGGGACGCACCATGTCCTGGTAACGCGGGTGGCTGGCCCCGTACACGGCGTAGTTGAGGCGGGCGTGCGACAGGCTCAGGTCGCCGTTGGCGCCACCCCGCACGGCGTCGGCGTCGGCGTCGCTCTGACCGTCGTCGGTCCAGAAACAGACCGGGCAGGTCCCGCCGCCGGTCCGAGAGGCACAACAGGGACAGCCCACGGGAACTACGTGTTCACCCACCGGGGCAGCATTCCATAGTCGAATGTCACCCGGCCACCCGCAGGAGGTCACCCGGGCGCACCCCGAGGACGTCCACCGCCCGGCCGCCGTTGACCGCCACCGCCACCCGATGTTGTGCGGATCTTTCGGCACGGACGCCTGCCGGTCGACGGTCGGATCGGGCCGTTTCGGCGCGGGCCACCCGGCAACCCGGTCGACCCGGGTGGCGGATAGCGGACAGCGCGGTGGCCGACCGGCCCCTCGCGCCGCCCAGCGCGGTTGGGCAGACTTCGCCTGTGACACTTCGGAGCCTGCCCGCCGTCGGGGTCCTCCTGGTCGCCGCTGCCGTTGTCAGCGGCTGCGGCCGTGGTGACGACCCGGCGCCGTCGAGTGCCGCCCCCGGTGCCTCGTCCTCGGCCGTCCAGGCCACCGATCTGCCGAGCGTGCCGAACCCCTCGGTGGTTCCCTCCCGCACCGACTCGGGCGCACCGCCGCCAGCACGGTCCGTCGCCCCGTCCGCCGTGCCGCCGGCACCGCCGCAGGGACCGGTCGAACGCCGGCCGGCCAGTCCACCGCCGGTGGTGCTACCCCAGCGCCCGGCGGGCACTCCCAGCGCCCGGCAGGTCGTCGACGCGTTCAAGGCCGCCGGTCTGCGGGTCACGCACCCGAAGGACCGCTCGGTCGACTGTGGTCCGGACGGTCTCGGGCTGGGCTGCTCCGAGATCGTCGCCACCGACGGCGTCACCGTCTACGTGTTCCCCGACGAGACCAGCGCCGGCGACATCGCCGAGACGTGGGGCGGCCAGTCGTACCGGCGTGGGGCCGTGGTGCTCAACTACCTCGAAGCGAAGACCCCGGCAGCCGACCGCCTTCGCTACGAGAAGACCCTCAACAGCCTGCGCTGACCCGGGCCTCGGACCGCTGCCCGCGCGTCGATGGCCGAGCCACGCCGGCCTCGTCATAGATATGACTGTGAGTCATATCTATGACCAGCAGTCATATCCCTCTACCGAGACATGGCCGCCCGGACGCCCTGCGGGCAGTGGCTGGCGGGGAGTGGCCGATGGCAACCGCGGAACCCTGAGCGCCGCCGCCGCGCTACCGGGTCAGCCGCGCAGGCGCAGGCCGCGTGGGGTGGCCCGGAAGCCGGCGGCGGTCAGCGCGTCACGCAGCGGCGACGAGTGCACCGCCTCGCCGTCGGCGCGCTCGACCGACATCGCGCCCAGCGCTCCGGAGTGGACGGCGTCGGCGAGCGCCTTGCCGGCCGCCGCGAGCGTCTCGGTGTCGTCGGTGAAGGAGAGCAGCGTCCGACCGCCGCGTTCCACGTACAGCACCAGGTCGCCGGCGACCTGCACGACCAGGGCACCCGCCTTGCGGCCGGCCCGGTGGCCGGTCGCGGCAGTGGCACCGTCGCCGGAGTCGACGACGCGGTCGGGCCAGGGCAGCGCCGCACCGTACGGGTTGGCGGGATCGGTGGCCGCGAGGACGGCGGTCGGCCCACCGCGGCCCCGCGTGCCGTCGGCCGGCTCGGCCAGCGCGCGCAGCCGGTCCACCGCGCCGGGCACCGCGAACTGCGCCGCGCCGAGACCCTCGACGAAGTAACCCCGGCGGGCCGCGCCGCGTTCCTCCAGCGCCGACAGCACCGGGTAGACCGCGGAGAAACCACCGACGACCTGCTCGGCCATGACCGCGCCACGGGTGACGACGCCGTGCCGTTCCAGCAGGACGTCGGCGAGGGCGGCGGCCCGCCTGGTCGGGTCGAGATCCCGCTCGGGAAGTCGTGACCAGCGCCCGGCGACGGTCGGTGGGCCACTGCGGGTGGGCAGCGCCACCCGGCCGGGGCGCCGGTAGCGGGTGCGCGGTGCCGACGGACGCGACCGGTGCGCCCCACCCGCCCCGAGCACGGCCCGCAGCGGTGCGAGGGTGTCGTTGGTCAGGTGTCCCGCCCAGACCAGATCCCAGATGACCCCGGTCAGCGCGGCGTCGTCGGTGGCACCGACCCGGTCGGCCAGCGCGCGGAAGAACAGTGCCTGCCCGTCGCCGAGCGCGTCGAGAACCGCGTCGTGCAGCGGCGTACGCGTCAACGCCTCGTCGGGCGGCGGGAGCAGCAGCGGCGCGGCGTCCGCGTACGCCAGGGTGACCCAGCCGTCGCCCCCGGAGATCGCCCCCGATCCGGCCCAGAGCACCTCCCCGCTGGCACACAGCTCGTCGAGCTGGGCGGGGGAGTAGTCGGCGACCCGGCCGGGCAGCACCAGCCGTTCCAGCGCGGACGCCGGCACGGCGGCGCCCTGCAACTGCTCCACGGTGGCCGCGAGCGCCTCCACACCCCGCGCCGACGAGCCGACCTGCTGCCAGCGGGGCAGGAACGTGGCGAGGGCCCGGGGCGGCACCGGCTCGATCTCCCGACGCAGCGCCGCGAGCGAGCGGCGGCGCAGCATCCGCAGCACCTCGGCGTCGCACCACTGCGCGCCGGCCGTGTCGGGTGTGAACTCGCCGGAGACGACACGACCGGTGGCGGCGAGGCGGCGCAGCGCCTGCTCGACCACGAACACGCCGAGCCCGAAGCGGGCCGCGCAGGAGGCGGCGGCGAACGGCCCGTGCGTGCGGGCGTACCGGGCCACCAGGTCACCGAGCGGGTCGGCCACCGGGGCGAGGTACGCCTCGGCCACCCCGACGGGCAGCGCCACGCCGAGCGCGTCACGCAGCCGGGCGGCGTCCTCGACACCCACCCAGCGCTGCTCGCCGGCGATCCGTACCCGCAGCACCCGACGGGAGGCCTCCAACTCGGTCAGCCAGCCCTCCGGCACACCCCGCTCGGTCAACTCGGCGTCGCTCAGGTCGCCCAGCACCCGCAGCAGCTCGACCACGTCCTCCGCGTCGCGCGGGCGGCGCTGGTCGGTCAGCCAGCGCAGTTGCCGGTCGGTCTCGGCGAGCACCGCCGGATCCAGCAACTCGCGCAGGTCGACCCGGCCCAGCAGCTCACCGAGGAGCGTGGAGTCCAGGGCGAGGGCGGCGGCGCGGCGCTCGGCGAGCGGGGCGTCGCCCTCGTAGAGGAACGCGCCGACGTAGCCGAAGAGCAGCGACCGGGCGAACGGCGACGGCGCGCTGGTCTCCACCTCGACCAGGCGGACCTTGCGGGCCGCGAGGTCGCGCATCAGCTCGGCCAACGCCGGCTGGTCGAAGACGTCCTGCAGGCACTCCCGGGCCGCCTCCAGGGTGACCGGGAAGTCGGCGTACTCGCGGGCGACGTCGAGCAGTTGCGCGGCGCGTTGCCGCTGCTGCCAGAGCGGCTGGCGGCGGCGCGGGTCGCGGCGGGGCAGCAGCAGCGACCGGGCGGCGCACTCCCGGAAGCGGGCGGCGAAGAGCGCCGAGGTGCCGACCGACTCCTGCACCAGTTGGGCGATCTCGTCGGGGTCGAAGACGACCACGTCGGCGCCGGGTGGCTCGTCGGCGGTGTCCGGGAGGCGCACCACGATGCCATCGTCCGAGGGCATGACCTGGGCGTCCACCCCGTACCGTTCGGCCAGTCGGCGGCCGACGGCGAGGGCCCAGGGTCCGTTGACGCGCGCGCCGAGGACGCTGTGTACGGCCAGTCGCCAGTCGCCCAGCTCGTCGCGGAAGCGCTCGACCACCACGGTGCGGTCGTCGGGCAGCGAACGGGTGGCCTCCCGCTGGTCGCGAAGGTAGGCCATCAGGTTGGTGGCGGCCCAGTCGTCCAGGCCGCCCTCGCGCAGCGCGGCGAGCGCGGCCTCGTCACTCTGCCGCAGCAGGGCGCGGACCCGGGCACCGATGGCGCGACCCAGCTCCACCGGACGGCCGAGCTGGTCGCCCTTCCAGAACGGCATCCGCGCGGCCTGACCCGGGGCGGGGGAGACCAGTACCCGGTCCGGCGTGATCTCCTCGATGCGCCACGAGGACGAGCCGAGCAGGAAGACGTCGCCGACGCGCGACTCGTAGACCATCTCCTCGTCCAGCTCGCCGACCCGGGCGGCCCGCTCCGCTCCGGCCAGGAAGACCCCGAACAGGCCTCGGTCGGGGATCGTGCCACCGCTGGTCACCGCCAGACGTTGCGCGCCGGGGCGACCGGTGAGCTGGTCGCTGGCCCGATCCCAGACCAGTCGGGGACGCAGCTCGGCGAACGCCGTGGACGGGTAGCGGCCGGAGAGCATGTCCAGGACGGCGTGCAGGGCGGAATCCGGCAGCTCGGCGAAGGGTGCGGCCCGCCGGACCAGGACGGCCAGGTCGCCGACCTGCCACGGCTCCAGGGCCACCATCGCGACGATCTGCTGGGCCAGGACGTCCAGTGGATTACGCGGGTAGTGCAGTTCCTCGATCGCGCCGTCGGTCATCCGCTCGGCGACCACCGCGCAGGACAGCAGGTCGCCGCGGTGCTTGGGGAAGACCACCCCACGGGAGACCGCGCCCACCTGGTGCCCGGCCCGGCCGACGCGTTGCAGGCCGGCGGCGACGCTCGGCGGAGCCTCGATCTGCACCACCAGGTCGACCGCGCCCATGTCGATGCCCAGCTCCAGGCTGGAGGTCGCCACGACCGCCGGGAGCTGGCCGGACTTGAGCGCCTCCTCGATGTGCTTGCGCTCCTCGCGCGAGACGCTGCCGTGGTGCGCGCGGGCGATCACCGGCGCGGCCCCGGCCGCCGCGCCGGACTGCGCCATCACCTCGGCGGGCGGCCGGTTGCGCGTCGGACCGGCCGGGCCGCCCCACCGCTGCGCGCCGGGCACCGGGTCGCCGTCGGCCGCCGGCTCGTCGCCCGCCGACAACCCCTGGGGTACGACGATCGCGCCCCCGCCCGACGCGGAGGCGACCGCGGCTGAGGCCACCTCCTCGGCGGCCAGTTCGTTGAGCCGCGCGCACAGGCGCTCGGCGCTGCGGCGGGAGTTGGTGAAGACGATGGTGGAGCGGTGCTGCCCGATCAGCGAGAAGACCCGCTCCTCGACGGCCGGCCAGATGGAGGCACGGCGTGGCCCGGGCCCGCCGAGGGCGTCCTCGGGTGGCTGCTCCTGCTCGTCGAGGCGGGTCATGTCCTCCACGGGGACCTGCACGCTGACCTCGATGGTCTTCGCCGTCTTCGGCTGCACGACGTCGACCGGCCGGGCGCCACCGAGGAACCGGGCGCAGGCGTCGATCGGCCGGACGGTGGCGGAGAGGCCGATCCGTTGGGCCGGCGTGGGCAGCAACTCGTCGAGGCGTTCCAGGGAGAGTGCGAGGTGGGCCCCGCGCTTGCTGCCGGCCACCGCGTGCACCTCGTCGACGATCACCGTCTGGACGCCGCGCAACGAGTCCCGGGCGGCCGAGGTGAGCAGCAGGAACAGGGACTCGGGCGTGGTGATGAGGATGTCCGGTGGTGTACGGGCGAAGGCCCGTCGCTCGTCGGCCGGCGTGTCACCGGTGCGCATCCCCACGGTGATGTCGGGTGGCGGGACGCCGAGCCGGGTCGCCGCCTGCCGGATGCCGGCCAGCGGGGCGCGCAGGTTGCGTTCGACGTCGACGGCGAGGGCCTTGAGTGGGCTGACGTAGAGCACGCGGCACCGCTGCCGCGCCTCGGCCGGCGCGGGCTCGCGGGCCAGCCGGTCGAGCGACCAGAGGAAGGCCGCGAGCGTCTTGCCGGAACCGGTGGGTGCCACGACCAGGGCGTTACGACCGGCGGAGACCGACCGCCAGGCACCGGTCTGGGCGGCGGTGGGGGCGGCGAAGGCGGCGTCGAACCAGGCGCGGGTGGCCGGACCGAACCCGTCCAGCACCTCGCCCTTGCCCACGTCTGCCCCGCTCACCGGTCCATCGTGCCCCGCCGGTACGACAACCACGAACGACCCACGGCGGATCGTGCCGCGCTGTGTGGAAATTGCCTTCGATGCACCATTAATACGTTAAGTCTCACTTAACTGCTTGCTTGTGAGGAGCAACATAAAGTAACTTCACCCGCAACGCGAACCGGGTGGGAGGAATCGGATGACCGGCGAGCCGCGACACGTCGAGCCCGGCACCGATGTGCTGATCCGCAAGGTCGACAGTCACCTCGCCACGCTCCGCGGCGGTCTGCACGGTCCCGAGCTGGAGCTCGCCGAGCGTCTCGCCGGCTGTCTGCGGGAGCTGGTCGTCTCCACCGCCCAGGCCAGCGCCGCCGACCGGGGTCAGGTCCGCGTCGCCGTGCACTACTTCGTGTTGCGCCGGGAGAGTCGAGGCCGGCTGCTCTCGATGCGGTCACTCGCCGTCGCGGAGCGGGTCGTCGCCAAGGTCGCTCGCCAGCTCGGTCGCGTCGACCTGTTGGCCGACCTCCGCCGCGGTGATCATAACCTCGACGACGCGCTGCCCATCGGCGACGCCCTGCTGCGCTGACCACCGCCTGCGCTGCCGCCTGCGCCCGTCTGTGCACGGCGTGCGTGCCCCATAACGGCTGAATTCCGGCAAAACCGCCCGGTGGGCGGAGATCTGGCGTCTGATCGGCCCTAGGGCCTGTTTCGCAAGAACTGGCCCTGGACGCGCCACCGCTGCGCGGGCGTCGGCCACCTCGATCGGGAGTGCGAGTGCTGGTACTGCTCATCCTCCACCTGGTGGCGGCCCTCGTCGCGCCGCTGTTGGTCCGGTGGTGGGGTCCCCGCGCGTGCTATCCGCTGGCACTCGCGCCGGCCGCCGCGTTCGGGTGGGCGCTGGCCCGTACCCCGGCCGTCGGGCACGGCGGCGCGGTGGTCGAGACGTACCCGTGGAGCGGGCAGTTGGGCCTCGACATCGCGCTGCGCCTCACCACGCTCTCCTGGCTCATGACCCTGCTGGTCGGCGGGGTCGGGGCGCTGGTGCTGGTCTACAGCGCCCGGTACTTCGAGGCCGGCGCGCCCGGGATGGCCCAGTTCGCCGCGGTCCTGGTCGCCTTCGCCGGCGCGATGCTCGTCCTGGTCTTCGCCGACGACCTGCTGCTGCTCTACGTCGGCTGGGAACTGACCACGATCTTCTCGTACCTGCTGATCGGGCACAGCACCGAACGCCGGGCCAGCCGCTGGGCGGCGGCGCAGGCGCTGACCGTCACCACGCTGGGCGGGCTTGCCATGCTGGTCGGGTTCATCCTGCTGGGCGAGCACGCCGGCACCTACCGCTGGTCCGAGATCACCACGCATCCACTGCCCGGCGGCGGCTACCTCGTCACGGCGGTGCTGTTGATCCTGACCGGAGCCCTGTCCAAGTCGGCGGTGCTCCCGTTCAGCTCCTGGCTTCCGGTCGCGATGGCGGCACCCACCCCGGTCAGCGCGTACCTGCACGCCGCCGCCATGGTCAAGGCCGGCGTCTACCTGGTCGGACTGCTCGCGCCGGTGCTCGCCACGGTGGGTCCGTGGCGCCCCCTGGTCCAGGTCGCCGGGGTGGCGAGCATGCTCGTCGCCGGTTGGGCGGCGCTGCGGCAGAACGACCTCAAGCTGCTGCTCGCGTACGGGACGGTCAGCCAGTTGGGCCTGCTCGTCGCGGTGACCGGCGCGGGGACGCCGGACGCCGCGCTGGCCGGTGCGGCGATGCTGCTGGCGCACGCCCTGTTCAAGGCGGCGCTGTTCCTGGTCGTCGGCGTCATCGACCACGGCGCCGGGACCCGCGACCTGCGGGAGCTGTCCGGGCTGCGGCACTGGTCCCGGCCGCTGTTCTGGGTCGCCGTGCTGGCGGCGGCGTCGATGGCGGGCGTACCGCCGCTCGTCGGGTTCGTCGCCAAGGAGGCGGTGTTCGCGGCGTTCACCGACGATCCGGTGCTCCTCGCCGGGCTGGTCGCCGGAACGGTGCTCACCGTCGCGTACAGCGCCCGCTTCCTCTGGGGCGCGTTCGCCGACCGGCTCGGCGTCGAACCGGTCCCACCGGGGCCGATCGCCGCGTCGATGCTGCTGCCACCGGCCGTGCTCGCCGTCGTCGGGCTGCTCGCCGGACCCGCCGCCAGCGTGTTGGACGGCCTGCTGAGTCCGTACGCCGAGCTGCTGGGCGTCCCCGACGCGCACCTGACGCTCTGGCCCGGACCGACCGCGGCGCTCGGTCTGTCCGGGCTGGCGCTGGCCGGTGGCATCCTGCTGTTCACGCTGCGCGGGCCGCTCGCCCCCGCGCTGGCCCGGCTCCGCTCGCCGGTCGGCGGCAACCAGGGGTACGAGTGGGTCGTGGGCCGGTTCGACCGGTTCGCCATCGGGGTCACCGGCACGACGCAGCGGGGTTCCCTGCCGCAGTACCTCGGGATCATCCTCGTCACGCTCGTGCTGCTGCCCGGTGGGGCGATGCTCGCCGCCGGGCCGTGGCGGGCCCGGCTGCCGCTCTGGGACAACCCGCTGCAACCGGTGGTCGTGGCGGTGATCGCGGTGGCCGCGCTGCTCGCCGTCGGCGCTCGTCGGCGGTTGACCGCGATGCTGCTGGTCGGCGTGACCGGCTACGGCACCGCCATGCTGTTCATCATGGGCGGCGCGCCGGATCTCGCGCTCACACAGTTCCTGGTGGAGACCGCGACCATCGCGGTGTTCGTGCTGGTGCTGCGCCGCCTGCCGCAGCGTTTCTCAGCCCGGCCGCTGCGCCGCAGCCGGTGGACCCGTCGGGTGATCGGCGTGGCGATGGGCGTCGTGGCGGGCGGGCTCGCTCTCGTCGCGGCCGGTGCCCGCCGCGCGCCGGACATCTCCACCGTCTTCCCGGCACTCGCGGTGGGCGAGGGGTACGGCCGCAACGTGGTCAACGTGACCCTTGTCGACTTCCGGGCCTGGGACACCATGGGGGAGGTGTCGGTGCTGGTGGTGGCCGCGACCGGGGTGGCCAGCCTGATCTTCGAGCGGTCCCGTACCGGCCCCAGGCCGCGCCGGCCGGAGGCCGCCGAGGCCGCCGCCCCACCCCATCGGCCCGTCTGGTTGCGCGGTGGCCCCACCCTCTACGAGGAGCAGCGTTCGATCGTGCTCGAGGTGGTCACCCGACTGATCTTCCACACGGTGGTGCTGTTCTCACTGTTCCTGCTCTTCTCCGGGCACAACGCGCCGGGCGGCGGGTTCTCTGGCGGCCTGGTGGCCGGGCTCGCGCTGGTGGTCCGTTACCTGGCCGGCGGAAGGTACGAGTTGACCGATGCCGCCCCGGTCGGTGCCGGCCTGATCCTCGGCGCGGGGCTGGCCCTGGCGGTGGGTACGGGCGTGGTGGCGCTGCTGGCCGGTGGATCGGTGCTGGAGAGCGCCAAGTTCGACGTGTCCCTGCCGCTGGTCGGTGACGCCCACCTGGTCACGTCGCTGTTCTTCGACATCGGTGTGTACCTGATCGTGATCGGTCTGCTGCTGGACATCCTGCGCAGTCTCGGCGCCGAGGTGGACCGGCACATCGAGGCCAGCGGAACGGCGAGCGGCGGTCTGGCCGTCGACAAGGGCCGGCCGTGAGCGCGAGGAGTGAGCCGGGTTTGCGAGCCCCGCAGTCGCGAACCTCAGGTGGTGCCGTGAGCGCGAGGAGTGAGCCGGGTTTGCGAGCCCCGCAGTCGCGAACCTCAGGTGGTGCCGTGAGTGCGAGGAGTGAGCCGGGTTTGCGAGCCCCGCAGTCGCGAACAGAGGAAGCGCCATGACGGCGGGTGGCGCCGGGCCCACGGTGGTGTTGGTGCTCGCCGTCGCGGTGCTCGTCGGGTGTGGCGTGATCCTGCTGCTGGAGCGCAGCCTCACCAGGATCCTGCTCGGCGTGATCCTGCTCGGCAACGGGGTCAACCTGCTGATCCTGCTGGGCGGGCGATCGGGTGGCGCTCCGGTCGTGGGCACCGGCCCGGTGGACCGGATGAGTGATCCGTTGGCGCAGGCGATGGTGCTGACCGCCATCGTGATCACGTTCGGGTTCACCGCGTTCCTGCTCGCCGTGGCGTACCGGAGCTGGTATCTCACCGGCGACGACGAGGTGCCCGACGACCTGGAGGACCGCCAGATCATCCGGCGTGCCGAGCAGCACGAGGTGAGCGCCGCCGACCGTGGTGGGGAGGGCCCGGGCAGCGACCCGGAGCAGGTCGACCCGGAGCCGGCCCGCCGCCGACTCCGGCGTGGCAGGGGGGAGGGCCGGTCGTGAGCAGGCTCCTGCCGCTGCCGGTGGTGGTGCCGCTGCTCGGGGCGGCGCTGACCCTGCTGCTGGCCGACCGTCCCCGGGTGCAGCGTACGGTCAGCGTGCTCTGCCTGGCGGTGACGTTCACGGTCGCGGTGGTGCTGCTGGTGCAGGCGTACCGGCACGGGCCGGTGGTGCTCGCGGTCGGCGGGTGGCCGCCACCGGTCGGCATCGTGCTGGTGGCCGACCAGTTGGCCGCGCTGATGCTGGTGGTGTCCTCGGCGGTCACCCTCTGCGTGCTGCTGTACTCGATCGGGCAGGGTCGCAGCGAGACCAGCGAGAGCGCGCCGGTGGTGATCTTCCACCCGACGTACCTGGTGCTCACCGCGGGCGTCACCAACGCGTTCCTGGCGGGTGACCTGTTCAACCTGTTCGTCGGTTTCGAGATCCTGCTGGCGGCCAGCTTCGTGCTGATCACGCTGGGCGGCACCGAGACGCGCATCCGCACCGGCTCGACGTACGTGGTGGTCAGCATCCTCTCCTCGATGATCTTCCTGACCGCGGTGGGACTGGTGTACGCGGCCACCGGCACGCTCAACATGGCGCAGCTCGCCCAGCGCCTCGACGACCTGCCGGACAACGTCCGCGTGACCCTGCAACTGATGCTGCTGCTCGCGTTCGCGATCAAGGCCGCGGTCTTCCCGCTGTCGGCCTGGCTTCCGGACAGCTATCCCACGGCTCCCGCCCCGGTCACCGCCGTGTTCGCGGGGCTGCTCACCAAGGTGGGCGTGTACGCGATCATCCGTACCGAGACGTTGCTGTTCCCGGGCGGCCAGGTCGACGGCCTGCTCATGGTCGTCGCCGGGTTGACCATGGTGGTCGGCATCCTCGGCGCGGTGGCGCAGTCGGACATGAAGCGGCTCTTCTCGTTCACGCTGGTCAGCCACATCGGCTACATGATCTTCGGGGTGGCGCTGAGCACCGCGGCCGGTCTTGCCGGCGCGATCTTCTACGTGGTGCACCACATCACCATCCAGACGACCCTGTTCCTGGTCGCCGGACTCGTCGAGGAGCGCGCCGGCAGCACCGACCTGCGCCGTCTCGGCGGGCTGGCCCGGATGGCGCCCCTGTTGGGCGTCCTCTTCTTCGTCCCGGCGATGAACCTCGCCGGAGTGCCTCCGTTCTCCGGGTTCCTGGGCAAGCTCGGCCTGCTCCAGGCCGGGGTGGCGGCCGGCGGGGCGCTGCCCGCGGCGCTGGTGGCGGCCGGGACGCTCACCAGCCTGCTCACCCTGTACGCGACCTCCCGGGTGTGGAACATCGCGTTCTGGCGGGCGCCCCGGATCGCCACCGACGAACCCGTCGTCCGACTGCCCGCCCTGACGGTCGGCGCGACAATCGCACTGGTCGCCCTGGGGGTCTCGCTGACCGTGCTGGCCGGTCCGCTCTTCGACGTCACCGCCGACGCGGCCGGCGACCTGCTCTCGCGTACCCCGTACGTGCGGGCGGTGCTGCCCGGGGGCGTGCCGTGACGGGCCCGCGTGGCACGCCCCCGACGGGCGCTGGCCCGACACCGGGCGGGCGGCTCGGGCGTCGGCGGGACCAGACGCTGGCGCTGGGCTGGCTGGTGCTCGTCTGGAACCTGCTCTGGGGTGACATCACCCTGGCGAACATCATCGGCGGCCTGCTGGTGGGCGGCGCGGTGCTGCTGTTCTTCCCACTGCCCTCGGTGACCTTCGCCGGACGGCTGCGGCCCGTGGCGCTGCTGGCGTTCGCGGGTCGGTTCGTCGTCGAACTGGTCACCGCGAGCCTGCACGTCGCCCGGATCGCCGTGCAACCCGGCTACCGACCTCGCGGGGCGATCATCGCCGTCCAGTTGCGGGTGCGGACGGACCTGAACCTGGCGCTCACGGCCGAGGCGGTCTCGCTGGTGCCCGGCACGCTGATCCTCGAACTGGACCGGGAGTCGGCGACGCTCTACCTGCACGTGCTGGACACCCACGGGCCGGCGGATCTGGCGCTCGCCCGGGACCGCACCCTCGACGTCGAGCGCCGGATCGTCCGGGCGGTCGGCAGCGCGGCGGAGCTGCGCCGCGTCGAGCCCGGTCCCGTCGAGGAGGGAAGCCCGTCCCAATGATCATCTTCCTGGCCGTCGTCCTCACCGTCCTGTTGTCGGTGACCGCGCTGCTGGCGCTCATCCGGCTCTACCGGGGTCCGTCACTGCTGGACCGGGTGATCGCCGCGGACATGCTGCTCGCCACCATGGTGGGCGCGGTCGGCGCGGAGGCCGCTGTCAATCGGCACGCCAGCACACTGCCCGTGCTGGTGGTGATCTCCCTGCTCGGCTTCGTCGGGTCGGTCTCGCTGGTCCGCTTCGCCGTCCGGGAGCAGTCGTGACGGCAGGCGTGTTCGCGACGATCGCCGACTGGCTCGGTGCCGCCTGCCTGGTCGGCGGCGCGCTGCTCGCCCTGGCCGCCGGCATCGGCGTGCTGCGCTTTCCGGACGCGCTCTCCCGGATGCACGCGGCCACCAAGCCCCAGGTGCTGGGCCTGCTCCTGCTGCTGCTCGGGATCGCGCTGCGGCTCCGGTCCCCGGCCGATCTCGGCATGATCCTGCTGGTGGGCGTCTTCCAGTTGGCCACCGCGCCGGTCGCGGCACAGATGATCGGTCGGGCCGCGTACCGGTCCGGTCGGCTCGACCGCGGCCTGCTCGACGCCGACGAGCTGGCCGAGCGCGGGTCGACGGCGGCGCGGGGTGACGGCCGGTCCCACCCGGAATGAACAGGACGATCGACGCCTTCGGCCCACCCTCAGCGGAGTCCCAGGCGACGCCGATAAAATGGCCGCATGATCGACTCTTCTGCCCAGGAGGGCAGCAGTAGCCAGCCGGGTCGTGCCCGGCATATCCCCGTCCCGACGACCCCGGGAGCCCTGAGCGACCCGTGTTGATCGTCGTCGGTCTTCTCCTGATCATCGTGCTCACCGCCGCCACCGGTTACTTCGTGGCGCAGGAGTTCGGCTATGTCGCCGTGGACCGGGGCAAGCTGCGCCAGCTCGCCGACGACGGCGACCAGGCCGCCGCCCGGGCCCTCACCGTCACCAGCCGGCTCTCCTTCGTGCTCTCCGGCGCGCAACTCGGCATCACCGTCACAGCGCTGCTGGTCGGTTACGTCGCCGAGCCGTACCTCGGCGGCGGCCTCGCCGACCTGTTCGGCGTCGTCGGTCTCGGCGAGTCGGTCAGCCTGCCGCTGTCGGTGGCGCTGGCCCTGGTCATCGCCACCGTCGTCCAGATGGTCCTCGGCGAACTGGCGCCGAAGAACCTCGCCATCGCCCGGGCCGAGCCGCTGGCCCGGGCGCTGAGCCGGTCCACCCTCGCCTACCTGGCCGTGGCCGGGCCGGTGATCCGGCTCTTCGACCGCGCGTCGGTACGCCTGCTGCGTCGGGTCGGCATCGAGCCGATCGAGGAACTGCCCAGCGGGGCCACCCCCGCCGACCTGGAACAGATCATCGCCGAGTCGCGCGAGGAGGGCAGCCTGGACGCCGAGATGTCCACGCTGCTCGACCGGGGGCTCGACTTCCGGGAGTTGACCGCCGGCGAGGCCATGGTGCCCCGGGTCGACGTGCACACCGTCCGGGCGCACGAGCCGGTGAGCCGGGTGGTCGAGCTGCTGGACACCGGTCACTCCCGCTTCCCCGTACGCGGTACGGAGGGCGTCGACGACCTGCTCGGCATCGTCGGGATCGCCGACGTGCTGGGCGTACCGCCCGCGGAACGTGCCACCACTCCGGTGAGCGCGGTCGCGGGGCCGCCGCTGCTCGTACCGGAGACCCTGCCTTTGCCCACGGTGCTGGACCGCCTGCGGTCCGGGCACCGGCAGATGGCCTGCGTGGTCGACGAGTACGGCGGCTTCGCCGGTGTGATCACGCTGGAGGACATCGCCGAGGAACTGGTCGGCCCGATCCGGGACGAGGACGACCCACCGGAGCGGGCACCCGCCCGACAGGACGACGGATCGTGGGTGGTGCCGGCCCGCTGGCGGATCGACGAGGTCGCCGACAGCACCGGCATCGCGCTGCCCGAGGCCCCGGAGTACGACACGCTGTCCGGACTGGTCATGCGGGAGCTGGGTCGGGTGCCGGAGGTCGGCGACCGGCTGGAGATCAGCCTGCTGCCCGAGGGCGCCGAGGTCGACGAGGGCGAGGCGGCGCCCCGGGCGCTGGTCGAGGTGCTCGCCGTGGACCGGCACGTCGCCGACTCGGTACGGCTGCAACTCACCGACCGCGGCGAGCGGCACGAGGTGTCGGCATGAGCCCCGGCATCGCACTGATCAGCTCGGGCGTACTCCTGGCGTTGAACGGGTTCTTCGTGGCCGCCGAGTTCGCCCTGGTGGCCAGCAAGCGGTACCGGCTGGAGCAGGCGGCGGCCAGCGGCGGCCGGGCGGCCAGAGCCGCGCTGGACGGCGTCCGCGAGCTGTCGCTGATGCTGGCGGGGGCGCAGCTGGGCATCACCCTGTGCACCCTGGGGCTCGGCGCGCTGGCCGAGCCGGCGATCGAGCATCTGGTCAGCCCGCTGCTGCACGTGGTGGGGCTGCCCGACGCGGCCAGTCACGTGGTCGCCCTGGTCTTCGCCCTCGGGTTGGTGACCTTCCTGCACCTGGTGGTGGGGGAGATGGCGCCGAAGTCGTGGGCGATCACCGACGCCGAGCGGTCGGCGACGTTGCTCGCGTTGCCGTTCCGGGCCTTCGCCCGGGTGTCCCGCCCGGTGCTGTCGGCGTTGAACGCGCTGGCCAACGCGATCCTGCGGCTGGTCGGCGTCAACCAGCAGGACCAGCTCGCCCAGGTGCACGGCCCGGACGAGCTGCGGATGCTGCTGGAGCAGTCCCGCGAGCACGGGCTGCTCGGCGCGGAGCAGCACCAACTGCTCACCAGCATGCTCGAGTTGCAGGGCACGTCGGTGGCGCAGGTGATGGAGCCGTTCTCCACCATGGTCACCGTGCGGCGCGACGACCCGGCCGAGCGGATCGAGCAGGTCAGCCGGGACAGCGGTCGGTCGCGGCTGGCGGTGCTGGACGCGGGCGGCGACGTCTGCGGCCTGGTGCACGTCCGGGAGGCGGTACGGGTGGTCACCACCGGTCGGGTCGCCACCGCCGAGGAGTTGATGACCCTGGCGTTCACCCTGCCGGCGACGTCCACGGTCACCGAGGCGGTGGCCGCGATGCGCGCGCGGCAGTCGCAGCTCGCGCTGGTCCGCAACGGCGGTGGCCCGGCCCGCCCGATCGGCTTCGTCGCCCTGGAGGACCTGCTGGAGGAGGTCATCGGCGAGTTCGACGACGAGACCGACACGGTGCCCCGCGGTCGGCGACTCCGTTAGGGCGGCTCCTCTTCGGCGAAGTTCCAGGTGATCACGCGCCGGTTCCGCGACAGTTGAGGTGAGCTGGCGGGGGGCGCGGTGCGGTTGACGGGGGTGTCTCGGGAGTCCGGCTGGACCGGGCTGTCCGTGCAGACGACGCTTCCGAACCCGAGCACCCGTCCGGGTCTGCGCCTGCCCGGGCGGGTGACGCTCGCCGCCGGGCCGGACGACGTACTCGTACGCCACGTCCGGCTCGGCCTGGTCACGACGGTCGAGCCGGACGACCCGGCGGCTCCCCGACGTCTCATGCAGTTCTTCCACCTGCCGATCGCCGGGCGGTTCGTCGTCCCCGCGGGCCGTCGACGGGCGGTGGACTTCGCGCTGCCGCTGCCGTGGGAGACGCCGGTGACCACGTTCGGCGGGGTGCCGTTGCTGAGTCTGCGGATGGGCCTGCGGACCGAGGTGTCCGTCGAGCCGGACCTGGACCAGGGGGCCATGGTGCCGGTCTTCGTGCACCCGGTCCCCGCCCAGCAGCACGTGCTGGCGGCGTTGGACACGCTGGGCTTCTCGATCCGCCAGGCCGGGCTGGTCGAGGGTGGCCTGCCGGGGGTGGAGCACACCCTTCCGCTGCACCAGCGGTGGGGCTACTGGGTGGGTCCCCTCTACGCCGGCCCGATCACCGAGCTGGAACTGATCTTCGTGACGAACTCGGCGGGCCTCGAAGTGATCACCTGGATGGACCGACGGCTGGCGCTGGCCGGCATCACCCACCAGAGCATCAGCCGGTTCCGGATCTGGCACGCGGACGCCGGTCAGCGGGACTGGGTCGCCACCGTCGACGGCTGGCTCCGCCACGCCGTCAACCGCCATGCCGCAGCCGCCGCCCACGCCGACTGGTCCGCGCAGATCGGCCATTCCGCCCACGTCAGCCGCCATCCCGACGCGCCGATCGAACCGGGCTACGGCCTGGGCGGCACAGCGGGAAGCGGAGGCGTCGGCAGCGGCTCCGGCGGAGGCGACGGCACCTAACCCCGCCCCACCCCGCCCTGCGCCCCCGCGCCCCGCGCCCGCAGCCCACTCCCGCGCCGATCTTGCACTTACTGTTGTCGCGAAGCGCGCGAAGAGTGCATATAGACAACACAAAGTGCAAGATCGCGGGGAGCGGGGAGGGGTTAGCCCGCGGTGGCGGTGGCTAGTTTGAGGCTGAAGGCTAGGAAGAGCGTTGCTACCGCCGTGGTGCCGCCCACCGCGAGGCGACGGCGGCGGCGGAACTGGGTCGCCAGGAACGTCCCCGCGAAGATCAGCGCGGTCAGGTAGAGCGCGCTGGCGACCTGGGCGATCAGGCCGAGCAGCAGGAACGACAGCGCCGGCCAGGCATAGTCGGGGTCGACGAACTGGATGAAGAACGAGATGAAGAACAGGATCGCCTTCGGATTCAGCAGGCTGATCACCAGCGCTTTGCGGAACGGGCTGCGCAGCTGCGCCGGTTCGGCGGCGTCGATGAGCCGCGGCGTGCCCGGGTCGTTGCGGTCGCGCCAGCGCCGCCAGGCGCCGCGCAGCATGGTCACCCCGACATAACCGAGGTACGCGGCACCGGCGTACTTGATCACCAGGAACAGCGGCGGGTACGCCTTGAGCAGCGACGCCACCCCGGCTGCGGAGAGGATCATCAGCACCCCGTCGCCGACGAAGACCCCGCTCGCCGCCCGGTAGCCGACGCCCACGCCCCGTTTGGCGGCGGTGGAGAGCACGAAGAGCGAGTTCGGCCCGGGCAGCAGGATGATGGCCACGGTGCCCAGCACGTACGTCCAGATGTCGGTGATCCCCAGCACGCCCGTCATCATCAGGCCGCGGGTGCCGTACCGCGAAGTCTTTTCCGCAGCATGGCCTGTGCGTTCGGCCACTCGTCGACGGTCATCGCGTACTGCACCGTGTCCCGCCAGGAGCCGTCCGGGCGCTGGCGGTGCATCCGCAGCACTCCCTCCCGGGTGGCGCCGAGCCGTTCGATGGCCGCCTGGGAGCGTTCGTTGCGGATGTCGGTGTGCCAGGCGACCCGTACCGCGCCCAGGTCGTCGAAGGCCCGGCCGAGCAGCAGCAGCTTGGCCTCGGTGTTGATTCCGGTACGCCACCAGGGTCGGCCGAGGAACGTGTGCCCGATCGCCACCGACCGCCGCTCCGGGTCGATCTCGTAGTAGGAGGTGCTGCCGACCACCGTCCCGGTCACCGCGCAGCGCTGCACCCAGGGCACCCGCTCGCCGCGCTGCTGTGCGGCCAGCGCGTCGGCGATGACCTCGGCGGTCCCGGCCGGCTCGGTGGGCCGCGGGACGGTGAGGTGCCGCCAGACGTCGTCGTCGGCGGTGGCGGCGTGCAGGTCGTCGGCGTGCGTCGGGTCCAGCGGCTCCAACCGGACGTGCTCGCCGCTCAGCGTCGCCGGGTCGTGCCAGGGAGTACGGGCCGTGCGCAGGTACGCCGGTAGGGCAGCGGTGACCCCGACGGCGGGCTGCGGCAGGCCGGCGGTCAGCCTCAGTGGCAGGACGCCGGCCCAGTGCGGTAGGTGCAGGTCGTCTTCGTCCTCGCGGACCCCGCCGGTGCGGGACCGGACGGACACCTCCCGCAGGGGCAGCGCCAGCACTGCGGTCTCGGCCAGTTCGCGCCGGCTCGGTGGGCGACTGTCCGTGCTGCGGCCGGCGCCCACCTTCTCGACGAGCGCGGTGAGCACGGCGCTCTTCTCCTGGGCGTCGGTGACGAGTCGCGCGGTGCCGAGCGCGACCACCGAGCGGTAGTTGGCGCTGTGGTGGAACTGCGAGCGGGCGTAGACCAGTCCGTCGAGCAGCGTCACCGCGACGCAGACGGCCAGCCCGTCGCCTCGGGCGGCGAGCAGGGGGCGGCTGCCGGTGGAGCCGTGCAGGTAGAGCGTGTCGCCGATGCGGACGTGCAGGGTCGGCAGCACCCGGGGTTCGCCGTCCACGGTGAAGCCGAAGGAGCAGTGGTACGCCTCGTCCAGCACGGCGTGTGCCGCCGCACGGTCGTAGCTCATCCGGTCGCGGGAGCGGGTCGGGATGGTCCGGGCGGTGGGTGGATACATGCGCGCCCCTTTGTGCTAGTACAATCTCTTATTTGTGTCAGCACGCTATCAGTTCACCGGGACGACCGCCGTCGCGATTTCGGCCAGCATCGAGTCGGGCATCCGTACCGGCGCCCTGGCCCCTGGGGTCAGCCTGCCCTCGGTGCGCGCCCTCGCCGCCGACCTCGGCGTCAGCCCGGCCACCGTTGCCCGCGCCTATCAGGAGCTGCGCCAACGTGGCGTGCTCGCCACCGCCGGCCGGCACGGCACCCGCGTCCGCCCGCGTCCACCGGTGGCCGCCCGCCGCTCCGCCCTGCGCCCCGCACCACTGCCGGACGCCCGCGACCTGTCCCGGGGCGAGCCCGACCCCCGACTGCTGCCCCCGATCGGCCCGCACCTGGCCGCGCTCGCCGCCGACGTCGGCCCACCGGTCGGCTACGCGCAGGCCGGAGTGCTCCCGGAGTTGGCCGAGGTTGCCCGCGCCCGGCTGAGCGCCGACGGCGTACCCGTCGAGGACCTCACTCTCACCGGTGGCGCGCTGGACGGCATCGAACGCCTCCTCGGCGCCCACCTGCGCCCCGGTGACGCGGTGGCGGTGGAGGACCCGGGCTGGGCAAATCTGCTCGACCTGGTCGCCGCCCTCGGGCTGCGGCCCATCGGCGTACCCGTGGACGACGAGGGGCCCCTGACCGCCGGGGTGGCGGCCGCGCTGACCGCCGGGGCGCGGGCGCTGGTCGTCACCAGCCGGGCCCAGAACCCGACCGGCGCCGCCGTCTCCGCCGCCCGCGCCACGGAGCTGCGCGCGCTGCTCGCCGGGCGGCAGGACCTGCTGCTCATCGAGGACGACCACGCCGCCGAACTGGCCCGCGTACCCCTGCATCCGCTTGCCGGCGCGGCCGGAAGCTGGGCCTTCGTGCGGTCGGTGAGCAAGCCCTTCGGTCCGGACCTGCGGCTGGCGGTGCTGGCCGGCGACGAGACCACCGTGGCCCGGGTGACCGGTCGGACGCGTGTCGGTGCCGGCTGGGTGTCCACCGTGCTGCAACGGTTGGTGCTCGCCCTGTGGCGGGACCCGGCGGTCGACGAGCTGGTGCGCCGGGCGGCGCAGAGCTACGAGCTGCGGCGCGAAGGGCTGCTGGCCGCGCTGGCCGAGCACGGCCTGACGGCGCACGGTCGCACGGGCATCAACGTCTGGCTGCCGGTTCTGGACGAGACCAGCGCGGTGACCGCGTTGCGCGACGCCGGCTGGGCGGTCGCGCCCGGCGCCCTCTACCGGATCGCCGCGCCGCCAGCCCTGCGCGTCACCATCAGTTCCCTGGCCGTCGAGGACATGACGCCGCTGGCCGCCGCCCTGGCGCGCGCCGCCCATCCCGTCGCACCCTCCGGCTTCGCCACCTGACCCGTCGGCCGGCGACCCGATCGGGTGTTGTCGCGGCACAAGAGGGGTTTGGCGCGTCCGGGGCGGGTATGCGCGCCGACGGAGGTGGCTGACATGGCTTCAGGCGGCAATCGAGGGCTCTGGATCGGGGTCGCGGTCGCGGTCATCGTGATCATCATCGTGCTGATCGCGCTCGCGTCGTGTGGTGGCGGCGGCGGTGGAGGCGGGTACTGACGTGGGGCGGCCACGTTCGGGCCGGTGCGTAAGCGGCAGCGCGTACCGAACGGGTATATAACAAGCGGCATGGCCGAGCAGACCGACGCAGCTCCCGGTGCCCAGCGGTTCATCCCGCCCGAGGCCGACACCATCGACGAGCTGCGGGCGGCCTCGGGCGGCTGTCGCGGCTGCGAGCTGTACCGGGACGCCACGCAGACCGTCTTCGGGCGGGGTGACGGGAGCGCCCGCGTGGTGCTCGTCGGCGAGCAGCCCGGCGACATGGAGGACCAGAAGGGTCTGCCCTTCGTCGGTCCCGCGGGCCGGCTGTTGCGCAAGGCCGTCGACGACGCCGGCCTCGACCCGGCCGCGCTGTACCTCACGAACGCCGTGAAGCACTTTCGTTTCGAGGTGCGCGGCAAGCGGCGCATCCACCAGACGCCGGACCGGATCCACATCGCCGCCTGTCGTCCCTGGTTGGTCGCCGAGTTCACCCGGCTCGACCCGGCGGTCGTCGTGGTGCTCGGGGCCACCGCCGCGAAGGCGCTGCTCGGCCCGTCCTTCCGGGTGACGAGGCAGCGCGGCGAACTGCTGCCCTGGCCCGCGTCGGCCCAGCATCCCGAGGACTTCCAGCGGGTTCCGGTGGACAGTGCCGGCGCGGTGGCGGACGCCCCGCGGACCCGGCTGCTGGCGACCATCCACCCGTCCGCCGTACTGCGCGCCGACGACCAGGACGCGGCGTACGAAGGGCTGGTCGCCGACCTCACGGTCGCCGCCCGCGCCCTCGCCGGATAATCACCACGGCCGGGGGTACGGCGGCGTCTTCCGACGGGCGACGCGTCACCGGTCGGTGTCGGAGTTCGTGGTGATACCTGCCGGAAACGGCGACGCGTGATCGACGTAACACGTCCTCTACAGACTCACCTGAGTCGATCTTGTAGGGGAGGCGTTCATGAGCGATCAGACGCAGTCGACGGTGAGCCGACGCGGATTCCTACGCGCGGTCGGGATCAGCGGCGGGGCCGGTGCGATGCTCGCCACGATGGGAGCCATGGGTCTCGCGCCCAGCGCCGCCGCCTCGGCGACTCCGGCGTTCCGGGTGCCCGAGCCGTCCGACTTCACCCTGACCGGACGGCCGGGCGCCAGCGTCGTCGTGCTCGGCGGTGGCGTCGCGGGGCTCACCACGGCGTACGAGCTGGGCAAGGCTGGTTACCACTGCACGGTCCTGGAGGCGCGGCACCGCGTCGGCGGGCGGAACCTGACCATCCGGGGCGGCGACGTCGAGACCGACCTTGACGGCCACACCCAGCGGGCCGGCTTCTCCGACGGCGTCTACTTCAACGCCGGACCGGGCCGCATCGCACAGTGGATGGTCACCATGGACTACTGCCGCGAGCTGGGCGTACCTGTCGAGGTCTTCACCAACCAGAACGCCGACGCCTGGATCTACAACGAGTCCGCCGGAATGACCGAGCCGATCCGCTACCGCACCGCCAAGGCCGATGTCTACGGCTACGTGTCGGAACTGCTCGCCAAGGCCACCGACCAGGGTGCGCTGGACGCGCGGCTCACCACCGAGGACCGGGACCGGCTGCTGTCGTTCCTGCAGAGCTTCGGCGCGATCGGTGGACGGGCCAGCGACTGGGCGTACACCGGCACCACCCGGCGTGGTTTCTCCGCGTTCCCCGGCGCGGGCAACGACGTGGGGAGTCCGCTCGGTACGCCGCCAGCGCTCTCCGACGTCTTCGCCAGCAACGTGGGCCGGTACTTCTCCTTCGAGTTCGGCTACGACCAGGCCATGCTGATGTTCCAGCCGGTCGGAGGCATGGACCAGATCCCCCGCGCCCTCGCCAAGGCTGTCGGCGGGCATCGCATCCGCCTCAACGCCGAGGTGACCGGGGTGACCGACCGGGGCAGCCGGGTCGAGGTGACCTACCGGCAGGGCGGCCGGCAGTCGCAGATCACCGCCGACTACTGCGTGGCCGCCCTGCCGCCACACCTGATGGCCCGGGTACCGCACAACCTCGGCGCGTCCGTGACCGCCGCGCTGGCCGACTTCCCCGTCACCGCCGCCGGCAAGATCGGCCTGGAGTACCGCAGTCGCTGGTGGGAGACCGACCAGCGGATCTACGGCGGCATCACGGAGACCGATCTGGACCTGTCGCACATCTGGTACCCGTCCTACGGCTACCACGGCAAGCGTGGCCTGGTCGTCGGCTACTACAACACCGGAGCGAACGCCCGGGCGTACAGCGGGCTCACCCCGGAGCTGCGTCAGGAGCGGGCGGTCGGCCAGGGCGTCAAGATCCACGGTGACAAGTACCGCAGCGAGCTGGTCACCTCGTACTCGCACGCCTGGGACCGGACCCGCTACATCGAGGGCGCCTGGACCTCGCCCCGCTACGGCACGGCCGGGTACGACCTGCTGCTCCAGCCGGCCGGGCGGGTCTACTTCGCCGGGGACTGGCTGAGCCACGAGGTGGCCTGGCAGCACGGCGCGTTCGTGGCAGCCCGTGCGGCGGTGTCGGCCCTGCACCAGCGGGTGATGACCGGCTGACCGGCCACCCCGGTCCCTTCCTCCGACGCCGACCAGGATCTGCGCAACTTCGGGGAAACTGCTGCTTCCCGGCGCGCCAAGCCAGCAACTTCCCTGAAGTTGCGCAGATCTTGCGGCGGGGCGGCGCAGATCTTGCGGCGCGGCCCGGCGCGGCCCGGCGCGGCCCGGCCCGGCGCGGCCCGGCGCGGCCCGGCGCGGCGCGGCCCGGCGCGGCCCGGCGCGGCGCGGCCCGGCGGGGCGGGGCGGGGCGGGGCGGGCGCGGGCGGCGCCCTGCGGGGCGTCGGGGGGCGGGAGGGGTGCGCGAGGATGGGGGCGTTCCCGTCCTCAAGGAGCGCCGATGGCCACCGAGCTGACCGTGCCGCGTACCGACGACCGACTCGACGTCGCGCCGATTCAGCGACGCACCATGCGGCTGCTCTTCAGCACCCAGATCATCGGCGGCGTCGGCGTGACCATCGGCATCTCGGTCGGCGCGTTGCTCGCCGCGCGGATCGCCGGCACCGCGGTGGCCGGCGTCGCCCAGAGCGCCGGGGTGGTCGGTGCGGCGCTGCTCGCCGTCCCGGTCACCCGGATCATGGCCCGGCACGGCCGCCGGCCCGGGCTCGTGCTGGCGTACGCGGTGGGCGCCGTCGGCGGCGTCCTGGTGGTGCTGGCGGCGGCCACCCGCTCGGTGCCGCTGCTCTTCCTCGGCATGCTGCTCTTCGGTGGCGGTACCGCCGCCAACCTCCAGGCCCGCTACACGGCCGTGGACCTCGCCGAACCGGCCCGTCGAGGACGCCAACTCTCGCTGATCGTCTGGGCCACCACCATCGGTGCGGTGGCCGCGCCGAACTTCGCCGCGCTGGCCGATCGGGTGACCACCGGCTGGGGGCTGCCGCCACTGGCCGGCCCCTTCGCGTTCAGCGCGGCGGCGTTCGTGCTGGCTGCCGTCGTACTCCTCGGTCTTCTCAGGCCCGACCCGCTGCTCACCGCGCGGCGACTCGCCGCGTCGCCATCCGCGACCGCCGCGCCGGTCGGTGTGCGCGCGCCGCGCGGCGCCGGCATGCGGGTGGCCTGGTCGGTGGTACGCGGACAGCCCGCCGCCCGGCTCGGGATCGCCGCCGTGGCGGTGGGTCACCTGGTCATGGTGGCGGTGATGGCGATGACCCCGGTCCGGCTCGGCGAGTCGCACGCCGACGCCGACGTGCTGCGGCTGGTCGGGATCGTGTTGAGTCTGCACATCGCCGGCATGTACGCGTTCTCCCCGGTGGTCGGCTGGCTCACCGACCGGCTCGGCCGGCGGGCGGTGATCCTCGGCGGGGTCGGGTTGCTGCTGGCCGCGTGCGCGGTCGCCGGTACCGCCGGGCACCACACCTCTCGACTCTCGGTCGGTCTGGTCCTGCTCGGGCTGGGCTGGTCGGGGACGATGGTGGCCGGCTCGACGCTGCTCTCCGAGTCGGTGTCGGCCGATGTGCGGCCGAGCGTCCAGGGGTTCTCCGACATGATCATGGGGCTGGCGGGCGCGAGTGCCGCGGTGCTCAGCGGGTTTGTCATGCAGGTGGCCGGTTATCCCGTGCTCACCCTGCTCGCGGCGGTCGCGACCGTGCCCCTGGTGGCGCTAGCGTTGCGCCCGGTGCCGACCGGGGCACCGGGTGAGGAGGACTGATCACGTGCGGCTGACCGACTTCTGGGCGCGGTTGGAGGAGGCGTTCGGGCCGGGCTACGCGGCGAGCATCGCCCGGGATCAGGTGCTGTCCCAGCTTGACGGCCGGACCATCGAGCAGGCGTTGGCGGCGGGGGAGCGGACGCACGTGGTGTGGCGGGCGGTCTGTGCCGCGTATCCCGACCGCGTACCCGCTCGACTACGCTGAGCAGCCTTTTCGTCGCTTCCGCGTGTCGCTTGTCGAGTCGTACACCTGTTCGGCTATTGTCCACAGCGGGGTGCTCGTCCACAGCTCGCGGCCCGTCGGCTGGTTTTCTGTCGGACCTAGCGCCTAGCGTGTCCGCGTGACGCGAAGCTCAGCAAAGACGCCGGCGAAGGCAGGGGTGGCAACCATGGCAGCAGGGCCTGACCGGGAGAAGGCACTCGACCTTGCTCTCGCTCAGATTGACAAGCAGTTCGGCAAGGGCTCGGTGATGCGGCTGGGAGAGCGGCCGGTCGTCCAGACCGCCGTGATCCCGACCGGCTCCATCGCGCTCGATGTGGCGCTCGGCGTGGGCGGTCTGCCGCGCGGTCGGGTGGTCGAGATCTACGGCCCTGAGTCCAGCGGTAAGACCACGGTGGCCCTGCACTCGGTGGCCAGCGCCCAGCGGGCCGGCGGCATCGCCGCCTTCATCGACGCCGAACACGCGCTCGACCCGGAGTACGCGAAGGCCCTCGGCGTCGACACCGACGCGATGCTGGTCTCGCAGCCGGACACGGGCGAGCAGGCGCTGGAGATCGCCGACATGCTGATCCGCTCGGGCGCGATCGACATCATCGTGATCGACTCGGTGGCGGCCCTGGTGCCGCGCGCCGAGATCGAGGGCGAGATGGGCGACAGCCACGTGGGTCTCCAGGCCCGGCTGATGAGCCAGGCGCTGCGCAAGATCACCGGTGTGCTCAGCAACACCGGCACCACGGCGATCTTCATCAACCAGCTCCGGGAAAAGATCGGCGTGATGTTCGGCAGCCCGGAGACCACGACCGGTGGTCGGGCGCTGAAGTTCTACGCCTCGGTCCGGCTCGACGTGCGCCGCATCGAGAGCCTCAAGGACGGCACCGACGTGGTCGGTAACCGCACCCGGGTCAAGGTCGTCAAGAACAAGGTGGCCGCGCCGTTCAAGCAGGCCGAGTTCGACATCATGTACGGCAAGGGCATCTCGCGCGAGGGCTCGCTGATCGACGTCGGCGTGGAGCAGGCGATCATCCGTAAGTCCGGCGCGTGGTACACGTACGACGGTGACCAGCTCGGCCAGGGCAAGGAGAAGGCCCGGGAGTTCCTGAAGGAGAACCCGGACGTGGCCGCCGAGATCGAGAAGAAGATCCTGGAGAAGCTCGGCGTGGGGGTCGGCGCGGGCGACGCCGCCGGTGGCCCCGAGCTGCCGCCGGTCGACTTCTGACGGGTAGCTGACACATGGCAGGACGACGCGCCCGTACGGGGCAGGGCTGGGATGCCAGTCCGCCTCGTATGGGCGACGCCGCCGATCCGCCGCGCCCCCGACGGGGTCGCCAGGCCGAACAGTCGGCTGACGAGCCGGCGGCCACGCCGCCGCGTGACGAGTCCGAGGTGGTCCGCGAGATCTGCCTGCGCCAGCTCGCCGTCCGACCACGTACCCGCGCCGAGCTGGCCGGGGCGCTGGCCAAGCGGGGCATCTCCGAGGAGGTGTCGGCCGAGGTGCTCGACCGGTACGACGAGGTCGGCATCATCGACGACGCCGCGTTCGCCCGTGCCTGGGTGTCGAGTCGGCACAACGGGCGCGGTCTGGCCCGCCGGGCGCTCGCCAACGAGCTGCGCCGCAAGGGCGTGGACGGCGAGGTCGCCACCGAGGCGCTGGATGAGCTGGACGAGGAGACCGAGGCGCAGACCGCCCGAGCCCTCGTGGAGCGCAAGCTACGTACCGCCCGGGGTGAGCCGGACGCCGTCTTCCGCCGGCTGGTGGGCATGCTGGCACGCAAGGGCTACCCGCCCGGCGTAGCCATCCGGGCGGTGAAGGACGCCCTCGCCGCGCAGAGCGCCGAGGCGGCGGAGTTCGCCGAGCAGATCGACGCCGACGCCCTCGCCGACGCCGAGGGCGAGTTGGAGCGCGACAACCGCTGACGCCGACCCGCACCGTGATCGTGGACTCTCGGTCCCGACATGACGGGCGTTCCACTCATCTCGACAGCCGAGCCGGCAAGGTCGGCGCGATCCTCTCACTCGACACGCGGCGCGAGGTCGCAGGTGTCACACTCGCGGCTCGCCTGCGGGACCTGTGCGGTCGCTGAACAGGCATGACATCCCAATCGAGGGCGTCGGCTCGCCGTGTTTGTCCTGCCGTGTCCGACACGACATCAGCTTTGCGTGACGCTGCAACTTCTCTCCGTTCGGGGGGTTTGATCATGAGTCCTTGACCAGACCGCCCTCGGAGACCTAGCCTCGCCATACAGGCTCACATTGCCCGACCAGCGCAGGCTAAGCGCACAACATAGATCTCGTAACAGAACAGCATCACTTTGGCCGACTCCGCGGCCTTTGGCGGCAGTTCCGGACTGGCCGGTCCGGCGCTCCGCGACAACTGCACCCGGTCGCCGACGATGCCCGAGGGCACCGCCGGTGGAGAGAGCTACCCACGGCCAGCCGCTCCGGTCGGGCGTCCACAGCCGCAGGAGTGTGCCCTGGGCACAGTCGCTGCGGTCATGACGTTCAGGGGAGGCGGCCATGGCGGGGCGGCGGCACAGGTTCGCGGATGGACCTCGCGGGGTTCCGGCATGAACGCCCTCGACGTGGTGCTCCTCGCGGCCGTCCTGATCCTCGGCGTGGTCGTGATCGCGGCGGTGCTGGTCGGCATCCGGGCGCTGCGCCGGATCGGCTCGGCGCCGGCCCCGGAGGATCCCGCCTTCATCGCCGAGAAGGACCGTCAGGAGCAGTCCCTGGCCGCCCTGCGCGACGCGGCCGACCAGGCGAACAGCACGATCGACGTGGCGAAGTCCGCCGCCTCCGCGGCCCGTGCCGAGGCGGCGGGGGCGAAGGCCGAGGCGAAGGCGGCCCGGGCCGAGGCGCGACGGGTGCTCGACGACGCCCGCGCCGAGGCCGACACCGTGCTGGAACGGGCGCACAAGCAGGCCGAGGCGGACGCGGAGCAGCTCCGCACGGCCGCGCGCCGCAGCGGCGAGCGGGAGGTTGCGGTACTCGCCGCCACGACCCGGGAACAGGCCGCCGAGGTGGAGCGCCGGGCAGCCCGGATGGACGAGCGGGAGCGGCTGCACACCGAGGAGGTGGAGCGGTTCGCCGAGCGGGAGCGGCAGCTCACGGCGGCCAGCGCCGCCCTCGCCACCCGGGAGTCCGCCCTCGTTCAGCGCGAGGCCGAGCTGGCCGAGGCCGAGGAGCTGCGCCGCCGGGAGTTGGAGCGGGTGGCCGGTCTCACCGCCGAGTCCGCCCGGCTGGAGCTGATCGAGGCGATCGAGACGTCCGCCAAGCGGGAGGCGGCGCTCCTGGTACGCGACATCGAGTCCGACGCGCGCAACACCGCCGAGCAGCGGGCCCGGCACATCGTGGTGGACGCGATCCAGCGGGTGGCCAGCGAGCAGACCGCCGAGAGTGTGGTCAGCGTCCTGCACCTGCCCGGCGACGAGATGAAGGGCCGCATCATCGGCCGGGAGGGCCGCAACATCCGGGCCTTCGAGTCGGTGACCGGGGTCAACCTGATCATCGACGACACACCCGAGGCGGTGCTGCTCTCCTGCTTCGACCCGGTGCGCCGCGAGGTCGGCCGGCTCACGCTCGAGAAGCTCGTGCTCGACGGGCGGATCCACCCGCACCGGATCGAGGAGGTCTACGATCTGGCCCGCCAGGAGGTGGAGCAGCTCTGCCTGCGCGCCGCCGAGGACGCCCTGGTCGAGGTGGGCATCACCGAGATCCACCCGGAGCTGGTGACCCTGCTGGGCCGGCTGCGCTACCGCACGTCGTACGGCCAGAACGTGCTCAAGCACCTGGTCGAGACCGCGCACATCGCCGGCATCATGGCCGCCGAGCTGCGGCTGGACGTGCCCACCATCAAGCGGTCGGCGTTCCTGCACGACATCGGCAAGGCGCTCACCCACGAGGTCGAGGGCAGCCACGCCATCATCGGCGCCGACCTGGCCCGCAAGTACGGCGAACACGAGGACGTGGTGCACGCCATCGAGGCGCACCACAACGAGGTGCCGCCGCAGACCATCGAGGCCGTCCTCACCCAGGCGTCCGATGCCTGCTCCGGCGGTCGGCCGGGCGCGCGGCGGGAGAGCCTCGAGGCGTATGTCAAGCGGCTGGAGCGGATCGAGGAGATCGCGGCCGGCAAGCTCGGCGTGGACAAGGTCTTCGCCATGCAGGCCGGCCGGGAGATCCGGGTGATGGTGAAGCCGGACGACGTGGACGACATCGGGGCGGCCGTGCTGGCCCGTGACGTGGCCAAGCAGATCGAGGAGGAGCTGACCTACCCGGGTCAGATCCGGGTCACCGTGGTCCGCGAGTCCCGGGTCACCGAGATCGCTCGCTGACCGTCACTTCGTCAGGGCACGATACTGAAGGATTGAACTTCACTCGTCCACTGGCGTCGACAATTTTCGCTGCGGATCGGGCGCGTTGGTTGAAGAGGCCAACATGGATCTATGCAGGTGTTTGAATCAACGTTAAGATCATTTTATCGTGGATCTCATGCCATCGCCGGTGTTGCTAGACAGTCGGCACTGACCGCCGAGGTGAACAACTGATTCGGGAGTAGTTGTCCTCGGTATGCCAAATCTTCCGCAGCCCCATAATGTTTATGGGGCTGCCAGTGTGGCCCGCGTACGTGCATGAACATAGCTCGGCATTATCTCGCCCATCTGCAAACAGACCTAGTTGGTGATTGTCGACCCACGTAGATCCGGGCTGATCGGGATACTCCATAAACTGCTCGCTCTACGGCAGCGGCGCTGGCACCCAATCGCAAGGGTAGTCTCTAGGATTCGGCATGTGCAGCATGGTATTCCCGGGCGCAAGCACTATGCTGGCGGCTAGTAGCATGCTTCATGTTGCGAGCTCGGCGCGAGTGCCAGGTCTATTCTGAGGTCTCGGACCCTTCACCGTTGGGCAACTTGCGGCACCAATACTATGGACGGCGAACCCGCTGCGCGAAGGTCGTGAACTCCCATTCGCAAGGGCGGCAGTGCCTCAGATGCCAGTACGGAGTGAGGCAAGGAGCCGGTTCGCGTACTGCACGCGCTCCTTGCCTAGGGGTCTCGGGCGCTCAGACTCCCCCAGTGCCCTCTGCTTGAGAGATCAACGCCGCAGGCGGTGGATTCTGCGCCGGGGTGCCCGCCGTCTTGCGGGCCTTGCCCAACCGTCGCTGGACGTACTGGGCAAGCTTCGACAGCGAGTAGTTGACAGCGATGAAGAGCACGGCGATCACGACGTAGACCTGGATGGGGTTCCCCAGCACGCCGATGATCTGCTTGCCGATGTTCAGGGTCTCCTCATAACTGATGATGAATCCCAGCGAGGTGTCCTTGAGCACCACGACCAGCTGGCTGATCAACGCCGGCAGCATGATCCGGAAGGCCTGCGGCAACAGGATCATCCGGGTGGTCTGTGCCGGGGACAGCCCAATCGCGGCGGCGGCCTCGGCCTGACCGCCGGGCAGCCCTTCCATGCCGGACCGGAGAATCTCGCCGATCACCACGGAGTTGTAGATCGTGAGACCGATGATCAGATACCAGAGGTTGTCGAAGTAGAGGCCGAACTCGGGGAAGCCACGGGCCACGAAGAAGATGGTGAGGACGACTGGCAGGCCGCGGAACACCTCGACGCAGACCCGGGTGACCGCGGACAGCAGCGCGCTCATTCCGCGCAGCAGGTACGCGAGCGGCGTGGCGAGGCCGGTGAACCGGCGGCCGGTCAGGCTCCTGAGTTGGATCCGCAGCACTGCCAGCAGCGTCCCGACCACCAGCGAGGCGACGATGGCCAGGGCCGCCGCGATCAGGGTGTTCTTGAAACCAAGTCCGATCCGGTCCCACACCTGGGAGAAGTTCACGTTGGTGGGGTCGACCAGGGGGCCCCACAACTCCATCGACAGCTGGCCCTTCTCGTCCAGCGGCCGGTAGATCAGGAAGTAGGCCCCGACGAGCAGGACGAGCCCGGCAACGATGCTGCTGATCAGCGTGATCCGCCGCTGTCGGGGACCGGGAATGTCGTAAAGGACGCTGGTCTGCTGACTCATCGGGCCACCGCCTGTCGCTTCTCGATCCGGTCCAGCAGGGCGCCGAGTGGCACGGTCATGATCAGATAACCGACTGAAATGCCGACGGCGACCGGGATGAAGGCGTAGCCCTCGGCGCCGGTGAGCTGGTCAGCCGTGGCCGAAAGGTCGCCGACCACTCCAAAGAAGCCGGCGAGCGCCGAGTTCTTGATCATCGCGATGATCACCGAGCCCAGCGGCACCACCGACGCCTTCCAGGACTGCGGCAGCACCACGTGGCGAAGGTTCTGGCCGAAGGTCAGACCCAGTGAACGCGCGGCCTCTGCCTGGCCGGCGGGTACCGCGTTGACGCCGGACCGCAGCGCCTCGCAGACGAACGCGGCGGTGTACAGCACGAGGGCGATCAGCGCGAATCGGAAGTACGGTAGGTCGGTGCCGAGCCGGGTGAAGAGCGAGTCGATCACCGGGATGCGGAGGAAGTCCGCATTCGACCCCAGCGCCGGCAGACCGAACGCGGCGAAGAACATCACCACGGTCAGTGGCATGTTGCGGAAGACGGTGACGTAGGCGGTGCCGACGCCACGCAGCGGCGGCACCGGCGAGATGCGGAGCACCGCCACGATGGCGCCCAGGACGAGGGCGCCGATCGCGGCGAGAAAGCAGATCTGGAGGGTGAGCCAGAAGCCACCGGCAAAGACGTCGAACTTGTCGATGAGTACATTCACGAGTCGGTGTTCCTCCCCACCCTCCAGATCGAAGGATCAGATCAGTAGCGGTTGATGGTGGGCGCTGAGCCCAACTCGGCGCCGAACTTGCCGGCGGTGTCGTCCCAGGCCTTCTTCCAGCTGCCGTCGGAGACCGCCTTGTCCAGCGTGTCGTTGATGAAGCTGCGGAAGTCCGCATCCTCCTTCTTCACACCGATGCCGTACGGCTCCTTGGTGAAGTTGTCGCCCGCCAGCTTGAAGGAGGCCTCGTCCTTGGCGATGTAGCCGAGCAGGATGACGTTGTCCGTGGTCACGGCGTCGACCTGTCCGCCCTTGAGTGCGTCACGGCACTTGTCGTAGGTGTCGAAGAGCACCAGCTGGGTCCCCACGTCCTTGACGTACTTCTTGATCGTCTCGGCCGGGGTCGATCCGGTGACCGAACAGACCTTCTTGGCGCCGTCCTTGAACGAGTCCGGACCGGTGATGGTGGTGTCGTCCTTCTTGACCAGGATGTTCTGGCCGGCCTCGTAGTACGGGCCCGCGAAGGCGATCCGCTCCTTGCGCTTGTCGTTGATCGTGTACGTCGCCGCGACGAAGTCGACGTTGCCGTTGACGATGACGTCCTCGCGGACCTTCGAGGGAGCCTCGACCCACTCGATCTTGTCCTCGGGGATGCCGAGCTCCTTGACGATGATCTTGGCGATCCCGACGTCGAAGCCCTCCGGCTTGCCCGACAGGCCCTTGAGGCCGAAGCCGGGTTGGTCGAACTTGGTGCCAACCTTGATCTTCTGAGCCTTGTTCAGCTTCTCCATGGTGCTGCCGGCGGCGAAGGACTTGCTGCCAGCGCCGGTGCCCTCCCCGCCGTCGTCGCCACCGCAGGCGGTGAGGCCGAGCGCCAGAGCGGCGACCGCGGCGACTGCCGCAACGCGCGTCATACGCATACTCTTCTCCTTCTTCGACGGAGCCCGCCCTTGTGCGGCGCGCTCCACTACGGACGCCTAGTGCGTAAGGATCTTGGAGAGGAAGTCCTTGGCCCGGTCGCTGCGCGGGTTCGCGAAGAACTCCGCGGGCGGGGCATCCTCGACCAGTTGACCGTCGGCCATGAAGATGACCCGGTTGGCGGCGTGCCGGGCGAAGCCCATCTCGTGGGTGACCACGACCATCGTCATGCCGTCGCGGGCCAGCGAGGTCATCACGTCGAGCACCTCGCCGACCATCTCCGGGTCCAGGGCGCTGGTGGGCTCGTCGAACAGCATCGCCTTGGGCTGCATGGCCAGGGCGCGGGCGATCGCCACCCGCTGCTGCTGGCCGCCGGAGAGCTGGGCCGGGAACTTGTCCGCCTGGTTGGCGATGCCGACCCGGTCGAGCAGGGCCAGTCCGCGTTCGCGGGCCGCGGCGGGCTTCTCCTTGCGGACCTTGATCGGCCCGAGGGTGACGTTCTCCAGGATGGTCTTGTGGGCGAAGAGGTTGAAGGACTGGAAGACCATGCCCACCTCGCTGCGCAGCCGGGCGAGGGGCTTGCCCTCGGCCGGGAGCGGCTGACCGTCGAAGGTGATGGTGCCCGAGTTGATCGGTTCCAGTCGGTTGATGGCACGGCACAGCGTCGACTTGCCGGAGCCGGACGGGCCGATCACCACGACCACCTCGCCCCGATCCACCGAAAGCGAGACGTCGTCCAGTACGTGCAGCGGCCCGAACCACTTGTTGACCGCGTCCAGCACGATGAGCGGTTGGCCCGTCGTCACGTCGTCCACCGTCCCTGTCGTCTTCCCGGATCGGGTCGGTCGACCCCCGGTTGGGCAACTGTAGGCGGCGTGATGTGGCGGAACGCAACCCAGTTGGTCACGGAGCGGTAACACCGGTCACGATCGTTGTCGGGGGTCCGATTTCGGTCATCGCGCGGCCCGCAACTGTGGCGGCGGCACCCGATCCCCGCGACGATGGAGGCATGACCGAACCGGTACGCCTGACGAAGTATGCCCGCGGCGGTGGCTGCGCCTGCAAGATTCCGCCCGGCGAGCTGGAGGTCATGGTGGCCGGTCTCGGCCCGGCCACCGGCACCGCGGAACTGCTGGTCGGCCTGGACCACGGCGACGACGCCGCGGTGGTCCGCCTGGACGAACGCACGGGCCTGGTCAGCACCGCGGACTTCTTCACCCCGGTCGTCGACGACGCCTACGACTGGGGGCGCATCGCCGCGGCCAACGCATTGTCCGACGTGTACGCGATGGGCGGCACCCCGCTGCTGGCGCTCAACCTGCTCTGCTGGCCACGTGACGTGCTGCCGCTGGAGTTGGCGCGGGAGGTGCTGCGCGGCGGCCAGGACGTGGCCCGGGAGGCGGGTTGTCACCTGGCCGGTGGGCACAGCGTGGACGACGACGGTCCGAAGTACGGTCTCGCGGTCACCGGCACCGTACGACCCGAGGAACTGATCACTCTGGACGCCGGTCGGGCCGGGATTCCGTTGTCGCTGACCAAGCCGCTCGGCGTGGGCGTGCTCAACACTCGACACAAGGCCACCGGTGAGAGCTTCCCGGAGGCGGTCGCCACGATGAGCGCGCTGAACGCCGGCGCCGCACGGGCAGCGGTCGCCGCCGGCATCCGGTGCGGCACCGACGTGACCGGGTTCGGTCTGCTCGGGCACGCCTCGAAGCTGGCCCGCGCCAGCCGGCTGACGGTGGCCATCGACACGGCCCGGGTGCCGTACCTGGGGGGTGCGCGGGAGGCGCTGCGCGACGGGTACGTCAGCGGCGGCAGCCGACGCAACCTGGAGTGGGTCACCCCGTGGACGGACTTCGGTGCGGCCGACGAGGACGAGCGCCTGCTGCTGGCCGACGCGCAGACGTCCGGCGGTCTGCTGGTCGCCGGTGAGCTGCCGGGCGCACCCGTGGTGGGTGAACTGTTGCCCCGCGGGGAGCACCTGGTCGTCCTGCGCTGACGGACGCGGCCGGTTGTCGCGGGGACACGCCCTCCGGGTGGTTCGGCTGGCGCACGATACCCGATAAACTGTCACCTTCCCGCTACTCCGAGCAATGCCGCTCAGGGAAATTTTGCCCGGAATGGTCACAGACCGGTAACTTGCCCCCGGCTGGGGTCAAATGCCCCCCACCATCGTCAGTAAGGCCCGATTCGGAGGCCGGTGGGACGAACGCAGCGAGGAGGCGGAATGACCGAGCTGTGGAACTGGAGAATCGACCGGGTACGACCCGTTGAGGTCTACCCGGCGCTGGCCGAGGCGCTCGGTCGGGTGGTGATGCCGCTGGCAGCGGCGGACCCGGCGCGACTGCCGGCGTACGCGGTGGTGTGTGACGTCTGGCAGGCGCCGGGCGAGTTTCCAACGGTGATCGACTGCTACGGGGTGCCCGAACGGCTCTCCGAGCACGCCAGCATCGCCGCGTTGGCCCGGCTGCTGGGCCGCGACTGCCTGTTGCGGGACGACACGCTCGACGCCACCCGGCATCTGCTCGTCGCACCGGACGGCACGGTCCGCCCGGTGCACTTCGACGTCCGGGACACCGACGACGGCGAGGTGCTCAGCAAGCAGCGGCTCTGCTCGCTTGGCGACCCGGGCTGCCGGGGCTGGTCGCAGTGTCACCGCTCCCGCTGGGCGCCGGACACCGTCGCACCGGTCCTCGCCGCGGCCTGACCCGCCACCGACGGGCCGGCCGCGCACGCCGAGCCGGCCGGGGTCGCTCGAGCCGGCTGGATGGTGGCGAGCAATCCGGCCGGGCCGGGTGCGTCGGGACGTCAGGCGGGTCCGGTGGCGGCGGTGGCCGGTCGATCGGCAGTGCCCGATCCCCGCACGACCAGGTGGTCGAGCAGGGTGCGGGTGGCTTCGGTCACGGCGGCCACCGCGGCCTCGAACGCGGCGGCGTTGTGCGCGGCGGGCGCCCGGAAGCCCGAGATCTTCCGGACGTACTGCAACGCCGCCGCCTCGATGTCCGCGTCGGTCACCTGCGGGGTGAACGGCTCCCGCAACGTCTTGATGCTTCGGCACATGTCGGGTGCTCCTCGTTCGGGTGATCCGGTCGACCCGGATACGCTGTCCTGGTCATGACTACCGCAGCGGCGGGCAGCCCGCGCACCTACCAGGTGCGCACCTACGGCTGCCAGATGAACGTGCACGACTCCGAGCGCATCTCCGGCCTGCTCGAACAGGCCGGCTACGTGCGCGCGCCCCAGGCCGACGACACCCCGGACATCGTCGTCTTCAACACCTGTGCGGTGCGGGAGAACGCCGACAACCGCCTCTACGGCAACCTCGGTCATCTGCGCCCCGTGAAGGACAAGCACCCGGGCATGCAGATCGCCGTCGGTGGTTGCCTGGCGCAGAAGGACCGCGGCGAGATCGTCCGCAAGGCGCCCTGGGTGGACGTCGTCTTCGGCACGCACAACATCGGTGCGCTGCCGGTGCTGCTGGAGCGGGCCCGGCACAACGCCGCCGCCGAGGTGGAGATCCTGGAGTCGCTGGACGTCTTCCCGTCCACGCTGCCGACCCGCCGCGAGTCCACGTACGCCGGCTGGGTCTCGATCTCGGTGGGCTGCAACAACACCTGCACGTTCTGCATCGTGCCCTCCCTGCGCGGCAAGGAGAAGGACCGCCGCCCGGGGGACATCCTCGCCGAGGTGCGCGCCCTGGTCGACGAGGGTGTGCTGGAGGTGACCCTGCTCGGGCAGAACGTCAACTCCTACGGTGTCGAGTTCGGTGACCGGTACGCGTTCGGCAAGCTGCTGCGCGCCACAGGTGAGATCGACGGCCTGGAGCGGGTCCGGTTCACCAGCCCGCACCCGAAGGACTTCACCGACGACGTGATCGCCGCGATGGCTGAGACCTCGAACGTGTGCCACTCGCTGCACATGCCGTTGCAGTCCGGCTCCGACGACGTGCTCAAGGCGATGCGCCGGTCGTACCGCTCCGAGCGGTACCTGGGGATCATCGAGAAGGTCCGGGCGGCGATGCCGGACGCGGCGATCACCACCGACATCATCGTGGGCTTCCCCGGCGAGACCGAGGCCGACTTCCAGCGCACGCTGGACGTGGTGCGCGAGGCCCGCTTCTCGTCGGCGTTCACCTTCCAGTACTCGAAGCGCCCCGGCACCCCCGCCGCGACGATGGACGGCCAGCTGCCCAAGCAGGTCGTGCAGGAGCGCTACGAGCGGCTGATCTCCTGCGTCGAGGAGATCACCTGGGCGGAGAACAAGCGCCTCGTGGGGGAGACCGTCGAGGTGCTGGTCGCGGTCGGCGAGGGCCGCAAGGACGAGCGGACCGGGCGGCTGTCCGGCCGGGCCCGCGACGGCCGGCTCGTGCACTTCGACGCGGGCGGCTTCGCCGGGTCGATCCGGCCCGGCGACATCGTGCACACCGAGATCACGTACGCCGCGCCACACCACCTCAACGCCGACGGCGCGCCCCTGTCGCACCGCCGGACCCGGGCCGGTGACGCCGCCGAGGCGGGTCGCTCCCCGCGTACCCCCGGGGTGTTGCTCGGTCTGCCCACGATCGGCGCACCGGCGGTCGCGCCCGCGCCCACCGGCGGCTGCGCCGCGCACTGACGCAGGTCGGGGCCCGCCGGCACGGCGGACCCCGACCGACCCACGGTCAGACCGTGATGCGACCGGCGCCGGCGCCGCCCGTCACGATGGACTTGACGTTGCTCGCGGTGTCCAGTTGGTACGGGTACGGGATGCTGGCGACGCTGCCGCCGGTCTGCCCGGCGGGCGAGTTGACGAAGTGGTTGTTGCGGGCCACCAGCCGGCCCGGCCCGGAGTCGGCCTCGCCGAGGTGGTACGTGTCGGGGACGTTCTCGAAGTAGTTGCCCTCGACGAGCACGCCCGCGTTCTCGGTGGAGGCCACGCCGTAGCCGGTGTTGGCCCGGTAGTAGTTGTTGTAGACGTGCACCGGGTTGCCGAAGCGCACCCGAGGGTTGCGCTGCTTGCTGCCGTCGAACCAGTTGTGGTGGTACGTCACCCGCAGGTGCCCGGTGTCCTGCGCGCCGTTGTCGTCGCTGTGGCCGAGCAGCATGGTCTTGTCGTGGTTGAAGACCCGGTTCCACGACACGGTGACGAAGTCCGAGCCGCGCTTGATGTCGACCGCGCCGTCGTACCCGTTGCTGAAGGTGTTGTGGTCGATCCAGATGTTGGTCGCCGACTCCTGCACGTTTATCGCGTCGTCGTTCCAGTCCCGGAAGGTCAGGTTCCGGATGATGACGTTGCGGTCACCGCTGACGTTGAGTCCGCAGCCGACGATCGTCGCGCCGGAGTTGCCGAGGATGGTCTTGTTGGACCGGACCCGCAGCATGCCCGAGCAGGAGATGGTGCCGGACACCCGGATCACCGCCGAACCGGTCGCGTTCAGCGCGCTGGTCAGCGCCGAGGCGTTCGTGACGGTGGTCGCCGGGGCGCCTCCACCGCCGGTGGTGCCGCCGTTCTGGGTTGCCCACCCGACCAGGCCGGTCGGCGGCGGAACGCTCGGCGGCGGATCGCTGGGGATGGGCGGCGTGGTGGGCGTGCCCGGGTGGGGCGGTGTGGTGGTGGTCGGTGTGGTGGTGCCGCCCGTGCACGCCACGTTGTTCAGGGTGAAGCTGGTCGGCACCGGGTTGCTGGAGTTGTTCCAACTCGCGTTGAAGCCGAACGACGCGCTGCCGTTGGTGGCCAGGTTGCCGTTGTAGTCGACGTTGGCGGCGGAGACCTGGCTGCCGTTCTGTGTGACGGTGGCCCCCCACGCCTGGCTGGCCTGCTGGCCGGCCCCGTACGACCAGCCCAGCGTCCACCCGGATACCGGGTCGCCGAGGTTGGTGACCGTGACGTTGCCGGTGAACCCGCCCGGCCACTGGCTGGCGACCGAGTAGGCGACCTGGCAGCCGGCTGCCGCCTGGGCCGAGACGGCCGTCAGGAAACCGCCGGTGACCAGTGCGGCGGTGGCGGCGGCGGTGGTGGCGAGCAGCGTCATCCGACGCTGTGTTGTGCGCATGCTGCTTCCTTTCGATGAGGCGGACGGACCGTCGCGACGCCCATGCCCGTGGGCGGCTAGGTGATCCGGGATCTCAGGTCCCGGGTCCGCCGGTGCGTTTCGGTGCGAAGAAGCGGCTCCCGCGTTCGCGCCGGCCGCAGCGAAGGCAAGCGCTTTCCCGATGGAAGCATAGAAGAACCTTGATGTAAATGCTCCGTGCGGCCCTGGTCCGCCGCCCTACGGAGGGCTCGGTGTGCGCCCGCCCTGGCCTGGCCCGGCGTGCGCCCGGCTCTCGGCCGGGCACGGCGTGCGCCCGGGCCGGGGTGGCCGACGCCCTCGGCGTGGGCGCCGGCCACCCCGGTGGCTCAACAGCTGGCGCCGTTGAGCTTCACGGTCGCCGGGGCGCTGGCCGTACCGTTGGCGGTGAAGCCCACGGTGACCGATGCCCCCGCCGCCAGGGACGGCGCGTGGCTGGGCGCGGCGGCCGTGACCGTCGTACCGGACTGGGTGACGGTGGCGTTCCACCCACTGCCCAGCGTCACTCCGGACGGCCAGCTCCAGGTGACGGTCCACGGGTTCACCGCGGCCGTACCGGTGTTCTTGACCGTCAACTCACCCTGGAAGCCGCCCTGCCAGGCGTTGACCTGCCGGTAGGTGGCCGTGCAGGCGCCCGGGGGCGCGCTCGTCGGCCCGCCGGTGGGGCCACCCGTCGGGCCACCGGTCGGCCCTCCGGTGGGACCGCCGCCGCTCGGCGCGATCAGGTACGGCTGCAGGATCGCCTGCTTGGTGGTGTTGATGTTGGTCCAGTCGTCGAGCGCGATGCCGCCGGTGTCGCCCGAGTTCGGGTTCCACGACCAGTAGGTGAACGACATCCCGGTCACCCCGGTGCCCGTGTACGCCATCAACTTCTCCAGCCACACCCTGTCCTTCGGGTCGGCCAGGGTGCTGCCGAACTCGCCCATCATGATCGGGGCGATGTTCTGCTTGTAGAGGTAACCGAAGTACTTGTCCCAGATGGCCGGCATGTTCGCCGGGTAGTCCGGCGCGTCGAACCAGGTCTGCCGGTACACCGACGTGGCGTACTCGTGCGGCGAGTAGACCAGCCGGTTCGCCACGTTCAGGCGTACCGGGAACTGACCCGCCTTCGACAGGTTGCCGCCCCACCAACCGCAGTCCTCGTCGTTGCTCGGGTCGTTGTCCCAGACGTTGGAGAGGCCACCGCTCGGGCAGCTCACCCCCTCCACGAAGATCAACCAGTTGGGCTGGACACCGAGGACGGCGTTGCCGGCCCGCTCGGCGGCGAGCCGCCAGTCCCGCGCGGTGTCACCGCAGCCCCAGCACGCGCCGGTGGCCGTCGGGTTGGTGCCCTCGGCGTGCGGCTCGTTGTGCAGGTCCGCGCCGATCACCGTGGGATTGCCCGCGTACCGCTGGGCGAGCATCTTCCAGTCGTTGATCCAGGTCGCCTCGGAGACCGTCGACGTGTACCACAGCGGCGACTGCCCGGCCGACGTCGGCCGGTGCCGGTCCAGGATGATCCGCATCCCCTTGCTGCCGGCGTAGTCGATCACCTTGTCCAGGATCTGCAACGGCGACAGCCCGATCAGGTCCGGGTTGACGAAGTCGTTGATCCCGGTGGCCGTCGCGCCCGGCTTCAGCGCGTCGTTCGAGTACGGCACCCGCAACGTGTTGTAGCCCAACCGGGCCATCGTGTCGAGCTGCCCCCGCCACGGATTGCTCGATCAGAGACCGTGGAAGGTCTTGTTGTCGGTCTCCATGCCGAACCAGTTGATGCCGGTCAACCGGACCGTCGCGCCGGTGCTGTCCACGATCTGGCTACGGTTCGTGTGCAGATAGCCGGTGCCGGTACCCGCGGCGGAAGCCGGGGTGGTGCTGACGGCGGCGGCGATGAACACACCTGCCGCTGCGGTGGCGAGCGCGGTCAGCACGCCGCCAAGAGCTTTACCACGGAACATTCGAGCTCCACTTCGGAGGCACGACGCCGTCGAGCGACGACGCCGGCGGGCGGCCGTCCGCACGTCACGGTCCCCTCGGGGTACGCGGACAGTGCGCGACGGCCCATGTCACGCGGACGGGAAACTCGCGGCAGCTCACCGGCCGATCCTCGACAGCGATGCTCGCCGTCGTCGCCCTCGGCCCGGTGGCCCTACCTGACTCCGTCGCCCATTCTCATCAGCCCACCTCAATGCGTCAACTGCCCGCCGCCACCGCCCCGCTCCGGCGTCACGCCGCCCCGCCCGACGCGCCCCTGCCCTGTAACGGGCGTCGCCGCACCCCGTCCGCGTGCTGCACTCGCAAGATCGCGCTCGATCCTGGATGTCAACGCCGTTGTGTTAGGGCTGTGGCCGGGAGTCAAGGTCTTCTTCGAAGATTGTGATCTCGGTGTGGAGGCTGTAGGTCTGCGTGGTGGCTGGGTGCTGGCTGGCGTTTGGGCTGTATTTGCTGGTGGGGTTCTTGCGGGAGTGGGCTTTGACGCGGGGGCGACGCCGTGTGGGTAGGAGGTCGGCCAGGACGGCTGGGTCGACGAGCTCGCCGGCGGGATAGCGGGTGTGGTCGGTCAGGCTAGTGATCAGCCGCCATTGCTCGCGGCGTGTCGTGCCGTCGGTGAGGGTGATGGTGACCTGCGCTTCGATGACCCGCACGGGCAGGAGCACGGGTAGCGTCCGGTGCCGATGTGGGTCAGGTAGGAGCCGTCGGGCAGGTGGTCGGTGATGGTGGGGCGGCGGCAGGCGGTGGAGCGGATGAGGAACTGCGCGCCGGTGGCGCGCACGTCGCGCAGGAATTGCGCGGCGTCGAAGCCGGCGTCGGCCAGCAGCAGCATCGTGCGGTCCAGTGCGCCGACCAGGCGGTGTGCGTAGGGCAGTTCGCGGCCTTCGTCGGGGCCGAAGGCCGTGGCGAGCAGGGTGCGGGTGCCGTACTCGATCACCATGAGCAGCCGCAGCAGCGGGTAGCCGAACTCCCGTCGGTGCCCTGCTCGTTTGCGGTAGCGCCAGGTGACCTGATCCGCATCGGGCACGTGTAGGTGAGTGCCGTCGATGGCCACCGTACGCAAACCCCGGTAGAACACCCCGGGCTGCCCAGGCTGGCCGACGCCACCGGTCAGGGTCTCGAACAACCGCCGCAGCGGCGCCACGCCGATCCGGCGACGGGCCCGCGCAAGCGAGGAGACACTCGGCCGCGCCAGGGACAACTGCGCCAGCGAGGCGGTCAGCTTTCCCCACGTCGCCCGGTAGGAACACCGTTCGAACAGGGCAAGCGTGAGAACGAAGTACACCACCACCCGAGACGGCAACAGCCGCAGCCGCTTCTCACGCGTCCCGGTCTCCTCTAGGCCGTGTGTCAAAGCCCCTGGCCGGCCTGCGGAGGCCGAGAGGACCGGCCTTTCGGCCGCTGGTGAACCGTCGCTCGCGGGCCCGTGGTCCGGCCGGATCGGCGCCGCCCCCTCCATTGAGCGTGATGCCTGTGGGTCATCAAGATGACTCACAGGCATCACCCTCATCGTGGTGTCCGCCGTCCGCCCCTCTGCTCGACCGAGGACCTTGACACACGGCCTAACGCAACGGCGTTGTCCTGGATCTAGTGGTGTCGCGGCGCCGGATGGCCACTAGATCCATGTTCGAGCGCGATCTTGCCTGCGCGCAGGCACCCAACCCCGGCTTTCCGGGTCCTCTCGCCCCGTGCACGTCGGCAAGATCCGCGCAACATCAGGGATATTGCTGGCTCCGGCGCGCCTGAAGCAGCAACTTCCCCGAAGTTGCGCGGATCTTGCCGCGGGGCGGTGCTGCGGGGACCCCGGACACGCGAGAGCCCCCGGTCCCTCGCGGGGGCCGAGGGCTCTCGCGACTGCGTCAGGTCAGCCGGCCTGCTCGGCGAGCTGGAGGAACTGCCGCTTTGAGGCGAGGGCCTGCTCGGCCTCCTTGATCCGGCGGGCGTCCCCGGCGCTCTGCGCCCGGGTCAGTCGCTCCTCGGCCTCCGCCACCTGGGCCCGCATCTGGGCGAGCAGCGGGTTGTCCTCCTTGGTGGTACGACGCCACGCCGAGTCCATTACCTCGCGGACCTTGTCGTCGATGACGCGCAGCCGGCGCTCCAGCCCGGCGGCGGCCTCGCGGGGCACCCGGCCGGCCTCGTGCCACTGGGCCTGGATGTCCCGCAGCTTGGCCTGGGCACCCTTCGGGTCGGCGTCGATGTCCAGGGCCTCGGCCTCGGCCAACAGAGCCTGCTTACGCTCCAGGTTGCCGCGCTGCTCGTCGTCCCGGGCGGAGAAGACCTCGCTGCGCCGGCTGAAGAAGGCGTCCTGCGCGCCCCGGAACCGTTCCCAGAGCTTCTGCTCGGCCTCCTTGGAGGCGCGCGGTGCGGCCTTCCACTGCGTCATCAGCTCCTTGAGCTGGTTGGCCGTGGCCGCCCACTCGGTGGAGTCCTTGATCTTCTCGGCCTCGGCGACCAGCTCTTCCTTGGCCGTCTGCGCCTGCTTGCGCTGCGAGTCCAGGGACGCGAAGTGGGCGCCTCGACGCCGGGTGAAGCCGTCCCGCGCGGCGGCGAACCGCTTCCACAGCTCACCGTCGGCCTTCTTGTCGACCCCGCGAATGGTCTTCCACTCGTCGAGGATCTCCTTGAGCCGGTCGCCGGCGGTCTTCCAGCCGGTGGACTCCGCGGCGAGCTTCTCGGCCTCCTCGACCAGGGCGGTCTTTCGGGCCAGGGCCTCACCCCGGGCGACGTCCCGGGCGGCACGCGCCTCGGTCGCCTTCTCCTCGGCGAGGGTCGCCAGCTTGTCCAGTCGGGCGGCCAGGGCGTCGATGTCGCCGACGACGTGGGCCTCCGGCAGCGTGGCGCGGATCCGCCGGATCGTGCTCAACGAGTGCCCGGCGTCCGCCGCGCCCGAGTTGAGCCGCGCTTCGGTCAGGTCCACCTCGGTGACCAGGTCGGCGAAGCGGCGCGCGAAGTGCGCGAGGCCCTCCTCCGGCGCTCCTGCCTGCCAAGATCCGACCACCCGCTCGCCTTCGGCGGTCTTGACGTAAACGGTGCCGTCCGCGTCCACCCGTCCGAAGGCAGTCCAGTCGCTCATGTGCCCATCCTCGTTCTCCCGGCGTCGAGGGAGCAGTCCCCCGTCGCCGCCACGGCGCAGCCAAGTTACTTCCGGCATTGTCACAGGTCCGACCCGGTCCGCGTCGAGCGCCTATCGCCGACCGTGACCATACGGTGTCCTAGACGAGTAAGTCCGAAGTCTGGTCAGTGGTCGTAGGCGATCAGGGACCTGGTCACGGGTTGGCCGGTGGTCCGGTTATGCCAGATCGCGGC